>NZ_JACJQO010000001.1:0-300000 GCF_014696715.1 Pseudanabaena sp. FACHB-2040
TCATCTACAAAACCAACGGTCTGACGGGCAAGGCGAGGGACAACCATTGTTCCTACCCCTACTACAGTTCTTCTTCCTTCACTTTACTTCCCCTGAAGTGATTAAAGAGGGATGATTCAGAACTTGCGTTCTTGAGGGCACTGATTGCTGTGCACATCCTACAGTGGATGCTCTGCTCGCGTCTTGCCACGCAGGTAATAAGCTGGCACAGCCTGCAGCACATCCATGAGGCTATCAGGATTTGAAAGAAGCGGGCAATAAGTTTGAAAAGCCCAAGCACAGTCTTTAAAGGTGGTTATGCTGACCTCTAAACAATGCCAAATGAAAGTCAAGCAGGCCCAGCAAGAAACAAAAAGGTTGCTGTAACATTGCTGAGTAACAGCAGGCTGAATTGAGTCGCAGTCCAACTTGAGATAACTTACGTCCTGCTGCTAGAAAGCTTTGTCACAGATTATCTCGATACCACTACCTGCATTTTTTGAAGCATCAAAAGTGTTAATTCAGCTGGAGTGTTAAACAATGTTTATCGAGAGTCAGCAACCTAGATGTCACGGTCTATCAATTGATGTTGAAGAGTGGTTTCATATTCTTGAATGTGGACAAACTCAACCTGTCACTTGCTGGAGCAAGCTAGATAGTCGAGTAAATCGTAATACAGAGCATGTTTTAAATATTCTCGATAGATATGGGGTGCACGCCACTTTTTTTGTATTGGGTTGGGTTGCGAAGCAACACCCTACTGTTATTCAACAAATTTGTGAGCGAGGACATCAACTTGGCTCACATGGATATACACATGTCATGGTTTCCCACATGAAGCCAGATGAATTTGCTAAAGACCTTGATATGTCACTAACTGCAATTTCTCAAGCAGCCAATAAAGATGTTTTGGCTTATCGTGCTCCAGGCTTCTCTATTACTAACGCTCACTTATGGGCATTTGAAATCTTGGCTTCGCAAGGCATTAAAATCGATTCTTCTCTGTTTATGGGCTCTCATGCTCATGGAGGAATTTCATTAGACCGAGATAGCCCTTTCGAGATTGTTTTACCCAGCGGAAAGAGGCTGATAGAAGTTCCCATTGTATCT
Organism: Pseudanabaena sp. FACHB-2040; assembly: GCF_014696715.1. Classification (NCBI taxonomy): domain Bacteria; kingdom Bacillati; phylum Cyanobacteriota; class Cyanophyceae; order Pseudanabaenales; family Pseudanabaenaceae; genus Pseudanabaena; species Pseudanabaena sp. FACHB-2040. The sequence continues at coordinate 1,090 of NZ_JACJQO010000001.1, forward strand.
TTGTCTATTCTCAAGAAGCAAATTCCATTTTCAGGAGGCGGATATCTTCGTTTATTGCCAACTCCTGTAGTAAAAAAAATGTTTAAGTTGGCAGAAGGAAGAGGCTCAACTCTTACAGTATATGTGCATCCTCGTGATTTTGATTTATATCAGCCGAGGATGAAACTCTCGCCGACTAGATACTTCAAATACTATGTTGGACTGAATGGCTTCTCAAAGAAGTTCGAAGAATTGCTAGCATCATTTAAATTTGATTCTCTTGAAAACGTTACAAAAAACATTAGGTTTAGCGAGACCTTTTCTCTAGAAACACCTTTTGAAGATAAGCAGTCGATCTCCTGAGAAAGCATCTTGTTTAGGAATGAAGGAAGCTTCAAATAATGAATATTGCCAACCTTAGAATTGCTGTTGTTCACGATTGGCTAGTTATTTCTGGTGGTGCTGAGAAAGTATTAGAGCAGATCCTCTTATGTTTTCCTCAAGCACATGTTTATTCCATTGTCGATTTCTTGCCCGAGAACCAGAGAAAGTTTTTGGGAAATGCTTCTGTTACCTCCTCATTCATACAAAGTCTGCCCCTATCTAAGCGCTATTATTGGTACTATCTGCCGTTGATGCCGCTAGCAATTGAACAATTTGACCTTTCAGACTATGACATTGTAATTTCGAGTAGCCATGCTGTTGCTAAGGGTGTAATTACTCACCCACATCAGCTGCATATTAGCTATATTCATTCACCAGTTCGATTTGCTTGGGATTTGCAGAACTACTATCTAAACGTTTTCGGTTATCAACGTGGCATCAAAAGCTTGCTAGCCCGGACACTATTTCATTATCTGCGCCTTTGGGATAGTCGAACCGCAAATGGCATTGATTTAATTATTGCCAACTCTCGGTTTATTGCTCGTCGAATTAAAAAGACCTATGGGTGCGAATCAACAATAATTTATCCCCCTGTTGACGTTGAAAGATTTAGCTTAAGTAATTCCAAGCAAGATTTTTACTTAACAGCTTCTTTCATGAATCCCTTCAAAAAGATTGACCTAATTGTGGAAGCTTTTGCTGAGCTACCAAACCAAAAACTAATTGTCATTGGAGATGGTCCTGAGTTTAAAAGGATTCAGGCTAAGGCGACATCTAATGTAGAGCTTGTAGGCTATCAGGAAACTGACACGTTAAAGTCCTATATGCAACAAGCAAGAGCGTTTATATTTGCTGCTCCAGAAGACTTTGGAATTATTATGGCGGAAGCCCAGGCTTGTGGAACACCTGTTATTGCCTATGGACGAGGGGGAGCGACAGAGATTATTCAGGGACTCGATCAAGAGCATCCAACAGGGGTTTTCTTCCCTAAGCAGAATATACCGTCTCTTATTCAGGCAATAGAGCAGTTTGAGCAATCACGCGATCTCATAAGTCCTGAAACTTGCCGGCAAAATGCTCTTCGTTTTGCGCCAAATTTTTTCCAGGAATCTTTCCGATCAATTGTGGATGCAGAATGGCTTAAGTTTTGCCATAACTAGTGAAGTAGTCAGACTTCTTGTTTATTGGTCTGACTTTTAGAGTATTTACAATGATTTGTTCCTAGAGGCATTGGCCTCAAGCAATGTCCTACAGCTAGCGCTACTGAAAATGCTGCTCCTTAAGAAAAGCAACCACCCGCTGAAATACTCGGTAGGCTGGGTGGCCTGCTTCTTGGTAGCCCAGAGTCAAAACTGCGTGGGAGTTAGCTGGAATTTCAAAGGGGTTGCCGGGGCTGGAGTTGATTTCCAGGGTTTCCAGGCTTTTGCCGCGTCGCCAGCAGAGTTCGGGGCTGTCTTCCACCACTTCGGGCGTATCGCCAAAGGCCTGACGTAGGGCAGCAAACTTTTCGGGTGGACAGAGGGCGTCTTCCGAATAGCGCAGGGCCAGCAGCGGTATACCCTGGGCAGCCCTGGCCTTGGCCCCTTCTAGCTCGTCGGGATACACGCCCAGAGCAGCTTTTGCGTCAGCGGTTAGGCCAAAGGGTAGCGAAGGCTGACTGGCCACTGGGGCAATCACCGTTGAGTCGGCCATCAGCGACAGCACAAAGCCACCGGTCAGACACATGCCGATTACCCCCACCCCCCGTCCGCCGCAGTCAACATGGGCCTTGCGGCATAATGCTCGCAGCCAGTCGGTAATGGGGCTGGACTGGTATCGGGCAAAGCAATAAAACTCCTGGCTGATACAGAGTTCAACCATGTTGCCCGCCATCTTCAGCCCGGAGAAGGGCCGATTGGGTTCACCAAACAGCAGCGGTAGATAGACTGTGAACCCGGCATCTGCAATTCGTCGCGCCAGATCTACACATTCGGGAATCATGCCGGGCAGCTCATGCAGAATGACTACGGCAGGCCCGCTGCCCTTGCGGTAGACTCGCCGAGGCAAAAAGCTCTCGCTGGCAAAGTCGAAGGTTAAAAAGTCTTCCATGCGATCGCACGCCTACCCATCAGACTAGACAGAACCAGGTTAGCGAATTTTCAGCACTGTTCAGGGTACACAGACTACCTAGCTCTAGAGGCTGCCGTGACCGTGACTTCATAGGAAGACTCAAACCGTTCATTTAGATCCGGGTAGGTCTGCTGCACCCAGGTTTTGAGGTCTTCGATGGCCGGGGTGAAGATTGGCTCTGGAATTTGCCATAGGTTGCTGTAGATGCGATCGCAATACGTCTGCAAAGCCTCTGCTGCCGTCCGAATGCGGGGCAGTTCGGCTACCGAGACAGTCTCTATCGCTAAATTCTGTGCCTGAAAATAGCCCAGCACATCCTCAGTAACGGCCCCCACAAAATCAGCCTGATAGCTATAGCGCTCAAGAATAGTTCGCCACTGCTGGTCAATGGGGTCGTTGCGGGTGGCCCCGCTGCCGGGATGGTGAAAGTAGATCAGCACACCCTGTGGCTTAAGCACCCGCTGGATTTCTGCCAGGGCACTGCGCCAGTCGGCAACAAGATGCAGAATATGGGCTGCGATCGCAACATCAAACACCCCCGACTCAAGGGGCAGCGTCGTGATATCGGCGTTAATCAGGGTGAGCTGATGGGGTTTGCCTACCAGCTTCTGCCGCAGCTTATCCATCATCTGCTCAGAAATATCGACTCCAGTGTAGGCATAGCCCCGCTCAACTAGGGGCAAAGCGATTCGGCCCGTCCCGATACCAGGTTCAAAAAAGGTGGTCTCGGGCGTGGCTCGACTGAGCCTCAGAATGCACTCGGTTACTTGATCAGCCACCTCCGGCGGCAGGGCCCGAGTCTGATCGTAAAAGTCGGCTGCCCGATCAAAGGAAATTGCCATATTTGAGGATAGAACCGTTGCAGCATCAGCCTAACCCATCGCTGCGCCCCCCCTCGCTGTAAAGCTTAAAACCCTAGTCAGGCAGCCGAGCCCAGGCAACAGAACTTAGCTATTTCAAAGCGTTAAGAATAATTGCCCTATACCTTTAGAGGGAGTTCTTCACAAAGCACACCTGCCTATCGTCAAGAATAAGGCCATTTGTGAGAGAGCTTAATGCCGATAGCGGCAGCTTTTCGGATAAAAATGCCACAATTTTCGAAAGATAACTTAAAAAACAACGAAAGCGTTCCGCTCCAGCGGCGGTTTGCGCCGCTCTTCCTGTGCGGACTCGGCCTTGCTTTAGTCACTGCCTGCGGCAGGAGCCCCGAGGCAACTGACGGTGGTGAGAATAACGACACCCGGACGGTCACCGTTCTAGGTGCGGTCACTGGGGGGCAGCTAGACGACTTGCGGGCTGCCCTAGCTCCCTTCGAAGAGCAGACAGGCATTCGGATAATTTATGAGGGCACCGATGCCTTTACAACCCTGCTGCCGATTCGGGTTGACTCGGGAAATGCCCCTGATGTTGCCCTGTTTCCTCAGCCGGGCTTGATGACAGAGTTCATTGCCAATGGTCAGATGGTGCCCATTGATGATTTCATCGAGCAGGAGCAACTGACACAAGCCTTTCCAGAAGATTGGCTAGCGCTAGCCACCTTTGATGATGAACTGTATGGAGTCTGGCTGCGGGCTGCTGTCAAGAGCCTGGTTTGGTACAACCCCCAACAGTTTGCCGAGCAGGGCTACACGGTGCCCACCACCTGGGACGAGATGATAGCGCTGAGCGATCGCATCGTCGCTGATGGCGGTACTCCCTGGTGCCTGGGCGTTGCCGCTGGTGATGCTACGGGTTGGGTTGGCACCGACTGGGTAGAAGACATCATGCTGCGCACCGCTGGGCCAGAGGTCTATGACCAGTGGGTCACGAACGAACTGCCCTTCGACTCGCCGCCTGTAGAGAGGGCATTTACCATCTTTGGCGAAATTGCCCGCAACCCCGAGTATGTGCCCGGAGGTGGGGTGGGTGCCCTCAGCACCCCGTTTGGTGACGCTATTCAGGGGCTGTTTACAGAGCCGCCCCGCTGCTTCCTGCACCGCCAGGGCAATTTTATCAGCGCCTTCATTCCAGACGGGGTGGATGTGGATGAACAGGTCGACATTTTCCCACTGCCGCCGATTGAGCCTCAGTTCGGTACGCCGATTTTGGTCGGGGGTGACCTGTTTGGCGTCTTTAATGCAACGCCTGAAGCGCAGGCTTTGATTGAGTACTTGCTGACCCCAACCCCTCACGAAATTTGGGCCTCTCTAGGAGGGTTCCTATCGCCCCATCGGCAGGTTCCCCCAGAGGCTTACCCCGATGAGCTGACACAGCGGCAGGCAGAGATCTTAGTCAACGCAGATGTGCTGCGGTTCGATGCCTCAGACCTGATGCCCTCGACGGTAGGAACTGGCACCTTCTGGAGTGGGGCTGTGGACTACATCGCTGGAAGCGATCTCAACCGGGTTTTGTCCAGAATTCAGGGCAGTTGGCCTGATCCGGAGGAGGGGGTTTACTAATGACGACTGAAAATTTATTGAGAGTTTTAAGTGCGATCGCAGCCGTCGTCCTAGGCTCAGGCGGCATTGTGGTTCTCTTCTTTGTAGCGAACTGGCTAGTCGATCGGCTGCCCAGAAACGTTAGGCCGCGCCTGTTGCCGCTGGTTTACCTGGCCCCAGCGGTGTTGCTGCTGTTTATTTATCTGGTCGTGCCCAGTCTGCGCACCTTTTACCTGAGCTTTTTTGATGCGCGATCGCGAAACTTTGTCGGGCTAGCCAACTACATCTTTGCCTTCACCGACCGGGGCATGCTGATTGCCTTTCGCAACAACATTCTTTGGCTGGTGCTGGTGACGGGCATCAGCGTGGGTCTGGGCCTGATCATTGCGGTGCTGGTAGATCGGGTCAAATACGAACCTCTGGCTAAGGCGCTGATCTTTTTGCCTATGGCAATTTCCTTTGTGGGCGCTAGCGTCATCTGGCGCTTTATCTATGCCTACAACCCGCCAGATGTGGCTCAAATTGGCCTGCTTAATGCCATCGTAGTCTCCCTCGGCTTTGAACCCGTGGGCTGGCTGGTCAATAGAACCGTCAACAACTTGGCCCTGATCACCATCATGATCTGGCTGCAGACTGGGTTTGCCATGGTGCTGCTGTCGGCGGCGGTCAAGGGCATTCCCAAAGATGTGATTGAAGCGGCCCGCATTGATGGCGCGAATGAACTGCAAATCTTCCGCCGCATCACCGTGCCCATGATCAGCTCCACCATTGTGGTAGTCGCAACCACCATCATCGTGGCAGTGCTGAAGGTGTTTGACATTGTGTTTGTGATGACGGGCGGCCTGCTCGACACTGACGTAATCGCCAGCCGCATGATTCGCGAAATGTTTAACTTCCGCCACTTTGGTCGGGGCAGCGCCATTGCCGTCATTCTGCTGCTAGCGGTGGTTCCGGTGATGCTCACCAATATCAAACGATTCCGCCAGCAGGAGGCCACCCGATGACGACACTGCCCAGAAGACGACGCGGCTCCAGCAAATTTATGGATCGGCTGGAGAAGGCGCTTTCCTCTGCTCCGGTTCACATTGCCGTGATCGGCATCGCCGTCCTTTGGACGATTCCTACAGCCGGGCTGCTGATCAGCTCCTTTCGCTACCGCGAAGCTCTGACCCAGACCGGCTGGTGGACGGTGTTTCAAGAGCCGCTTAACTTTGCTCAGTTTCACCTGGGCAACTATGTCGATGTGCTCACCAGTCAGGGCATGGGGCAGGCGTTTCTCAATAGCCTGGTGATTTCTATCCCAGCGACGATCATTCCCCTCTTCATCGCTACTCTGGCTGCCTATGCCTTAGCCTGGATGCAGTTTCCCGGACGGCAGCTCTTGTTTGTGTCGATGGTGGCGCTGCTGGTAGTGCCCCTGCAAATGACGCTGATTCCGGTGCTGCGCACCTACAACCTATTAGGTCTAGCGGGCACGTTTTTAGGGGTGTGGCTGGCCCACGCTGCCTATGGTCTGCCTCTCGGGATCTACCTAATTCGCAACTACATTGGTTCCCTGCCGGCAGACTTGATTGAGGCGGCAGCGGTAGATGGCGCGTCGCATCTGAAGATCTTTACGCGGGTGGTGCTGCCGCTGTCGGTGCCTGCGATCGCATCTTTCGCCGTCTTCCAGTTTCTCTGGGTTTGGAATGACCTGCTAGTGGCCCTAGTGTACCTGGGCGGCAATCAGAACGTGGCCCCCGTCACCCTGGTACTGCGCAACCTGGTAGGCGATCGGGGTCAAGATTGGCACCTGCTGACGGCAGGAGCGTTTGTATCGATGTTTGTGCCGCTGCTGGTGTTCTTTGCTTTGCAGCGATACTTTGTGCGCGGATTGTTAGCCGGATCAGTTAAGGGATAGGGGTGAGAACCAATGGCAAATGTAGTGTTTGAGCAGGTCACAAAGCAGTACGAAAACGGGTACACAGCAGTCAAAGACCTCAACCTGGCGATCGGTGAAGACGAGTTTCTCGTGCTGGTTGGCCCCTCTGGCTGCGGCAAAAGCACCACCCTGCGGATGCTAGCAGGGCTAGAGTCGATTTCTAGAGGGAACCTACTGATCGACGGCAGACGGGTAAATGACCTATCGCCCAGAGAGCGAGACATTGCCATGGTGTTTCAGTCCTACGCCCTCTATCCTCACATGTCGATCTTTGAAAACATGGCCTTTAGCCTCGATCTCCAGGGCATGCCCAAGACTGAAATCCAGGAGCGAGTACTGTCGGCGGCCAAGCAGCTCGGCATTGAGGAACTGCTCGATCGCAAGCCCAAGCAGCTCTCCGGCGGTCAGCGGCAGCGGGTAGCGCTCGGCCGCACCATCGTTCGCGACCCGGCTGTGTTTTTGATGGATGAGCCGCTGTCTAACCTCGATGCCAAGCTGCGAGTGCAGGCCCGCTCCGAACTCAGCCGCCTGCACCAAAAGCTGGGCACCACCTTTGTCTATGTCACCCACGACCAGGTCGAGGCTATGACTATGGGCAACCGCATTGCTGTCATGAACAAAGGGGTTTTGCAGCAGGTAGACACCCCCGAAAACCTCTATAACAATCCAGTAAATCTCTTTGTTGCTGGGTTTATGGGCAGCCCTGCAATGAACTTCTTCCAGGCCACGCTGCAGCCCCACGGAGACAGCCTTTCTGTTGTCACCGATGCGCTGAAAATGCCGGTTCACGAGAATCAGGTGTCGCGCTACATGCCTTCTAAAGGCAAGCCTATCATCTTCGGGATCCGCCCCGAAAATATCTACAGCCCTCAATACGCCCCGCCCGGCATCAATCCTCTACCGGTCAAGGCTAAGGTCGTCATGATCGAGAAAATGGGCCATGAGCTCATCGTCTACCTGACTTTGCCGGATGACCAGGAGTTTGTAGCTAGAATCGACCCGCGTTCCCAATACACGCCTGGAGAGGTGGTCGAGGTACTGTTTGACCGCAATCGCTTCCACCTGTTTGATCGAGAAACCGAATATGCGCTGTAAGTAGCTAGCTTGGAGCTATAAACCGGGGTTCTTTGGCAGTACTGGATGTTTCAGGGCATTGTTAAAGAACCCCGGTTTCTCTGTCTTGACGCGTTTCAATAAGCCGTTACACACTTAAGTCTTCTGAAATATTTCTCCATGATCTTGAAAGCGTAGAAACTTCCCCTAAAGTGATTACTCCCCAAAAGTAAACTTTGTTAATCAGGGCTAGCTCTTCTCTCGAAAGCGTCTATAGTAATTACATGAAGCAAACCAAGCTTCTTTTGACAGAAAGAACAGTCAAGTGCAAACCTGAGTGTAAACCCTATAAGAGGTAAATTTCTGTTCGATTTCAATTGCTTCAAGTTCGATCTGTCTTGTTTCACCTATTGCATTCAGTCCGAAATCTAGGCTTCCTAAACTAAAAGTTGAGGGCTCTGTAACTGGCAATTTAATCATCGCTTCTGTAGCCAGCTTAGCTATCCCTACTTATCCTCGTATTTCGTGAGGAAGTTTCTAAGGAAATCGATTGAGTGCCCAATCCTCAAAGTGAAACATAACTTGTCCTACTTACCCTGGAGGCGCAGCTAAGCTGCGCCTCTACGCGTTTGTATAAGAGTGCTGCAAGTAGTTCTAAGGTTTGGGTGCTAAATCCAAAAGCACTACCTGTTTTTTTACGGCATGAGCCAGTCTGTCTTAGCCCAGAAGATGTAAAGCTAGCAGCCTACCATCTATCACACCATATTCGAACTACTAAAGGTAGCTAAGCACTTCTCCTTGCTCCAGCGTGAGCACAACGCCCGACGCTGGGATAGTAAATAGCTTGCTCCCTTTGCTGCATTTGCTTGGCATACTTGAGTAGATGCAGGTGGTTAATGCACCTCGCACGCCTTCCCGTGAACCAATAGTTATAGAGCGCAGTTGTTTTCGTCCTGATTGAGCTGAGCTACACTTGACACCTAGCTATGCTCTACCACTAGGTAAAAACAAATAGAATTACCCGGAAAAATCACTTAAGAAAGCTCACATAACCATCAGCAAAGTCTTCCTCATGTATCTGCTTTTTACTAACCCCTAAGGTTTTCAAATAGGCTTTTATCGAGGTCTTGAGCTTGGAAGGACCACAGATATATATTTCTGGACTTGTGTGATTTTGCAAGTATTGAGCAAGAATATCTTCATTTAAGCGTTTTTGGTCACTAATAAAGTCTAGAGCTATAAAGTTCCTAAATTTGCCTGTAAGCTCTTCGATCTCCTTGGAAAAAATGACAGTTTCTTTTCTCTTACTGGCATAAAGTAAAGTCACTTTGCTATTCTTTTCTTTGGCAAGGATCGATTTAATCATCGAATAGAGAGGAGTAATGCCGCTTCCTCCAGCAATCATTAGGTAATTTCTGGCTTGATTGGGGTTCAACCTTACATTAAAGTTTCCCCAGGGATACAGAGCTTGAATTTCATCACCAATTTTTGCTGCAGTCGCGAGGTGGTTAGTTACCACACCATGTTTCTTTACGGTGATCCTTAGAAAATCATCGACATCTGGAGAACTGCTAAGGGAGAAGATGCGGTGGTAAACTTTTCCTTTAACCTTAATGCGAAGGTTAATGTGTTGTCCTGGCAAGTAATTATAAAAGTTTTTGTCCTCGGGCTCGAAATAGATTGAAGTTGCCTCGGAAGTCTCAGGTACAATTTTGGAGATCTTAAGCGCTTTATAAGTTGAATTATCAACTATTTGCACTGATCTCCTACGACCTTTTACCTGGCTTACAAGACGGTCATAATCATCAAACTCGGTTCCAAAAACAAGATCCCAGAATCTGAGAGACAACCCATAGTTACCGTTGTATTGCGTATGGTGCTGGTTATGATGGGTACTATTTACTAAATATCTAAGAGGCGTTCTATCGAAAAACTTTGGATAGAATTCGTATCCAAGATGGGATTTGATGTTGTTGAAAAGACCTACTACCTGATTGATTCCAATTGCTAAAACGCTGACAGGGAACATAAAGATGACAATGTAGATCCACCCCGAGAGAATCAGGGGTTCTAGAAAGTGAAATGAAAGAGCGGTATAGGGCGTGGTATCCAGGCTCTGGTGGTGAACGGCATGGATATATCTATAGACCTTTGAGTGATGCAGCAGCCTATGGGCGAAATAAAACCAAGCATCGCCGATAAGCCACAGAATAAGCGTGTTAAGAATGAGGTACCCAACACCATATTGATTGATATCCACATAGATTTTGGTGTAGCCCATCTGCTGCAAAATCAGAACGACAGGCGTGGTAACTATACCCCCAACTATGACGATAATACTGTTCTTAATTTCTTCTCGAATTTGTGTTGGGCCAGCCCGTTTAACTGATTGAATGCGAAAGCGTTTGAAGCTGGAGGCAAAAAATCTCCAAACCACCAGGTAAGCAATAGTTATTACAAACAGTTGAGATACCAGTGACTGGAAAAAACCCTGAATGACAGTTTCGAGAAATTGGTAGATTTGCTGTGGGTCCATGTGAGTTACCTGTGACTGTGAATTTGATTAATCTTCTGAAGTATGGCGATAAATTCTTGAGTGTGATTTGTACTGTAAAAATCTTGGTTTGCTGTTCCCAAAACTTTAGCCACATCTATTGATACTGCTATGCCTGCTTCGGTGACGGTCACTTTTTTGGCTCGTGAATCGGAAGCAGTCCGGCGGGTTATCCACTGCTTCTTCTCTAAGCTCTTTAATATCTTGGAGGTGTTCATGATTGACCCTCCTGTTGCATGGGCGATATCAACCTGAGTGACTTCACTCAGCTTTTTAGATAACTGCAGGATCGAGATGAGATGAAAACATTCACCTTGATTGATGTCAAATTCCTTGAGTTTTTGGTTGACATATTTTTCCCACTTGTTTGACAGCTGCCAGATCAGAAACCCAGCAAAATCTTCTGGGTTAGGCGCGTCTATGGGTAATGACTCTAGGTTCATTTTACTATCTTAATTTACTATAAACTAATTTAGCAAAAAGAGTCAAGTTGTGCCCTCAAACACGAAACCGACACGAGATCGTCATGGTTTAGGGCTAGTTCAGAATACGCTCACGCTTTTTGTCTGTTGCGATCGCACCCACAAAGCAGCACAAGGCAGCACCCATAAAGCAGCAATGCTCGTGCAAACCGATCGCCGGGAGCCGATCATCTGCGGCAGGTGAGGGGCAACATGCTGCAAGTCCTTGTTGGTGCGCCACGCTTGACGATGACGCACCGAGATCTATGCCTGATCGGCGCGTTGCGCTAAAGCGGCAACAGCACCCTATTCACTAACTTGCGCAGCGGGTCTAGACGCGCTCTTTCTGATGAGCACGCTGATGTACTCGCTGCTAGTGCCTATCGGCTGCGGATTGCTCCAGAACTTTTTCTCTGCGAACTTAACCACGGCTAAAAAATCCTGTGTTCTAAGCACCGCATCAAGATCGCCCATCAAGACGACTTTTAGCTGCTCTTGATTGCCAGACGGAATTGCCCGGAGAATGTCCAGGTTTAGAGATGTTGTCATTTTTGCCCTACTTTTTTGGGTAAAGGAAAGCAAGGCGGCAGCGCTAGCCACGCCTCAAAGTAGGTTAAAGAGTTCGCCGTGATCTTATGATTGATCCAGCGTTTCAGCCTACTGCGTTTAGGTTGGACGTTAGGGGGGATTGGGGTGTGCTAGACCTCTTTCCTCCCGCTAGGCTCATCGCCTTGCACCTCTCAAATTATCAGAACCGGTTAGGAATCACAAGCATGGAGGTCAAGAAGCACCTCCCATTCGCAACCCCAGGCACAGCACCCGAGACCAGCCTCTCTACCGCCTCAGCGTGAAGGCTAAGGAGGCCCCTATTTCATCTTTAGGCTGGGCAAAGACAGGCGGGCAAACTGAGTTGGCTCAGCCTCAGTTTCTAGCTGAGTTGGCAGAGAAATCGAGGCATCAGACGACTCGCCCCCCATCAGATCGTCAATGTAGCGCTGCAAGCATTCGGGGTTTTCTAGGGCAGCGATTAGCTGCTGTTTTAGGGTCAGCAGATGTGCCTTGAGGGCGCTGGGGTCGCTGTTTGCGATCGCAGGTAAACTCCGCCGCCACTCCGTTTGAGTCTGCAAGTCCCGCTGCAGCCAGTCCAGCCAGTCCAAGCCCGTAAGGCAAGTCACGCCCACCGTTAGGTGGAGAGAGGGGCGATCGCAGGCAATGCCGTAGTGCCAGTGGCCTCTGGGAATATAGAGCACATCTCCAGGCTGGAGAACGCACTTCAGGTAGGGTGGTGACTGGGGCGGCTCTTGGGGCAAAGCCCGCAGGGCTTCAGTCGGGCTGGGCATTGTTTCCGGGTAGACAAACCACTCCTTGGCCCCGTCAATCTGCAGAATAAACACCTCATGGGTGTCGTAGTGACAGGTCAGGCCCTGCTGCTGAGACGGTGAGCAGTAGAGATTGGCATGGGTGCGATAGCCCAACTCTTGGCGCAGGTCATCCACCAGCCCAGAAATGCTGGGCACTCGATGATGCACTCCATTGACAATCAGCGTCGCTCCCTGATTGAGATAGGTTTGCCACACCTGAGGGTCAGAGCTTTCTGGCAGCGACTCCCCATTGAGCGAAAACCGCACATCCGATTCCGAGAGCCGGTGGTAGTTCAGCAGATAATTCAGCGCATTCCACGAAAAGAGGGCCTGAAATTTATCCGGCTGTCCTTTGCAATGAAAACCCTGCTGGGTCCAATAGTGAGAGAGAAACTGATCAACAGAGTAAGGAGCTAGTAAATACTCTAAAGTTTGCATGGCAGGCAGATGCGTTTGTACCTGAGGAAAGGCTAACCAAACTGCCAGATAAGAGCCCTAGCCCAGAATTCGTTGCTAAGAGAAACTACCTGCGGCAACATTCTCACTTCAGTCAAGAAAGAGAAGGTTTAAGCAGGCAAAACAGACCAGTTTGCAACTGGTTCAAAAAGGGTTGGCTTAAAAGGGTTAACCTGGCAAACTCCTGTATAGTTGACTCAAAAGTGTTCCAAAGGTTCCAAAGAACATTATCTGGCTAAACCTCTAAAGAAAAGCGTTGCAAGATGAATCTTTGTGAGATTTAGCCTACTAATGAGGACTAAAGCATTGCATCTGAGAACTTGGCCAAGTCACCAGATGCAATGCTTGGCAATGCGGGGTTCTAAGAACGGAACCTGCAGTTTTAAGCGCTCCGCAAGGCCACAATAGGATCGAGCTTGGCTGCCTGCCGGGCTGGCACCACGCCAAAAAACAGGCCAATGCCGCCAGACACGCTAACTGCCATCACCACCGCTCCAACGGATAGGCTGGGGCTGAAGGGTGAGAAAATCCCGACTAGAAAAATGCCGCCAGCGCCCAACATCGTGCCAATCACGCCGCCTGCCACTGACAAGATGATGGCCTCAATCAGAAACTGCAGCAGCACATCCTGTTGAGATGCGCCAATCGCTTTACGCAAGCCAATTTCCTGGGTGCGCTCTCGCACCGACACCAGCATGATGTTCATAATGCCAATGCCGCCTACCACTAGGGAGATGCCTGCGATCGCAGCTAGCAGCAGAGTCAACGCTCCCGTGATAGTCCCGGCAATGTTCAGCAGAGTATCTTGGCTGTTGATAAAAAAGTCGTCTTCCCCTCGAATGTTGTGGCGCAGGCGCAGCAGGTTGGTGATCTGGAACTGGGCAGTCTGCATGCTTTCCCGGTTGCGGGCCGATACCGCAATGTACGACACCTCAATGCCGTAGGGCGAGCGGCGCTGGCCCACCAGGCGGCTCGCCATTGTCGTTAGGGGAGTGAGCACAGCATCGTCATAGTCCAGGCCCAGGTTAGACCCCTTGGCAGCCATTACGCCAATCACCTCAAGGCTCACACCATCCACGCGGATTTGCTGACCCACGGGCGACTGCTGGTCAAACAGCCGCTCAGCTAAAGTCGCTCCCATCACTGCAACCTGACCGCGCCGCCGAATGTCTAGGTCTGAAAAGAAGCGGCCCTGGGACATTTCAAAGCTGCGCACCAGCAAAAAGTCTTCAGTGGTGCCGACAACGCTGGTATTGGTGTTGCGGTTGCCGACATTAACCAGGCTGCGGGTACTATACTCTGGAGCAACCCCGGCCACTGAGGGCACCTGACTTGCGATCGCTTCTGCGTCTGAGAGCACCAGCGTTCGGGGCGCATCTAGCCCCCCTAGCTCACGAGTTTGCCGGTTGCCCGGAATCACAAACAGCACGTTTGGCCCCAAGGTTTCAAGCTCATCGTTGACAAAGCGCTGAGCTCCTTCGCCAATGCCCACCATGGCAATCACCGAAGCATTGCCGATGATAATGCCGAGCATGGTTAAAGTACTGCGCATTCGATTGGCCATCAAAGTCTTGAAGGCCATTTGCAGACTTTCACGCATATCCATAAGCTATTCCCCCTCCTCAGATGGGTTATCCCGGCCCACATTGCCCAGGGTTAAGTTTTCCAGCGTCCTGCCGGGTGGCAGGTCTACAAACACCCGTTCCCCAGGCTGCAGACCGTCTAGCACCTGGATCTGGTCGCCTACCTGCGGCCCTAGCGTCACGGCCTGAAAGCGAATTTCGTTACTGCGATCGCCAGGCACTAGCACGCCAGTCACGCCCGCCTGTGTGACAACAGAAACCGTTGGCACCACCAGGGCATTCTCTAGCTGGTCGCCGATGAAATCAACGTTGACGTTCATATTCGAGCGCAGAATGTCTTTGCCTGAGAGCAACTCGACCCGCACCTGAAACAGCGTCACGCTCTGACGCTCAATGGCCTCGGGAGCAATCAGCCGTACCTGCCCCTGAAACACCTGATCGGGGAAGGCATCAGCCCGGATTTCAACCGACTGCCCAACTCGAATCTGACCAATATCTGCTTCGGGCACCTCAGCTAAAATTTCCAGATCCCTAGCCAAAGCCACGATGGCGGTAGAGGTGGCAGAGGTTGCGTCAGAGGCAGAGGTCGTGGGGGTGACAAAAGCTCCCTGGGTAGCAAACCGCTGGGTAATCACACCGTCAAAGGGAGCGCGGATCAAGGTGTCGTCCAAAGTGACCTGGGCTGCCTGCACCTGGGCACGGGCGCGCTCTACGCGAGCTTGAGCCTGGGCCACAGCCTCCGGCTCCGGCGTCCGCCCCACATCCTGAAGCCGCTGCTGTAGCTCTTCAACTCGGGCCTGGGCCTGCTCATAGCCTGCCTGGGCACTGCGGCTTTCCCGACGAGCGTTCTCCAGCTCTGTTTCAGAGATAGCCCCCCGCTCAAATAGCTGCTGATTGCGGTTGAGCTGATCTTGGGCCAGGCTGAGGCGGGCCTCGGCGTCTCGCACCTGGGCTTCGGCAACATTGACAGCCGCCTGAGCTTGCCCGATCTCCCCAGTGCGGCTGCCGCGCAGTACTTCCTGCAGCTGAGCTTCAGCTTCGGCCACTGCCGCCTGGTTTTGGCGCAGCTGAGCTCGAATGTCTTCATTGTTCATGCGGGCAATTAGCTCGCCTGTGGTAACGGTTTCGCCCTGCTCCACATAGAGTTCTTCTAAAATACCGGAGGTCTTGGGACTCAGGTTGACGGTCTGCACCGGCTGTACAGTGCCGCTAGCGCTAATTCTGACGGTTAGGGCTTCCTCAGCTACGGGCACCGTGAGGGCAGCGACGTCGTACTCAGGCGTGCGGGAGCGCAGCACCAAGGCGGTTCCTGTCCCCGTCACCACCAGTCCAGCGGCAGCTAACCCTAGGAGCCAGGGGAGCGGACGACGAACTTTGCCGATCAAGGGAAATTTCATAACAAAGGGTTAAGCACCTTTTCTATTGTGGGCTTACTCGCTTGAATTGTGCATGCGGCAGTGCCAGTTCCGGTTTTTGCCGAGGCCAGTACCGTAAAATACGGGGGCAAAACTGGAGTTAGAACATCGCATGGTAGAGGCAACGATTGGCGTAGCCGTCGTCGGTACCGGATTTGGGCAGAAGGTGCATATTCCCGGACTGCAGGCCCATCACCGGACTGAGGTGGTGGCTGTGTACCACCGAGATGGGGAAAAGGGACGTGCGATCGCACAGGCCCACGACATTCCCCACGCTTGCACCACCCTTGAGGATTTGCTGGCCCTGCCCGAGGTGCAGGCAGTCAGCATTGCCACACCGCCATTTCTGCACTTTGACCAGGCTAGAGACGTGCTTACAGCAGGTAAGCACCTGCTCTTGGAAAAACCCACGGCTTTGACGCTAGATGAGGCTAGAGCCCTAGCTGATTTGGCCGAGCGCAACCGAGTAGCGGTCACGATGGACTTTGAGTTTCGCTTTGTACCTGCCTGGCAGCGGCTAGCAGACCTGTTGCAGGAAGGATATGTGGGCCAGCCGCGCTTAGTCAAGGTCGACTGGTTAGTTCCAGGTCGGGCCGATGCCAGCCGTCCCTGGAACTGGTACGCCCGCAAAGACCAGGGAGGAGGCGCGCTAGGAGCCTTTGCCTCCCATACCTTTGACTATATTGCCTGGCTGTTTGGTTCAGTGCGGCGGCTTAGCGCCCAGCTCTATACAGCTATTCCCCAGCGGCCCGACCCAGCGACAGGAGAGCTCAAGCCCGTGGATGCCGACGACACCTGTAGCCTGCAGCTGGAATTGACCAACGGCACCCCTTGCCAGATAACCATTAGCTCGGTTGCCTATGCCGGACGCGGGCACTGGCTTGAGGTCTACGGCGACCGGGGCACGCTGGTTTTGGGCAGCGATAACCTGAGCGACTATGTTCATGGCTTTAAGCTTTACGGCAGCCAGAACGGTGCTCCCTTAGCCGAGCTGCCGATCCCAGAACGGTTGGCCTTCCCCAAAACCTATCCCGATGGTCGCATTGCCCCCTTCGTGCGGGTGGTCGATCACTGGGTTGAAGGCATCGCACGGGGTCGCTCCACCGCACCATCTATAGTTGAAGGCGTGCATTCTCAGCTGATGATGGATCTAGCCTACCAGTCGAATACCCTGAGCAGATGGGTGGATGTGCCTCAGGAGATGTAGAAAGTTTGAATGGCCGCACCCTGCGGCCAAAGCTGGGAATCATTAGGGAGTAGCTTTTCAAAGCACAAAGTCGGACTGCCGTTGGCTAGAGCTGAAAAAACCTCCCTAGCGGCTGATTCTACTGGCAGACAGGTGCATTCAGCTCCAACGGTTGTGATTCAATGTCTTTTCAGAGATATCCCCTATCTACCGTTCAAAAGGTCAGCCAGTTCATCCGTGAGACTCTGGTGCTGCCCGCTGTTGAGCCGTCTGCGCTCTCGACAACGGCAGACCCAGAGTGGCTGCAGCCAGATTCCCTAGACGCCCTAGGCGACCTCTTTCGAGTAGGCGATCCGGCAGAGGAGACAATCCCTGCCCCCAATGACGAGGGCCGCTGGTACATCAGCACAATTGATCCGGCAGATGCCCTGTTTAAGCTGCCTGGGCTCTGGACCAAAGCAGGCATTCGCTTAGTTACTTACCTACAGCGTCAGCCTGAGGGGGGGCTGGGCTTAACCTGGGCCCTGCCCGAACTGCTCAGCACCACCGAGCATCTAGAAGCTGCGATCGCAACTGCTGGCACCAACCCGCCTCACCCCGTCGGCGCTTTGCCCAATGTGGTGGAGGCCTTAGAGGGAGATGGTTCGCTGTCTTCATTTTTATCAGCCTCGATCTTTCTGCGGGAGCTGCGCGAGTTTGGCCGCTTTGGCAACCAGGCCCGCTGGACCTATCACCGCTTCGTCGATGCCGTTCCGCCCAAGGCCAACTGGCAGTGGCGCACTAAACCGCCCCAAGACCTTGCTCCTAAGGTCGTTACTTTACCCGATGGTCAGATCGTCGTTGAATTTTTTAGCTGCCGCGTCGTCAAGCCGATTGCCCTATTTCGCCACGTCGATCGCTACAGCCCCAACAACTATCAGGCCCAGAATGCTGACCAGGTGATTGCAGTTATTGCGACCCCTTCTCGCAGCGCTTGATGCCAACCTACAGGGTTTTCCCGCGTCTCTGCGTCCCTCCTTCCCCGCGTCTTCTGAGCAAGTGCCGCGAACGCTCGTCAGATCTGGCATACTGCAAGCGGGAGCCCCTGCTCTGCCGGGACAGTTCATCCTTTTCCGGCGAAAACCTCCTATAGATAGACTTTTGGCGGTCAAATCTGCCTCATAATACTCGCCAGTCTGGGGATCATGGCTGGAGCGGCCTTCCAGCAGCTCAGATGGCTTTTTTAAAGTGTTTATAAATCTGTGGGGCCAAGGTTTTGACTGCAAACGGGCGAAGACAGGCTTATGGATATTGATC
The DNA here is from genome assembly GCF_014696715.1 of Pseudanabaena sp. FACHB-2040. Taxonomy (NCBI): domain Bacteria; kingdom Bacillati; phylum Cyanobacteriota; class Cyanophyceae; order Pseudanabaenales; family Pseudanabaenaceae; genus Pseudanabaena; species Pseudanabaena sp. FACHB-2040. Next base: position 19,265 of record NZ_JACJQO010000001.1, read on the forward strand.
ACTTACACTTTTACGTTAACGATGGGGTCGCCTGGCGGGATTGGTTTGTCCGCCACTGCGGCTGCCGTCGAGTAGTGACCTGGCAGGATGAGCAGGTTTTTCGCTGTTTGCTGAGCTTGGGTCAGGTGTCGATTTTGCTGTCAGCGCCGTTGGGGAAAGACAATGCGATCGCAACCTACCTATCTGCCCACCCGAATGGCTTGGGAGATTTGGCCTTTCGCGTCACCGATTTGGAGTCAGTTGTTGGGCGAGTTTTGCGTCAGGGCGGCTCTTTGTGTCAGCCCATTCAGACCGTTACTCGACCCGAAGGCCATTTTCGCTGGTGCCAGATCCAGGGTTGGGGTTCGCTGCGCCACACCCTGATTGAACGACATGGGCCTTGGTATCTGCTGCCGTGGCTGCCCCATGTACCGGCTCAGAGCCTAGAACCTAGCCATAGCGACAGTGCTGTTACGGCTATTGACCATGCGGTGCTCAACGTCTGCCAAGGCGATCTAGAACCCGCTGCCGCCTGGTACGAAGCGGTCTTGGGGTTTCAGCGGCAGCAGCAGTTTGTCATTGAAACGGCCCACTCTGGTCTACAGAGCTACGTCCTCAGCCACCCAGATGGGCAGGCACAAATCCCAATCAATGAGCCGGGCACGCCCAATTCTCAAATTCAGGAATTTCTCACCCACCATCGGGGCGCAGGCATCCAGCATGTGGCCCTGCGAACTCCTGATATTGTCAAAACCGTCACCGCCCTAAGGCAGCTGGGGCTGGCTTTTCTAGACGTGCCCCCGACCTACTACGAGGAGCTGATTCAGCGCCCAGAGTGGGGCAAAATCTCAGCCGATCTAGCAGCTGTGCAGGCCCACCAAATCCTGCTGGACTGGTCGCCGGGTCTGCCTCAAAACTGCCTACTGCAAACCTTTACTCAGCCCGTGTTTGGTCTACCGACGTTCTTTTTTGAGGTGATTGAGCGGCAACGGTTTTGGCAGGGCGGCGCGCTCAAGCTGGCCCAGGGCTTTGGCGAGGGCAACTTCCAGGCGCTGTTTGAGGCCATTGAGCGAGAACAGATGAAGCGGGGCAGCCTGCAGGCAGAGACTATCTCAGAAAGCTGCTAGACACCCAAAGCATCAGGCAGGTAAGGGCAGCTGCGATCGCATCTGGCCTAGCCCAACCAAACTGAGCCCCCTGGGGAATCAGGAACTGGGCCGCAACCACGCCTAAGCCAAAGCCGACAAATAGCCCTGCCAGCGTCAGCAGGACAGACCGCCAAAACTTATTTTCCTTACGGTTGAGGAAGTAGATAGCACAGCCCACGCCCAGCGCCAGCGCCAGCGAGGGCGCATAAAAGCCAAACAAAGCCAGGCCCAAAAACGCCACAGAGGGCCACACCACTTCTTCGCGACTGGGGGTATCAATAAACCCGCTGAGCCAATCCGGACGGCTGACCGGCAGTGGAGCCGGAGCGCTAGGAGCAGGTTCGCTGGCATTTTCAGCAAAACGAATCCGGTCGGGGACTTTGATCTTGCCCTCCTGACGCAGCCGCAGCCGCTCCATCAAAATCGCATCGTAGGCTGTTTCAATCATCTCAACCCGCTTGCGATCCTCGGCGTGTTCTTCAACCAGCCGATTACGCGCTTCTTGAATCTCATCAAAAGACGAGGATTCGGTCAACCCCAAGGTTTCGTATGAATTCTGATCGCTCATCTAAAACCTCCGAGAGTCCCCCCGATAACATTTAGTCTGTAGCCAGGCAGTAAGCCTAGCCTCTGCCAGAGCCGGTTAAGAGACACCTGCCCCTGCACGTTGCCCCTGCAATTAGTGTAACCAGCGATGCCTACAATCGGAAGTATATACATTAGGACACGAACAAGATGCTTGTCAGCAAGATCCCAGGCATCCTGTCAAAACTTGATAAATTCCTGCTTCCATAAAGCTCTCCTGAGGTAGCCCTTGATAGCTCAGCAGCTACCGCCTGTCATTGCCCCGCCTTCTATATAGGCTCACCCCCTCGCTCCATAACTCCCAGCATCCCATTAGTTAAAGCCTAGCCCAGCACGACCCGAGCATCGAAACAATAGGGCTTTAGAGTTTAAACATCCTGACAGAAAAGTTTACGCTTCCCCAAGAAATCAGGGTTTTGTTGGCAACGACTGAAGCTGCTGAGATACAATCTCTTGTGAATCCAGGCTTTATTTGTAAGGAGTAAGGATTCATTGGGCAAATTAGTGCTGAAAATTCGTAAATCCTTTGAAAGACGCTTAAGGGGCAGTCGCGCCGCCTCGTCTGTTTAGCCGAGTCGGATTTCTGCCCATGGTGTTCATCTCGCGGCGAAGGTACAAACATGGCTGATGCCAAAATTCTTGTGGTTGATGACGACCCTGCGATTCGCAATCTCATTCACCGGTTCTTGGCCAAACAAGACTATCAGATGGAATCGGCTGAAGACGGCAAGACGGCTTTAGCAGTGTTTGAGCAGTTCAACCCTGATCTGGTCATTCTCGATTTGAATCTGCCTGACACTAACGGCTACGATCTGTGTAAAGAGATGCAGAGCCGCACTGCGGTCTTTGTTCTGATGTTGACTAGCCGCACCGATGAGTCAGACAAAATTCGGGGCTTTAACGAAGGTGCTGATGACTATCTCACAAAACCTTTTAGTCTGGGCGAACTGGAGGTCCGAGTCGGGGCTGTACTGAAGCGAAAGCGCCCCCTCATGGTGGCCGAACAGCAGTGCCTAGTCTTCAATGCTTTGGCGATCGACCCGGTGCGCCGGGAGGTCATGCTAGACGATCAGATGGTGCCGCTGACAGCCCTGGAATTTGACCTACTGCACTTTCTAGCCAGTCATCCGGGCCGCGTTTGGCGACGCTCAGAGCTGATCCAGAAGGTCTGGGATTACGACTACGTGGGCGATCAGCGGGTAGTCGATGTGCATATTGGCCAGATTCGTAAAAAGATTGAGAAGGATACCACCCAGCCAGCCCTGATCCAGACAGTGCGGGGAGTGGGCTATAAGTTTGAGCCTCCTGGCAGCGCCAGCGAGGCTTCTTAAGGGCAACCGTAGGGGCGAAGCATTTGCACAAAGGACTTAGGGCTTTGGCCTGAGGAACTTGAACTCAGAGCTATAGGCCCAGAGAGTTGCGCGAATGCTTCGCTCCTACTCATTGCGGTGCTTCCAGGCTAGGCTCAACACTTCGCCCCAGGTGCGCTTGACCTTCTTAGGAGTCCAGTTAAGGGCTTCGCCGATGGCCTGGTCAGTGAGAGCCGAAGAGGCAGATTGCTCCTGCTTGAGCCGCACCAACTCTTGCTGAGCGGGTGTCAACTCGCTCAAAAATCGGGACCACTCCTCGGGGGTGAGCCCTAGCCGCTTATCGACTTCGGCCCCCAGCCACTGGTGCACCAGTTCCCAGTGATGGATCTGGGCAAACTTTTCGATGTGGTACTTAAAGCGCTGCTGCAGGTAGTCGCGTTCTCGAGGCGACAGGCTCAAAATCTGATCGATCTCGGAGGCAGAGCAGTCTTCTAGCTTGAGCACAAGGTAGTCAACACAGTCGGGCTGATTCTGGCTTTCTAAATAGGTAATTAGGGTCTGGACGATGCGATCGCGAATCACTCCATCCGCCGGATCGGTAGCATCAGCCACCATTTGCTCCCGTACCTGCTGCAGGGCCGCGCTGTGGGCGCTGATGTCGCTCTCTTCGCCGCGAGGAGTATCGACAGCCATCGCCAAATCAACGCTGGTTTCGGGCGGCAGACGACGGGCAAAGGCCTGAGCCCGCAGCACGATCAGCTGCTGGCTACCGCTACGCAGGGGAATGCGGCGCTTGGCGTACTGCTCGCTAAAGGCCATATACTCGGCCAGCTCTAGGCGAGAACGGGGGCTATAGTCAGCCGCCAGCCCGTGCTCTCGCCGAAAGGCATTGAGCACCTCAATATAAAAGGTTTGCATAAAGTCTTCGAGCAGAGCATAGCGACCCTCAAAGCCAAACTGGCTGCTGGGAGGTGCTATGTAGCGATAGACAATGGCACTGAGGGCGCTGTGCAGCTCTACCCGGCCTCGGTTAGACCCTAGTCGGTAGTAGTGGAGACACTTGTTCACCCGGTGCTGGGACAGGGACTGCTGCCAGCCATTGATTTGCCCAGAGGCTTGAATGCGATCGCTCATTTGGCAGATCCGTTCGACTTCGGCTGCCATTCGTTGAGTCACCCGTTCAACCCCAGAGGGGCGGGCATTGAGAGCTTGATCAAAGCTTCGCAGGATGTAACTTGCCAAAGAACTGCCTGTCTCCGCAGCTTCGGCAGAGGCCGAATAGGGCTCGGAGGAAGGCGCTGAGCCGGACGCAGACATACACATGGAGGGGGTAGATGCGGCAATCATAAGGATACTCAATCGTAACAGCAGGGACTAAACCTTTTGCCATTGCCGTGGTTGGCTTTCAGCAGTGGTCTTGGAAAGGATTTCAGAGCTTCTCCGGACGATTCCGCCTAGGGTGTGGCAATTTTTTTTGCTGGTCCGCCCGCAATGCTTGATAGGAGGGCGCAGGCAGCCACCGCAAAGCCCCTACACCCCCTGCTGAAAGCGTCTTTAGACCAATATTTTTGGCTTTAATAATTTCTGGCAGTGGTGGAAAAATCCGGAAATTAGTAGACAGTTGAATGAATTGGTTCGTCCTCGGGCTCAAAAGCAGGTAGAGGCAGGCTGCTTACCCTGCCCTCCGATTCGCCTAATACCAGTTCAGAAAAAAGTGCTGTAGATAGGGGGTAGGAGAGTGGATAGGTGGGAGAGTGGATGAGTAGCGGCTATTTAGAGAATTGGTGTACGCCTTCAAAAAATCAGGCCGTTTGGGGTCAAATCTGTAGCAGCAACATCAACCTCAGCGGCCATGCCAGGAAGGGAGTGGCCCAGTAGGATAAGAACAGCCTCCTAAGAGAACCCTCTATGAGCAGCCAGATCATTAACCCTAGGCTCCAAGCGTATCGCTCAGAGCTAGATGCCCTGCTCATTCAGGTCCAGCAGCTGGCCAGTGACATCAATCACGAAGAACTGCAGCACACGACTGAAAACCTACGGCGCAACATCACAGAGCCGTTTCTGTTTGTGGTGGTTGGCGAGGTTAAGGCAGGCAAAAGCAGCTTTGTCAATGCGCTGCTAGGGGCAGAGGTGTGTGCCACCGATATTGAGCCCTGCACCGACTCAATTCAGCAAATCGTGTATGCAGCCGAGCCCTTTGTCCAGCAGCTTGAGCCAAACCTGCGGAAGATCGGGCGGCCGGTCGACATCCTGCAAAACATTTCCATCGTAGACACCCCTGGCACTAATACAGTCATTCAGGAGCACCAGATCGTTACCGAGCGCTATATCCCCAACAGCGACCTCACCTTTTTTGTGCTGTTTGCCAAAAACCCTTACCAAAAGAGCGCCTGGGACTTCTTGGACTTTGTGAGTGCTGAGTGGCGCAAAAAAGTGGTGTTTATCCTGCAGCAGGCCGATCTGCTCAAGCCAGAGGATCTAGAGAAAAATGTGGAGCGGGTGCGCGAATATGCTCACCAAAAGCGGATTCAGTCGCCGACCATCTTCACCACCTCAGCTGAACTAGAGTTGGCAGGCCAGTCTGAGTCCAGCGGGTTCGAGCCTGTCCGTAGCTACATTCGCAGTATGGTGTCTTCGGGTGAGAGCTACCGAATTAAGCTGCGATCGGTCAGCGACACGACCCGCAAAATTATCGAAAACCTCTCTACTGACGTGCGTGCCCTGCAAACCCAGCTCGACATTGACCGCGAAACCAGCGCCACCATTCAGCAAAAAATTCAGGCAGGTAGGAAGCGATCGCACTATGAAATCGACACCCTCGCCGAACGCCTAGTGGCTCGCTATGACACCATTGCTGCCCGCATTAAGCAAGAGTTTCGCGAGAGCCTTTCGGTACTCACTGTGGTACGGCGCTCCTTCGTCGGTCTCTTCAACAAAGAAGAGTCTATGCAGACCTGGATCAACGACTTCAAAAGTCACTGTGAACAAACCCTAAAAGAGTCCTTAGAAGAGGTGTCTCGAGAAGGCGCGCAGCACTTTGTAGACGGCATTCGCCAGCTACTAGAGGGGTTGACCCAAGACCTAAACCATTTACAGTCCCACCAGGTTCAGACCAGCTTAATCTCGGTTAAGGTGCTAGAGCGTCGCCAGGAAGTGATCGAGAGCGTCAAAGCCAAGGTCATGACCCTACTCACCGATCAGGGCCTGGTACACACGCTATCCGCCGACGCCGAAAGCATGGCCTCTGAGATCGTAGGGGGAGCTTTTGTCGCGGTGACCGGCATGATTCTCAAAATTGTCGAATTTGCCGTTGCCGAAGCCTTGTTAGACGCCATCGGTATTGCCTTTGCTGGCATTGGCCTGGTGGTCTTTGCCGTGGGGTTGGTTTGGCAGCGCGATCGCATCATCCGCCGCTTTGAAAACGCCCTAGATAATGAAAAAGAGCGCTTCCGCATCGATGTCTCCACCCGCCTTAGCGAAAAGCTCAGCATCATCAGCGAAGAGGTCGAGCGCACCTTTCTTCAGTTCTATGAGTATGTGGAGCGCGAAGAGCAGGCTGTTGGGCCGATTTTGGAACGCTACAAAACCGTCGAAGCCCAAGCCCAAGCCCTGTTTAACCAGATGGACGGAAGGCTAAAGTAGCCAACCACTAAACTTTTAAAAGTATTTCGCTCAGCCTTCCGTGGTTCGGGGTAGAACTGGTGAAGTTAAAACCTGACGTTAAACCCGTGATCGGGAAAAGGAAGCAGTTATGGTACGGGTGCCTGCTCCAGGGATAGAACTGATCAAAAAATTTGAGGGTAGCCACCTAGCTGCCTACCCTGACCCTTTAACTAAGGGCAGACCTTACACCATTGGTTGGGGCAGCACGCGCAGAAAGGATGGACGCCCCTTTGAGCTAGGTGAGCAAATTACTGCGCAGGAGGCAGAAGACCTGCTGATTTGGCAGATCGAGCAGGACTACCTACCGCCTCAAGAACGCATTCCGGGCTGGGCCAGCTTTAATGACAACCAGCGGGGGGCCGTTCTCAGTTTTGCCTACAACTTGGGAGCCCGATTCTACGGCTCTAGCGGCTTTGAAACTCTGTCTCGCACTTTACGCAACCAGGACTGGGCCCAGATTGAGTATGCCTTTGTGCTGTACCGCAACCCTGGCACCAACGTTGAGGAAGGGCTTTTGCGGCGGCGGTTGACTGAGGCCGATGTCTTTTTAACTGGAATGTCTGGCTTTAGCTTGAGCGCGGCTGGCCGCACCTACCTCAATGTCGGCAGGCGCACCTACAGTGGCAACTCCAACATCAGCAACGAAGCTCGCACTTACCTGGCATCTCGCTCAGGTAGCGGCACCGTAGCTCCCAGTGGCGGCACTGGCTCGACTCCCACAACCGGATCGTCTACTGGAAATGGCCCGGCTCCTGCAACCGTGAATCGACGCACCCTGTTTCTCACAACTCCCAATATGCAGGGTGATGATGTGCTAGAGGCGCAGCGGGCACTGGTTCGCAAAGGGGCTGGAGTGGTGGCCGATGGGGTCTTTGGCCCAGCTACCCGGACTGCCGTGGAGCGGTTTCAGCAGGTCAATGGGCTAGTGGCCGATGGGGCCGTGGGGCCTGTTACCTGGGCGCGACTGCTAGAGCGGGTTCTCTACCTGGCCAATCCTCCACTGACAGGGGATGACGTGGTGCGGGTGCAGCGAGCTTTGACGTCCCAAGGGTACAACCTGACGGCTGACGGAGTTTTCGGTTCTGCCACAGAGCAGGCCATCAGACAGTTTCAAAGCCGCCAGGGACTGGTGGCCGATGGTGTGGCTGGGCCGCTTACCCTAGCTCGATTAGGGTTGCGCTAGAGGGCTCGCTGGGATTTTTGCTTGGCAGAAAAGCCCAGCATGACGACTGCCAAAACGCCCACGCCCGCACCCACGACCCCGTAGGTGCGGGCAAGACCCAGGGGCTGCAGCGGCTGGGTGAGAATGGGCGAGGCAAACTGACCCAGGAACAGGCAGGTCGTGAGGCCGCCCACGGCCCTGCCGCGAAGGGTAGGCGGTGCGATCGCATTTACCCAGACATTAACATTGGGTATCAGCAGCCCCAGCCCTAGCCCTGCTGCCGCTAGCCCCACCACTACCCAGGTATAGGTACTGGCCTGAGCGATAATTCCATAGCCCAGAGCCATTCCAAGAAAGCCAACACCCATAATTGCCGGGAAACTCAGGCGAGATTTGACGGCCCGATAGCGCGTAGACACCAGAGCACTGGTCAGATTCATCAGACCGATGGCAATGCCGGTGCTAGTGTTGCTGGTTGGCCCCTGAGAGAGCCCCTGCAGGTAAAAAGGCAGCTGCACTGGCACTAGGTAAAAGGCCGTCATCGTGCCAAAAACCAGCAGATAAATAACGGCCAGCCCGGCCACGGGAGCATGGGCTGGAGAAGCCGTTTCTTGTAGGGCGACCTGGGAAGAAGGCTTCTGCCTAGGTTCAGTAATCGCAACCAGCACTAGGCCAAAGACGACAAAGGCCATCAGGTAAATCAAAAAGGGAAAGCGCCAGCCCACATCGGCCAATACTCCCCCCAAAATCAAAAAGGCCACGCCGCCAAAGCTCACAAAAGCAGCCTGGACGCCCATTACCTGATTGCGCTGCGTTCCCTGGTAGTAGTCGGCAATCAGCGTCGTTGAGCTTGTCATGATAGCTCCAACCGCGACTCCCAACACTGCTCGACTCACCAGCAGACCGCTGATCGAACTCAGCACCAAACCCGCTCCGCCCGCGAAGCCATAGAGCAGCGTGGCCGCCAGCAGCAGCGGCTTGCGTCCTAGCCGATCGACCAAAATGCCCGATACTGGCGCACTCAGCGCTGTAAACAGGCCCGGCATTGTCAGCATCAGCTTGACCCAGAAGCTGGCATCGGGCACGTCCTGAAAGAACCGCTGGATCTGAGGTAGGGCGGGGGCCAGGGTAGATCCAGCCATCACGGTCATGCTGCTGGCTAAGAGCAGCGTTATCAGCTTCAGCATGGCAAGAGGTAGGGGAAAGGCCCTAAAAAGCTGTCCTATGATTATGCGTCAGGCTTAAGATTAAGGGTCTCAATCATCAGCTCTCGATAGCCAGTGCAAGCATCAACCTGCCGCCGGAAAACGGTTTGGGGCACCTCGCCCACCACAATTTCGGCAGTGGTATAGATCAAGCAGCCATCCATGATGTGACCGCCTAGAGTGTGGCCCTGGGCATCTGCGATCGCACCATGCAGGTGCAAACCTTCAACCGACAGCGTCCCCACCAAAGACACCAGCTCAAAAGGACCTAGCAATACCGTTGCCTCAGACTGCCCAGCAAAACGTAGCGCCGCCTGCCGCAGGCTGCCTACCGCCGTCAAGATAATTCCAGCCTGAATTTCATGGGCCTGGGCCAGTTCGCCCAACGCCTGCTTGAGATCTTGACCTGGCACTAGCCTGAGAGCGTGCATCAAAACGCCAGACCGCTTACTGAACAGGCTGTAGCCATAGAGAGAAAATCCAGCTGCCGTCAGATAGCTCGCTCCAGTTGCCAGAGGTGCGGCCTGTAGTGGTGACAAGAGAGCCGTTGGGCAAAGTTCTTAGCAGGTTAAACTCTGGGCCAGGACCATTAAAGACCAGGGTATCTTCTCCATCAGTGACAACCCGCGCCTGTTGCCCAACGCCTGCAGAGGGCGTTTCAGTGGGTGTTGGCGTCGGTGTCGGCGTCGGGGTAGGAGCAGGCGACAGGGTAGGAATGGGTGTTGGGGTTGGAGTTGGAGTTGGCGTTGGCGTCGGAGTTGGAGTCGGAGTCGGTGTGGCAGTCGGCGTAGGAGTTGGCGTCGGGGTAGCGGTCGCAGTTGGGGCTGGGGTCGGCGTAGTTAAGTTGCGAATATCGGCATTGATGGCATTAACGGTTTCAGGCCCAGCCACACCATTGGCCGTTAACCCTTTCACCTGCTGGTAAGTCCGCACCGCTTCCTGAGTTGTGCTGTCGTTGACACCTGTTGCTGTGTAGGTTGGCGACAAATAGCCCAGAATTTTGAGCTGAGACTGTAGTTCGGCCACTCTAGGATCTGTGGTGGGCTGTGGGGTGGTGGCCTGTGGGCTTGTGTTCGTCGCGCCTTGGGCGCTGCCTCGAATCGCCGTTTCGGTCTCTGACCCTAAAACGCCATCGATAGCCAATCCATTAACCCGCTGGAAGCTTCGCACCGCTTCTTGGGTTTGTTCGTCGTAGATGCCGGTTGAGGTGAAGTTGATGGGTAGATAGCCCAACAGCTTGAGCTGATCCTGCACCGCCACAATTCTAGGATCTGAGGTGGGGGCGGGCGGGGTTGTGACGGGTTGAGTGACCTGAAGGGGTGGAGTGGTCGCTAAGCCTGCGGTTTCCCGAATATAGTTAGCGGCTACCCAAGTGCCGTCGATTAACTGCGCCCAGCCGTTTTGAGAGCGCCCAGTTAATTCCAATGTTTCGCCGGGGGCTAGCTTGCGATAGACGCCGTAGTTCTCACCAGGGCCCCAGCGGGCATTGAGCGCATAGCCAGGGGGAGCTGACACGACCGCAAAGATGCGATCGCTACCTACCCCACCGCCAGCCCCTGCTGTTCCCTGCAAATAGCCATTAAAAGCCCAAGTAGCGTCGGTCAGCTGTGCCCAACCATTTTCGGATCGACCCGTTAGCTCAACAGCCGCTCCTCGCCAGAGCTTGCGATACACCCCATACTGGGTGCCCGGCCCCCAGCGAGCATTGAGGGCATAGCCTTCGGGTGTATTGACCACAGCATAGGCAGCCCATGCCTGGTTAAACGCTCCCAACACCACAAAAAAAGCCGCCACGCCAGCCAGTCGATCCCAGCGGAGCAGCGTTAAGTCTGGCAAATTCCTATCAGGCAAAGACCGCAGCCGATCCACTTCGGAGGGGATTTCTAGCCTCTCATAGATAGCCCAATTGTGGGTATCTGCCAGCATATCCATAGCCGTATCCTTGCCCGTGATCTCTAATGCTTCTATGGTAAGGGCCAGTTTTGGTTTGTCGATCCCCTTTTTGCTCTATTTTTCTAAAATCCGAGCAAAATCCAACTATTGGCGGAGGGACTCGACCACCGCGCTCGCCGCCATCAGGCAGAGCACTACAATTGCCAGCCGCCAAAACCCCTGTAAAACCACCTCAACTAGGGTTTCTAGAATCTGAAAATTGCCGAAGATTGGGGTAATCAGGCAAACCATCCCAAAGCCAAACAGGGCCAGCAGCAGATACTTAATCACCTGGCTAGTGAAAAGAAAGATCCAGCTGCGGCGTTTAGAAGGCGTCATAGCAAACCCTCCAATTGGTTGATCAGGTCTATTAAGTGGGGGGAAGCTGCCGCCTCCCCAGCAACCCTGACTAGAAGCTCATTCAAAGAATTTGCTGTACTTTGCCCTGGTGTTAATACGGCCTTAGCAGACCACCAGCAGCAGTGGCTGAACCAGCAGGGCATTACCCTGCCGACCAATCACAGTCACCCGCTCAGCCACCTCGACTTGAACCTGCTGGTTCAGGGAATAAAACCGGGCGTGCCAGTAGGTTCCTTCGTAATACACTCGGCCTCTCTGGTCTGTGGCTATAGCCCGCTCAACTCTGGCAGTTCCCGGCTTTTCAAAAAGCTCGACGGTCGGCATTAGATTCATGGCGTCCTCTCAGGAAACGTGGGGGATTCAGTCAGTCAATCGATGAAGCGGATGAAGTCTTGAGTACTCGTAAGATAAGGGCTACCGCTAGGCGCTCCGTGATTTCACTGTGCCAGATCTTGTTTTGACTGCTGTTCGCTTCACCAAAGCTTCAAAAACCCCAGCATTTTCACCCTGTCAAGGGAGGGTAACCGTGCCAGTTGGGCGGACTGCCCCCCTGCCTCCGTGTCAGCCAACCTCTACTGCCAAAGATCACTATCATCCCCGGCTAGCTCCTCAAAGGAGGCAGAGGCTAAAGCCCCCGAGGCAGCAAGGATCGTCTCTAGTAGATGAGTTAAATGCTGGCTCACGAGCTGGTTGCCTTGGGTGCTGAGGTGAATGTGGTCGCGATAGAGATCGGCAAAACTAGAACTTTGCTGAAACAGGGGTAGAAAGTCGAGGTAGGGAACTTGCTCTGCTTGCGTAAAGGTAAGCAAGCGTTGACGGGCGATCACCTCGTAATCTCTAGGGCCTTCCTCCAGTTCACGCCGCAGAGGCGTCATGGCCAGCAGCAGGCGGCTGTGAGACTCGGCTGCCCGCAGGTTAATTTGGCGTAGGGCTTCTAGGTTGCTGCCGACTCGGTCACCGCCCTGCTGCTGTAGGATTTCTAGCTCGGGCAGGGGCCGGGGCTTTTGCAGTCGAGTTAGGGCTTCGACTAGGGCCAGCGGCGGACGGCGACGAGGGTAACTGCGATCGCGTCCTACCTGAATCGAGGTGGGTGCGATCGCAAATAAATCATCGGTATTGAGCACCACCAGCACAACCTGCGACTCAAACAGGCCAAACCGCGCCACATAGCCCAGTTCATGGCGCGGCCCCCAAGAGTTGGCCGAGGCGTTGAGCACTTCCACCTGGGCAAACTGCCCCCCCAGAACCTGCCTGAGCTGGGTTTGTACGAGCTGAGAAATCAGATCGGCCTGATCAGTCCACCAGCCGCCATTGATAATCGAGTCCCCCAGCATCAGAACTCGCAGCGTGTTGTCAGGCCGCTGCGGATGGATCGCCCCGCCGCGCATAGAAAAGGCATTGACTTCGATGCGATTGCCAAACCGCCTGATCCGCTGTCCAGGAGCCAGCCGGTACCCCATTCGAGTATCGGCCACATAGAGCGGCGGGCTGCCCAACCCATAGCGCCACCGCAAAAACACCTCGGCCAACCCCACCAACACAAGACCTGCAACCAGGATTAACAGCCCAACTCTCAATCCTTCTCCCCCAAACACGCTTCCTCAGTCTAAGGGGATTTTCTCACCGCACTGTCCCTTTGCCGATTTTTGAATAGGGTTTATACTACAAGTGTTACAAAGTCCGACTAGCTCTGGGAAAGAAGGGAAAGGAAGAAGCAAAGGGAAAGGGTAGTTGCTTTTGCTTCGTAGCTGAAGCGAGGCCAAAATTTCTGCCCGTATTGATTGGGTCGCACTACACCTGACGCTAACCTACGAGGCTTCCCTACCTCCCTCACCTCCCCGATCTTCCTCACCTCCCCGACCTCCCCGACCTTCTAAAAATGTTGGGTCGCGCTGCGCTTGACGCCAACCTACGGGACTACGAAGTTGCCCCATTTTCATTTCCCTGCGTCTCCCCTCTCCTCGTCGAAAACTACAATGTAGTATTTGTAGTATAATAGGCCAATAGCTCAGACGGGCCTAAGTTCTTATGGCGACCTTTAAAGACGTAATTCGTTATTACCGCCAGTATCAGGGGGTAGTTATCTTTAGCATTGCGGCCAGCAGCCTGTTTCAGGTGATTGATCTGGCCGTTCCGTATGCGATTGGGCAAATTCTCAACCTGCTGTCGGAGCAGGGGCTAGACCCAGTGAGTCAGAGGCTGATAGGTGCGATCGCAACTCTCCTGCGGCAGCCCGAAACGCAGTCTCTGTCTTTGGCGGTGCTGCTAGGCATTATCTTTTTGGTGACGGTCGTGCGGGCTCCGATTCAGCCGTGGGCGGCAGACTGGTTTCACTGGGACATTGCCCTACGCACCCGGCGCGACCACTCAAAGCGGGTGCTGGAAAAGATTCTGACGCTGCCGCTGTCTTTTTACGAAGAAAACAATCCGGGTCGTGTGGCTGGACGGGCAGCACGGGGGCTGTATAACCATACCTGGACTTATCCAGAAATTGCTGGACAGGCTATTCCTAAGCTGGTTCGGGTGACCGGTATTTTCTTTGTGATCTGGTGGATTGAGTGGCCGATTGCGCTGCTGTTTTTGATGTCGTTTATCGTCATTTTGGGATACAGCCTGCAGGAGCTGATTCGCATCAACAAAAAAGAGCAGCTGTTCGATAGTTACGTAGAGAACACCGAAAGCCGCACCTCAGAAATCATTACCAACATCAAAACGGTAAAGGCATTTGCCACTGAAGGCGAAGAACTAAGACGGCAACAGCAGCGGCTACAGCGGGAGTTCACGCTGGTAGACAAGGTGATTCACAAAGGCTACGTGATGCTGATCACCTGGCAAGAGCTGGTGATTCAGAGCTGTGTTTTTGTGATTTTGGGTTTAACGCTGTGGGCAACCCTGCGGGGACAGGTTTCGCTAGGGCATTTTGTCACGACCCTGACCGTCTCTAGCATGGCTTACTCAGAGCTAGAGCCGATTAGCAACCTAGCCGAAATCTTTGCCCGCCGCTATGCTTCCATGCTGCGATTCCATGAATTCATGGAGCTGCCGCCAGGCAATGACAACGTGGTGCTGAGCGCCCCCGAAGGCACACCTACCTACCAATTCACAGGAAAGGTGCACTTTGAGAACCTGAGCTTTGGATACGACAGCGAGCGACTCGTTCTAGAAAACATCGATCTGCTGATCGAGCCCCGGCAAACGGTGGCGCTAGTAGGCCGTTCCGGCTCCGGCAAATCTACCCTGGTGAAGCTGCTGTTTCGCTACTTCGAACCCCAGTCAGGCCGCATTTTGATCGATGGGGAAGACATTCGCCGCCTGGATACAGTGGGCTACCGCCGCAGGCTGGCAATTGTCCACCAGGAAGTAGACGTATTCAATGGCACCTTGCTGGAAAACCTGACCTACGGCAACCCCCAGGCTACAGTGGCGGAGATCGAAGCCGCCTGCCAAATTGCCCGAGTCGATGAGTTTGCCCAGCGGCTGCCCCAGAGCTACTACACGGTTGTCGGTGAACGAGGCATGCGGTTATCGGGCGGGCAGCGGCAGCGGTTGGGCATTGCCCGTGCCCTGCTAGTCAACCCCGACGTGCTGGTCTTTGACGAAGCCACCTCCAGCCTCGACTACGAGTCTGAAAGGTCTATCCAGCTAGCCATGAGTTCGATTCTCGGCACCCGCACCACCTTGATCATCGCTCACCGCCTGAGTACAGTGCGCGAAGCTGACAAGATTGTTGTCCTAGACCAAGGCCGCATCGTCGAAGCCGGCAGCCATGAAGAACTGCTGCAACAGCAGGGGCTTTATCACCGTCTGCATGTGCTGCAGGAGACGGGTGAGCTGTTGGGGTAGGGAAGACAGACGCGGGGGCAGGGGTAGAGAAAATGGGCTTCTGTTTTAGACTTTTAGATGGAAGCGTGGGAGCTGCTCCCCTTCTCCGCGTCCCCGCGTCTCCCTCTGTATCTGTCTTCCCCGCGTTCTTATGACACCTCCCCCAAGCCTTTCCTCAGAACTCACACGGTGCGGTTGGGTTCACGCCGACCCCATTGAGGTGGCCTATCACGATGAGGAATGGGGGGTGCCGCTGCATTGCGATCGCAAGCACTTTGAGTTTTTAGTGTTAGATGCTTTTCAGGCCGGATTAAGCTGGCTCACGATATTGAGAAAGCGGGAAAACTTTCGCCACGCCTTTGACCAGTTTGACCCTGAAAAAATTGCCCGCTACGACCTGCTCAAGCATGAAAGTTTGCTGCAAGATGCCGGCATCATCCGCAACCGATTGAAGATTGAGGCTACCACCCGCAACGCCCAGGCATTTCTCACGGTGCAGGAAGCTTTCGGCAGCTTCGATGCCTATATCTGGCAGTTTGTTGAAGGTCAACCCGTTCAAAATGCTTGGGCCACCTTGGCCGAAGTCCCGGCAACCTCCCCCATTTCCGACGCTATGAGTAAAGACCTTAAAAAGCGAGGCTTCAAATTCGTCGGCTCGACCATTTGCTATGCCTACATGCAGGCTGCTGGCCTAGTCAACGACCATACCCAAGACTGCTTTCGCTATAGCGCTGTGCAACACACCTAAAAACCTATCAAATGGAGCGTGGGCAACTTCTAAGCCGTTCTTCTAGGTCATCTAAGGACGAGCAATCCATGCCTCATGATCAGGTACAGCTGAACTAAAATTTTATGTATTGATAGGGCCTTCATAAACGGCAACTGTTGCTGTAGACTCTGGTATTGCGTTTGAGGCTAGCTGTGCTTGACCCACAACAAAAAATGATTTACCTGCTGCGAGATGCCCTATTGCAAGGTGGGCATTTGTCGCGCGAAGTCTATGAAAATGAACTGGAAGACAACATTCCTCGCTGGCATGTTGGGCTGCAGATTAGTGGGGAAAACTTTCTCTTTGTCGTAGCCGAAAGGTCAGAGGAGATTGCCCTGGTGCTGCTTGAATCTCAAAAGCGCCTTTACATCAACGAGGCAGCCCGCGAAAAACTGGCCGAGCTCTGGCCGGGCACCTATGCTACTCAAATGGAATATTTGATTCCTCTAATGGCAGAAGATCTGGTGGAGGGGGCACTCTCGGTTACCGGCGTGCAGCATGTGAGTTGAGGCTAGAGAGTTAGCTTTTCATCTGTTTTCAGCAGCGCATAGCTATCATTCTGGGGTAGCCCGATAGCTATAATCAAACAGGCGGCCACAGGGCGTCTCGGGTTCTTTCGGGCCAAAAGCGAGATGAGATTGAGCAAAGCCAAGCCTTCTCTACCTAAGGGAACTGAGCCACCCCAAAACATCAGGCCAGGTGCAGTTTCTTTTAGCGATCGCACACTTTCCCTCAAGTGGCACTTGGTGCTGTTGATCGCAGGGGCTTTGCTGCCGGTGGCTCTGTTCTCGGTGGTGATTGTTCACCGGCTATCGAGTCAAGAGCAAGAGGCTAGCGAGCGGCGAGCGCTCTTGGCGGCTCGTAATCTGGCAGAGTCGGTTGATCGCGAAGTTACAAGCACCGTTGGAACACTTTTAGCGCTGGCCGAATCTGAGCAGCTAGACCAGGGCGATCTTCAGTCTTTTTACACCGAGGCGCAAAGAGTCGCGTTGACACAGCCAACCTGGCTCAGCGTGCTGCTTTCGACCCCTCAGGGAAATCAGGTTGTAAACTCCCGCCAACCCTTTGGAACTCCGCTGCCGCCTGTGCGTGAGGTAGTGAGTCTGAGGCGAGTTGTTCAAAACCCAAGGCCTACTGTCGGCGATCTGGTGCTAGGTCACTCTGGGACTTGGGCCTTCCCAGTTCGCGTTCCGGTGATTCGCGATGGCGAGCTACGCTATGTCTTGACTGCTGCCATTACCCCTCAATCGTTGGCTGAAGTCGTGAGAAGACAAACGGCGATAAACGAGGAGTGGACCCGCACCGTGGTCGATAGTCAGGGGGTTGTGGTCGCCCGCACTCGTGACCCGGAGCGTTTTATCGGGCAGCAGGGTACGCCGTCCTTTTTAAAGCAAATTAATGCTGCTTCAGAAGGGGTCTATCGCGATACCACTCTCGAAGGGGTACAGGTCTATGTAGCGTTTAGCCGCACCCGCGATTTCCGCTGGACAGCTGCCGTCACGGTGCCTGTCGACACAATCGAAGGTCCGGCCCGACGGGCTATGGGGCTAGTCATCGGAACGGGGCTGGTGCTGCTTTTTCTCAGCACAGCAGGAGCGATTGCCCTATCCTGGCGAATTTCTCGGGCAATTGCCTCTGCTACTGCTGCCGCAGAGGCCCTGGCTAAAGGCCAGCCTCCAAACCTGAAGCCAACCTCCATTGCAGAAGTTGCCCAGTTGGGAGCAGCCCTCGACTATTCTGCCAGCCTGCTGCTACAGCGGGAACAGGAGCGAGACCAGCACCTCGCCTTGGCCGAAGCTGCTCGCGCCGAGGCGGAAACGGCCAGTCGCTTAAAGGATGAGTTTCTGATCACGGTCTCCCATGAACTCAGAACGCCGCTAAACGCCATTTTGGGATGGGCCGCACTGCTGCAGGCCGGGCAACTCGATGAGGCCAAAGCCCGCCGCGCCCTCGAAACAATTGAGCGCAATGCCAAGACTCAAGCCCAGCTGGTTAACGATTTGCTCGACACATCGCGCATTATCAGCGGCAAGCTGCACCTAGAAACTCAAGCCGTAGATCTGGCTGCTGTAGTTGCGATCGCAATCGACTCCGTTCGCCACAGTGCCAACGCCAAAGCCATTGAGCTGAGCTTTCAGAACGACACCAACCCTGGGCCTGTTTTGGGGGACCAGAACCGGCTCCAGCAGGTTGTCTGGAACCTTCTCTCCAATGCCATCAAATTCACGCCAACGGGTGGGCGAGTTGAAGTGGAGCTATCGGGCGTCAACGGCCCCTTGTCAGCTGAGGAAGACCAAAAACACTTCGCTCAACTCACGATCAAAGACACAGGTATAGGTATCAAACCAGAATTTTTGCCCTATGTCTTTGATCGCTTTCGTCAGGCCGATGGCTCGACCACTAGATCCTTTGGAGGCTTGGGCCTAGGCCTGGCGATCGTGCGCCATCTCATCGAGATTCATGGCGGCACTGTGCGGGCCGACAGCGATGGCGAAGGCCAGGGGGCTACCTTCACCCTCAAACTTCCCCTTGCCCCGACTTACCTAGAGGATGGCCCCTTGCTTAGACGGTCAACACTCCCCATTGAGACAGGTGAGGCCCATGCACTCGCAGGCGTGCGGGTACTAGTCGTAGACGACGAGCCCGATGCCTGTGACTTTGTGGCAGCCGTGCTTCAGCACCAGGGCGCAACCGTACAAACCTGCACCTCAGCGGCAGCAGCTTTCAGCCAGGTCACGGCCTGGCAGCCCAACGTTATCCTCTCAGACATCGGTATGCCCCATCAGGATGGCTACGCCTTCATTCGTCAGGTCAGACAGTGGGAAGGAGAAGCTGGCGGCAAAATTCCCGCAGCGGCCCTCACTGCCCTCACCCGCGATGAAGATGCGCTTAATGCGATCGCATCCGGTTTTCAAATCCATATTGCTAAACCCGTTCAGCCCACCAAACTGATTGCGGTTGTGACAGAGCTTTTAGGCCTCAAATAGGTTAAAGGCAATTGAGATTCGCTATAACCCTCTGCATTGCAGTTTTCTGCAAACAGATTGGTAGCTTTGCGGATTTAAACAACCAGTGCAGATCCCTAATATGGGGTTAAAGCGGTCAAGAAACCACACTGTGAGGATACTGCAATGGATACTGCAATGGAGCCCAAAAAAGTTAACGTCTGGAAGTGGATTGGTCTAGGTCTAGGCATCCCCGCAGGTGCCCTGTTAGTTTTATTTACAGGGCTCATTATTTTCTTTGGTTCAGGCCCTGAAGGGGGTGTTCGAGTTGGCAGCAACATGGAGGATTATGCCCTCGAATATCTAGAGGGAAGCGATCTGCTGGAATCTGATGAAAAGGTAGTCGCCTATTATGATGCAACGGTTGCTTTAAACAGCTCTGAAGCCGTCATCTTAACCAATGACCGCGTTATCTATCACAAAAACAACACCAATAGCGTTATTCCCCTCTCTCAAATAGAGCGCATCAAACATGAGGAGCAAACGCTAGTAGGAGACGTGATTCAAGTATTCTCTAAAACTGGCGAGATTATGGTAATTGAGATTGCCCCTCTAAACAACGGTAAGCTGTTTCTAAGTGCCCTTCAAAATCAGGTTGATCAACTGTAGATATACAGCCTCAGCAGCTTGTTTTTTACATAAACTCGTAGGTTGGGAAGTGCTGCGCGACCCAACCTACGAGTTTATAGCGTTGGGTTTCGCTATGCTCAATCCAACCTACTGTGTGTCTATTCTAGCCTTGTTGAACTGATAGCTTCTGAGGCAATTTAGGAACCACTTTGCAGCACCAATGGACCCGCTGGAACTAGCGGAGCAGTAGCCGACTCAGCGGTAATCAGCAATTGGGCTGTGGCCAGACTGCAGGCTGGATCAGGCAAAGACCAGCGGATAAACATTTCATGACTAGGCTGACTGTTGAACTGGCCGCAGTAGACTGGTTCACTGTCAGCCAAAGCCCACAAACGGTAGGCTTGCCCCTCGGGCAGTACAGGGAGATCTGTGACAATAGCCGCTGCCTCAAGGGCTGGGTCAATCACCAGCCGTCCGCTTGCCTGGGGCTGGGCCTCGGTGCCGGCCAGTGCATAAAAGCGGGTGGCCGGCTGACTAAAGCTGGCAACTACAGTTTCTAGCTGCTCCTGGGCCTGGCGTAGACGGTAGTTATCCACCGCCAGGGCGGCCAAGGCTAGGGCCGTGACTGCCCAGCCCACCCCTAGCCACGGAACCAACCGCCATCGACGGTTGGGAGAGCGAATGACGGGTGGAGCCGCAGGAACTGATTGGGCAGCGGCCATAATGCGGCTGCGGAGCGGTGGTGGCGGGGCCTGTGGCTCCAGCGCATAGGGCAGTGTGTCAAAGGTGGCCTGGAGCGATCGCACTTCGTCACCCAGTTCGGGATGGTCTGCCAGCAGTTGCTGCACTTGGGCCAGTTCTTCCGGGTCTAGGTCTCCCAGGACGTAGCCTGCTAGGAGTTCTTGCCAGTTGTCGGGGCGGAGGGATGGGGTCATGGAAAAGATGCGGGGACGGGAAGGGAGACGCGGGGACGGGAGTAGGGGGCAGGAAAGTAAGGGGGCGGGGGTTAGCGGTGATCGTCGAGGATCTGGCGTAGGCGGAGTAGGCCTTGGCGGCAGCGGGTTTTGACGGTGCCTAGGGGGATGTTTAGCTTTTGGGCAATTTGGGACTGGCTTAGGTCCTCAAAGTAGGCGATTTCTAGCACTTGCTGTTCTGAGGCAGGTAGCTGGCTAAGGGCCTCTCGGATTTGTTGCGATCGCTCTTCTAGAGAGGCTTTTTCTAGTGGCGTTTCGGCTCTAGGGCTGGGCTGGGCCAGCCCCTGCAGCCGCTCTAAGGCTCGATAGCGCACGCTCCGGTTGCGGAGCCGATCGAGTGCCCGAGAGCGGGTAAAAGTGACCAGGAAACTGCTCAGACTGCCCCGCTCTGAGTCATATTTGTCTCGCTGCCAAAAGGCCAAAAAGACTTCTTGAGTCAGGTCTTCAGCTTCCTCTGCGTTGCTCAGCATCCGTAAGGCCAGGGAATAGACCAGCCTAGCGTAGCGGTCGTATAACACGCCCAGGGCATCAGTCTGGCCTGCTCGTAGGCGGGCCACTAGAGTCTGATCAGCGGCCTGACGCAGGTTAGCAGGATCGGGCATAGAGAGATCGGGCGGCATGCCTGCAGTCCAAAATAGCCAGGGGACACATAGCCACCCTGGAAAATCAGAGTCACCCCAGTCTGCTGATTCGACCAAGCTAACAACCGGGCAACTGTCCATAATCGGTTTCGCCTAGTTAGCTCTACATACATTGAATACGCGAGCCGCTGAAGATCAGATTTTTGGAAAGGGGTGCAATCCAATTCTAGGGGCTGCTCGTATTGTGATCAGTTCTGCAGCAATTGAGAACTGGTTCAGACCGACTTGTAGAGGAGAATTCCAGAATGGAACGCAGATTGACCTTCCCCCAAAAGCCCCACGGCCTATCGGTTTCTCGTCGCCGCATGGTGATTGGGGGCTTGTTTGCTGGGGCGACCAGTGCCGTTGGGCTGTCAGCCCTAGCCGCCCGCCCCGCCAAGGCCGATGATGAGGCTGCCGCTAACGATGCTGCTATCCTCAATGGCGCTTTGTACTACGAGCACCAGGCGATCTGGGCGTACAGCACTGCTGCCGGTTTCTTGAGCAATACAGACGTGGGCAAGGCCGTTCTCAAGCTAGCTCTGGCTAACCAGGCCGACCACAAAGTTCACCGCGATACCCTGGCCGAGGTAATCACTAGCCTTGGTGGCACCCCCGTAGATGCGGAATCTGAATATGATTTGTCGGCTTACCTAGAGCGCGGCGACGGCGGGCTTGACTCAGACGCCAACATCGCCAAGCTAGCCCTAGCGCTAGAAACGGATGCTGCGATCGCATACGCCACCGAAGTCTCCATGCTCAAAACCCCAGCCCTGATCACAGCTGGAGCCTCCATCGCCGCCACCGAAGCCTCCCACGCCACTGCCATTCGAGCGGCCTTTATTTCCCTAGGCATGGATATTGCTTTTGTGCCTGCTCCCTTCTTTAACGGTGATAACCGTGATGAGTGGGTGATTAAGGTCTAGTCGGCTGGTTGTTCCCTGTTAAATCTCAGTTAAATCGCACGTTCCTGAAAAGTTGGTTCCCGGCAGATGGATGACCTGCCGGGTTTTTCTTTACAAGTCAACCCTGAGACAAGCCCCATAGCGTTAGACAATAGCTTAAGAAAAACGCAAGAAGCGGAATTTTACCATCTTGCGGTGCCAAAATTAGCCTTATACGTCAACCTGGATCGCTTCAAAGGGCAGCGTTACATAAAGAGAAGAAGTGAAACGCTGCGACACGACTATTCATAACCGGGAGTTATGAATATATACAGAACTTCCAACATTAACCTTATCCAAAGGCTGGTAGTATTCTAAGTCATGGGGTACTGCAGGATACCCAAGATGCTTACAGAGCAGCCGATCTAGGCTTTGCTCTTGTTCTTGCTGCCGTCTCAAGCAATATGAACGTCTCAATCATATTTGCCTGGAGGTTCCCGATTAGTGTCGGGGTCTATCTAGGCTGATGTGTGCGGAGTTCTTGAGGAGATTTCGTAGATTCACAGGAAGGGAGATATGTCTTACTCTCAGACAACAACTCAGTCAAAATCTGGATATAAGGCCGGTGTACAGGACTACAAACTGACCTATTACACACCGGACTACACCCCCAAAGATACAGACATTCTGGCAGCTTTCCGGATGACTCCCCAGCCTGGGGTTCCGCCCGAAGAGTGCGCAGCTGCTGTAGCAGCAGAATCCTCCACCGGTACCTGGACCACCGTGTGGACCGATTTGCTGACCGACATGGATCGCTACAAGGGTCGCTGCTACGATATCGAGCCCGTTCCCGGCGAAGACAACCAGTACATCTGCTACGTCGCCTATCCTTTGGATCTGTTTGAAGAAGGATCGGTCACCAACCTACTGACCTCCCTAGTAGGTAACGTGTTTGGCTTTAAGGCCCTGCGCGCCCTGCGTCTGGAAGACCTCCGCATTCCCGTGGCTTACCTGAAGACCTTCCAAGGGCCTCCCCACGGTATTCAAGTAGAGCGCGATCGTCTGAACAAGTACGGTCGTCCCCTACTGGGCTGCACCATTAAGCCCAAACTAGGTCTGTCGGCGAAGAACTATGGCCGCGCCGTCTATGAGTGCCTACGCGGTGGTCTAGACTTCACCAAAGACGACGAAAACATCAACTCCCAGCCCTTCCAGCGCTGGCGCGACCGTTTCCTGTTTGTGGCTGATGCAATCCACAAGTCCCAAGCAGAAACCGGCGAAATCAAAGGCCACTACCTCAACGTGACCGCCGCCACCTGCGAAGAAATGCTGAAGCGGGCCGAGTACGCCAAAGAACTCGACATGCCCATCATCATGCACGACTTCTTGACTGCTGGCTTTACCGCCAACACCACCCTGTCTCACTGGTGCCGCGACAACGGTGTGCTGCTGCACATCCACCGCGCTATGCACGCTGTGATCGACCGTCAGAAGAACCACGGTATTCACTTCCGTGTGCTGGCCAAGTGTCTGCGGATGTCTGGTGGTGACCACATCCACACCGGTACGGTGGTCGGCAAGCTAGAGGGCGACCGCGCTGGCACCCTCGGCTTTGTAGACCTGCTGCGTGAGAACTACATCGAGCAAGACAAGTCTCGCGGTATCTACTTCACCCAAGACTGGGCTTCCTTAGGCGGCGTTATGGCCGTGGCTTCCGGCGGTATTCACGTATGGCACATGCCTGCCCTAGTGGAAATCTTCGGCGATGACTCTGTACTGCAGTTTGGTGGTGGTACTCTGGGTCACCCCTGGGGTAACGCGCCTGGTGCTACCGCTAACCGCGTGGCGCTGGAAGCTTGCGTTCAGGCTCGTAACGAAGGCCGTGACCTGGTTCGTGAAGGTGGCGATGTCATTCGTGAAGCCTGTAAGTGGTCTCCTGAACTGGCTGCCGCTTGCGAACTGTGGAAGGAAATCAAGTTCGAGTTCGACACCGTTGACACCATCTAAGAATGCCAAGAGGTACTTCGGTACCTCTGACGGGACAGATTGAGGCGGGTTAGGTAGACCATCTGACCAGCAGTTTCTTGAAGAAGCTTTGAGAATGCTGCTCAGGTTACCGAATCTCCAAAGGCTTCGGGCTTAGATCAGGGCTACCAACTGCCTACAGGCGGGGTCTACGTCAACCGTTCGAGAGACACTGATGGACCTCAAGCAAGCGGCTAAAGACACCGCTAAGGTGCTCACCAGCTATCTAACGTTTCAGGCAGTGAAGACTGTTCTGAACCAGCTTAGAGAAACCGACCCCCCTCGTGCCTTTTGGCTCAATGCCTTTTCTTCTAAGGAAACGCTTCAGGACGGCGAAGCTTACCTGGACGCATTACTTAGGGAAAACGCCGATCTGGCAATCCGGATCATGACCGTGCGGCAGACCATTGCCGAGGAGGTCTGTGAGTTCTTGCCGGAGATGGTGACTACAGGCATTCAACGGGCCAATATGGAGCACCGTCGCTGCCATTTAGAGCGCATTACCCAAATGGGATCAGCCGAACTCGCTGCTGAGTCTGAACTGGGCCAAAGCCCGGATTCGAGTTCTGAGAGTTCATCCAGTTCGTAGGCTGTCGTGTTGTGTCAAAAGCATGCAGCTAGAGGTCTTTCTCCCTGGCCTTAAAGGCAGTCTACGACTACTTTCTAGCTATTTCTGCACATTCGTACAACGAGACGAGGAACCATGAAAACTCTTCCTAAAGAGCGTCGCTATGAAACTCTGTCCTATCTGCCGCCGCTGACCGACGCGCAGATTGAGAAGCAAATCGCTTACATTCTTCGTATGGGCTATATCCCTGCGGTTGAGTTCAACGAAAACTCTGATCCCGAGGTCTACTACTGGACCATGTGGAAGCTGCCCCTGTTCAACGCCCGCAGCACCTCTGAAGTGCTCAGCGAAGTGCAGGCTTGCCGCTCTGAGTACCCCAACTGCTTCGTTCGCGTCGTCGGCTTTGACAACGTGAAGCAGTGCCAGATCCTCAGCTTTATCGTGCACAAGCCCGGATCTAACAACTCCTACCGCTACTAAGGCGTCGGTCAATCACCTAATTTCCGTTTGAAGCGTTTTTGGGGGGAGAAGCAGCACAACTGCTCTCCCCTTTTTCATTGCTCTTTCTGATTGAAGCGCTCCATCGGCAGCTGATCTACGGCCCACCGAGATATTCCCTGCAGCAGTTCCACCGGGGTTGGTGGCCGAAACATTTGGACTGCGTAAATCGCATCGCCCGCTGGAGAAGTCGCCACGCCATAGCCAAAGGCTCGATAGCCTGGGCTGAGCAGGTTGGCCCGGTGTCCATCGCTCTCCATCCAGCCCTTTTGGACACGCTCAGCCAGACTGTAAGACACAGCGGCTGAGCCTCCGGTCTGCCGGTAAATATTTTCGGCTGCGCCCATCTGCCCTCCCACAGCTCGAAAGCGACCAGAGGGGGTGACCCCATCAAGGTTGACATGGGCAAAAAATTGGCGCTCTAGCATGTCTTCAGCGTGTTTCTGGGCGGCCAGATGCAGCAGCGGATCTTCGACCAGAGGCAGTAGGCCGTTGACCTTGCGATCGCGATTGACCAGCTCCAGCGCATAAGCTCTCATCTCTGGCAAGGGGCGCGGGTTGATACTGTTTGCCCCAGAGAGGGGTTGGCCCATCTGCCAGCTTGAAGGGTCTCGCCGCTGAAGCTGCAGTTGAGGCGGCAGATCAAGATTTTCAATATTCTCGATCTGGGGGGCTACGCTCAACAGCAGGGCAAAGGCCAGGAGCCACCCCAACCGACCGGGAAAGCGAAACCTAGGTCGGCTACGGTGCGAGTGAGAACGGTGCGCTCCAGAGCGGTGAGGACGGGCCATAGGAAGACAGTACAGGGGACCGTTACCCACCCTAGCGAATTCGGGCAAGGGTTGTCTGAACTCTATCCTCGTCGGAGAGATCAGACCAGCAGCCGTATTATGCCGAAATCCTGCTGGGCGTTTTGGGTCTGGCCTCAGGTAGAGCCTGCCTCTAAAGACCTGGCGTAGTTTGCTCAAAAAGAGCTTTGAAATCAGAAGTAACCGCTGCCCCTGGGGCATCTTCCGGCTTAGAAATTAGGTCAAAGGCTTTGTTGCGGGCCGCTGGTTCTAATAAGGCCTGAACAACGACCTCTGCCACATCTGCTCTGGGAACTGAGGTAGGTATGCCATCGGGCGGATTGGCCAGCAGCGTATCGTCTTTACCGACCAGCAGCTCTCGCTGGCCGCCGGGCTGATCTAATAGCCCCCCGGCTCGAATCACGGTGTAGTCAATGCCGGAATCGATCAGAAACTGCTCGGCTTTGCGCTTCCAGATCAAGATCTTGCCGTCGCCCAGGCTGTTGAGGGGGTGATCTGCTTGGGTGCCGCCCATGGAACCCACTAGCACAATGTGCTCTACCCCGGCTGCCTGGGCTGCTTTGATTTGACTGACCTGGCCCTGGTAGTCGATCACCTCTGGCGGTTCACCGGGCGCGAAGGCAAAGTTGGGCCGCTGGCCCGGCTGGGGTGCTCCCTGCATCTGAGGCACAGCACTGGTCAAAATCACGAGCGCCTGACAGGCCGATAGCGCGGCAGTCAAGGTTTCGGGCTGTCGAATATCGCCGAAGAAAAATGAGTCGGGGCTGCCAAAGCGCTGAGCTGCCTTTTCAGGCGACCGGGCAAAGCCGCGAACGCTGAACGTTTGGGGCCGCTGGCGCAGCTTTTCAACCACGAGAGCGCCGGTGCGTCCGGTTGCGCCAGTAACCAGTACGGAGAGGGGAGCTGCCATTTGCCTGCAACCAAAAAAACTGCTGCTGGCCATTTTCCCACCTCGACCTCACTTCAGTGCGCTATCTGGCTGAATTGGTAGATTAGAGGTGGCTAGATAGGGATAAGACTATGCGGGTGAGAGCCCCTGAACTGCCTCAAGCTGGCCCTTGGCTAAATACCCTTCAGCCGCTGTCCCTCAAGGAATTGCGGGGGCAAGTGGTGATTTTAGACTTTTGGACCTATGGCTGCATCAACTGCCTTCACGTTCTGCCGGATCTACAGTTTTTAGAGCAGAGCTATGCGCCGCATCTGGTCGTGATTGGGGTACACACGGCAAAGTTTGAGCACGAGCGCAGTGTGGCTAGTGTGGAGAGTGCGATCGCACGTTACCAAATCCATCACCCGGTGCTGGTAGATTGCGATCGCACCCTCTGGGACCAATACGCTGTCAGAGCCTGGCCAACCTTTGTAGTAATCGATCCGCATGGCTACGTCGTCGCAACCCTGGCCGGAGAAGGGCAGCGCCCAACCTTAGAGGCCCTAGTCCAGCAACTGATCACCTCGCAGTCTGATGGCACTGCTGTCGGCCCAGCCGCGCCTCTACTTCCCCCGCCTCCCGCTTTACTAACACCGCTGGCCTTTCCTGGCAAAGTGCTGGCCGACCCCCAGAGCGACACCCTGTTTATTGCTGACAGCGGGCACCACCGCATTGTCATTACTCGGCTCGATGGCACCCTAGTTGCTGTCGTGGGTAGCGGCCAGGCTGGATGGCGCGATGGCGAAGGGCAGACGGCCCAGTTCTCTTCGCCCCAGGGCATGGCTTTGGACTCCCAGCAGCAGCGGCTCTACCTAGCCGATGCCGGCAACCATCAGCTCCGCCAGATCGACCTAGCCTCGCTGCAGGTCAGCACCTTGGCGGGCACCGGAGCCCAGAGTCGAGTCCTGTTTCCCCACGGAGGTAAGGCTTTAGAAGTTGACCTCAATTCCCCGTGGGATTTGGTGCAGGTAGGTAAAACGCTTTACATCGCGATGGCTGGTAGCCACCAGATCTGGGAGCTAGACTTGGCCCAGGGAACAGCGCAGACCTTTATCGGCACTGGAGCCGAATTTTGCGTTGACGGTCCGCCTGAGGTAGCCGCCTTTGCCCAGCCCAGCGGCATTGCTACCAATGGCCAGCACCTGTTTGTGGCCGACAGCGAAACCAGTTCGATTCGGGCAATTACCCTGGCTGCTCCACCTCAGGTACAAACCCTCTGCGGCAGCGGCGACCTGTTTGAGTTTGGCGATGTGGATGGAGTTGGCGATCAAGCCCGACTACAGCACTGCCTAGGCCTGACCCAAGCAGCAGGCACGCTGTGGATTGCCGACACCTATAACCATAAAATTAAGCGCCTTGACCCCATCACAGGCACCTGCCAGACCATCTTTGGCGAGGGCTTAGCAGGGCATCAAGATGGCGCAGGGATCGCTGCTCAGTTCTCAGAACCCGCTGGTATCACCGCCACCCAAGATTATCTTTATGTCGCTGATACCAACAACCATGTCATTCGCCGCCTGCACCTGCCCTCGTTCAGTGTGACCACGCTGCCCCTGCCCCAGCTTTGCTCTCCTCAAGTTTGTTGGCCCGTCTTTTCGTAACGGCTAAAAAACGAGGCTTAGAAAATAGGCTTAAAAAAACTGTCTACAGCCAGGTTTACTCCACTGATCCAGCGCTATAGAGTTCCTGAAAGCAAAGTTCCTGAAGATCTCGATGGCTAACGAACCGGACATTCTCATTATTGGAGCGGGTATTGCGGGGCTAGCCGCCGGTTGCTACGCCCAGATGAACGGTTACCGCACCCAGATTTTTGAGTCAAATACGGAACCTGGCGGCCTTTGCACCGCTGTGCAGCGCCAGGGCTATACCTTCGATAGCTGCATTCACTACCTGTTTGGCTCTGGTCCCGGCCAGCCCTTCCATAGCCTTTGGCAAGAACTGGGAGCCGTGCAAAATCGCCAGTTTGTCAACCACGAAGAGTTTACCCGGGTCGTAGAACCTGGTGGCAAGACCCTAATTGCCTACTGCAACCCTGACCGACTAGGACAGCACTTGCTGTCGCTATCGCCTGCTGACAGCCAGCCCATCAAAGCCTTTTGTGATGGGGTTAGAACCTTCAAAAACTTTGACCTGTCGCTCTTTCAGCAAAAGCCTAAGGCGCTGATGGGGCCGGGAGACTGGGCTGGGCTGATAAAGCGGCTGCTGCCCTTCGCCCGCTCTCTGGGCAAGTGGGGCATGTTGCCGCTGACAGAATTTGTCACCCAATTTCAAGATCCTTTCCTTAAAAGGGCGCTGCCGCAGGTGTTTCCTTTGCCGGGCATTCCCTCGATGGTAGCAATGTCTCTGCTAGCCTACCTGGATAACGGCAATGCCGGATTTCCAGTGGGGGCATCGCTCGATTTTGCCCGCGCCCTTGAGCGCCGCTATCTGGGCCTAGGCGGTGAGATTCACTATGGCTCTCGGGTTGAGCGGATCTTGATTGAGAATGATCAAGCCGTGGGCATTCGGCTTGATGATGGGGCAGAGCACTCAGCACAGCGGGTAATTTCAGCCTGTGATGGCCGCAGCACTTTATTTAATATGCTAGGCGGGCAATACCTCAATCGCCCAATTCAAGAGCTTTACGACGGTCACATGCCGGTTTATTCTCAGCTGCAGGTTTCGCTGGGGGTGAACCGCGACTGCTCTGACCAGCCCCACTGGGTGACCTATCTGCTGGATGAGCCGATTGCGATCGCAGGCGAAACCCGCTCCGAAATCAGCGTTAAGCACTACTGCTTTGATCCGTCTCTAGCCCCTCCGGGCAAGTCCGTGATGATGATCCTAATGACCACGACCTACGACTACTGGCACCGTACCTATGGGCGCTCCCCCGAAGGAACCGCAGCCATCCAGGAAGCAAACGCCTTAGTAGATCGGCTAGAGCCGTTTTACCCTGGCCTCAAAGCCGATATTGAACATATGGAGGTGACAACGCCCCTTACCTACGAGCGCCAAACAGGCAACTGGCAAGGCGCAAGCAATGGTTGGGTGCTCAACAAAGACACTCTGCCCCAAATGGTCAAAGGATTGCCCAAAACCCTGCCCGGCCTGCGCCGCTTCTACATGGTAGGGCAGTGGACCGAGCTCGGCGGTGGAGTGCCCATTGTGGCGATGTCGGGCCGCAATACGATCCAGCAAATTTGCCACGAGGACCGCCGGAGGTTTGAG
This sequence comes from Pseudanabaena sp. FACHB-2040, assembly GCF_014696715.1. Taxonomy (NCBI): domain Bacteria; kingdom Bacillati; phylum Cyanobacteriota; class Cyanophyceae; order Pseudanabaenales; family Pseudanabaenaceae; genus Pseudanabaena; species Pseudanabaena sp. FACHB-2040. The sequence continues at coordinate 49,291 of NZ_JACJQO010000001.1, forward strand.
GCCAGCATTCCAAAGTAGACCTCTTATAGCGATTTCCTAAGGTCAGGACAAGCTGGATCTCTGGTAGAGGCAGACCTTGCGCTCAGTGCAGCATTCAGAGAACCCATAGGAGGAACGGTATTTTCCCTGGCTGCAAAATATTTTTTGAGAAGAGAAAGCCTCTGCCCCCAAAGCAGCAACAAAATAAAACAGGTGGGCAAATGCCCACCTGGATATCCTTTGTCTCGTGCTGTTGGCGCATGGCCAGCAGATTTAGCGCACTGGTGCGTTGTTGTAAGGACGGGGATGACGAACACCCACTGCAGCGCCAATCATAGCGGCCACTAGACCCAGCAGAGAGCCCAAAGCGAAGGACCAGCCCACAGTCGCGGCGTTGCCAGCAATGTTCTGAGCTTGCTGAGTTGATACGTTGGGGTCTGGAATGGCAGAGGGATCTGGAACTGCACCACCGCCAGGCAGAGCCCCTGTAGGAATCTGGCTAGCCACAGCACCTGCACCCTGAGCCGCAATACCAAAGGCTCCAGCCACACCGCTAGACAGCAGCCAAGCGCTGACAGCCAGGGTGGTCGCCCACAGAATGGCACCGTTGAGGAGGGCAGTTTTGCGGTTCATCGGACCGCAGGCACGGGCAGTCACCCAGCCGCCCAAGAACAGTGAAATCAGCAGGCTGATAATTGACCAGATACCGACTGCTGCACCCACTTCGCCAGCATTGGATTGAGGTGCACCCGTGTTAGCCAAGGTGGTGAGGCCCACTGCTGCGCCCAGTCCTGTCAGGACGAGCTGGGATGCGATCGAAACCACCAAACCCGCAAAGATTGGACCCCAGCGAACGAGGTCATGATATTCAGTGACCGGAAGAACGGTGGAGGTTTCCATAACCCGGTTGACGGGTTCATTTGTGTAAGCCATGAGTTAGTAACTCCCGCTAAGCGTAGGAAAGTAGAGGTCGAGTAATTCTTAACTTCAAAATATTGCTCTGTTCGGATAACTACACCTACCAATGGACGGAAGGAGAGTTTCCTAAAGAGGTAGTCATTTTTTGCACAAATTCTGCATAAATGTTGGCAATCAGGCATTAATCAACCTGAACTCGGTATGAGGGTTTAGCAACTAGAGGATCCTGCCAACGAATCAAAATCAGGCTACATTTCCTCGTTCCTAGGCTTTGCTCTGAGTTCTCAGGCCGGTTTATCTACTCAAACCGACGAGGGTGCGCCCAGAATAGTTACTCTGGCAACGCTTCAGGGCATGGGAGCTGAGGAGATTTGGCAACATGACTTTAAAGTTGCAGCTAGTCAGCTAAGCACCCCATCGAAAAATGCTGATCTAGCAACGGCAACAACTCTTCCTTTCTAAGGAGGTTAAATTTTTGTAACTCTTCTTAAAGTGACACCAACAGCAGAATACTGCGCTCAGGCTTTTAAAGAATTTTTGGCTATGGCTATTCCAGCTTCTCCCCTGAGCCTAATCACTGCGGCTCACTTTAAAGTTTTGCCAGCCGTCCGGCGCTGCTTAAGTACGTGGACCTTACAGGCTCAAAAAATTCCAAACTTGGAGCTGCGCCACCAAGCTTTAGCCAGCCTCGAAACTAAGAAGTTTCACTGCGAGGGAGGCGGGCTCTATAGCCTACTAGCCAAAAGTCACTGGTACGAAGCCATCAACTTCATAGTGGCCTACCAGACCATTAGCGATTATCTGGACAATTTGTGCGATCGCAGTACCTCCCTAGACCCCGAAGACTTCCGGGCCTTGCACGAATCGCTGCTCCACGCATTAATGCCTGACTCCCCCAGCACCAACTATTACCGGGTTCGAGACGACCAGGAAGATGGCGGCTATCTAAAGAGCCTAGTAAGCACCTGCCAGGCTAGCCTTCGCAAGATTCCAAACTACTCCAGAATCGCTCCTACTTTGCAGCAGTTAGCTAGCTACTACTGCGACCTTCAGGTTCACAAACACGTCCGGGTAGAAGAGCGAGTACCCCGTCTAAAAAACTGGTTTTCTCGCTACCAAGACAAACTGCCCGACTTGAGCTGGTATGAATTTTCGGCCTCTGCCGGTTCAACCCTGGGCGTTTTTTGCCTAGTCTCTTCCGCCTTTGATGGCGATTTTTCAGAAGACCAAACAAAACAGGTTGAACGCAGCTACTTCCCCTGGGTGCAGGGTCTGCATATCCTACTGGACTATCTGATTGACCAACAGGAAGATCGCGCCAATGGTGACTTAAATTTCTGCTTTTATTACCCCAACAAAGACGAAATGATGGGTCGATTCCGGCATTTTTTAGAGCAGGCTACCCAAAGCGTTGCCAGACTGCCCCACGCCCGCTTTCACAAAATGATCAATCAAGCTCTGTTAGGCGTTTACCTATCAGACCACAAGGTGCAGGAGCAGCCGGAGATTCAGCTAATGGCCCAAAACCTCATCAAGCTAGGAGGAAGACCTGCCTCTTTCTTTTACTGGAGCCGCCTGGGGATTTCCCAATTGGGAGCAAGCCCAAAAGCAGTAGAGAGTTACGAGCACGCTGGCACCTAGCTGGTCAAGGCCAACAACAACACGACCAGTTTCTTTCTGAGAGATAGGCAGGAAACGTCAGCCTCTAAACAGGCAGCTAGGCTTGCACAAAAACCCCAAACTTTCTTCAGTCTATAGGTAGATAGGCTGAAGAAAAAAGTTAGATTCAATATATAAAGAGTCCACTGGGGCACACTAACTGTATTGCACAACATGAGCGATCGCACGCAAACCGAGAACGCTTTGAAAGAAAGCGAGGAACGGTTTCGCCAGCTGGCAAATGCCGTCCCCCAAATGGTTTGGGTGGTCAGCGCCAATCGGGAACTGGAATACGCCAATGACCAGTGGTATGAGTACTCTGGGCTGCCGCCAGGAAAGTTAGATCAGCCCGATCAGACTCTCAAGTCCCTGCATCCTGAGGACAGAGATGGGGCTGTACAGGTCTGGTACCAAGCTATTGAAGCCGGGCAGCCTTACCAATATGAGTGCCGCATTCAGCGGGCCGTAGATAGAGCCTACCGCTGGTTTTTAGTTCGGGCTGTGCCCAGCTATGACGAGCACGGTCAGATTGTGCGATGGTACGGCACCTCAACCGATATTGACGATCGCAAACGCGCCGAGCAAGAGCGCGAACAAATTTTAGAGCGGGAACGGATAGCTCGGGCCGAGGCCGAAGCAGCTCAGCGGCAGCTAGCGACCCTGTTTGAATCTGCCTCCATTGGCATGGCTTTGCTCGACAGCAACCAGCGCTTTGTCTCAATTAACGCTGCCCTAGCAGAGATTAATGGGCTGAGCCCAGAAGATCACCTGGGCCGCACACCGGTAGAACTGTTCGGTCACCGAAATTCGACGCTAGTCGACATTTGTAACGAGATTTACGCAACCGGGAAGCCATTCACTGCCTCCAATCTTGAAATCAGCCTGCCTTACAGAACCGATCGTCGCCCTGGCTACTACAGCTTGCATTACCTACCCATGCTGCGCCCTACTGGCGAGGTGGAATCTATGCTGGCCTACGTTATTGACATTACAGATCGGTTTCGTTTAGAACAGGCCCAACGGTTTCTAGCCGATTCTAGCCAGGTGCTTTCGTCCTCGCTAGACTACCAAACGACTCTGAGCAGCATTGCTCGACTGGTCGTACCGCACTTGGCCGACTGGTGCAGCGTTCATATTATCGATGAGGCTGGAGTGACCCGGCGGCTGGCCGTAGCCCACGTCAACCCGGATAAAGTCGCTTGGGCAGATGAACTGGAAAAACGCTATCCTTATGACCCCAACGAACCTCGGGGTGTGCCCGAAGTCATTCGTACCGGGCAGTCCGAACTCTACCCTGAAATTCCAGATCACCTGCTGGTAGAAGCCGCTAAAGATGCTGACCACCTGCAAATTTTGCGGGAGGTCGGCTTTAGCTCAGTCATGATTGTGCCCCTGCTGGTGCAGGGGCGATCGCTAGGCGCAATTTCGTTTGTGGCTGCAGAGTCGGGCCGACGCTACGCCCAGAGCGACTTAGAACTAGCCGAAGAGCTAGGTAGACGGGCCGCCCTAGCCGTCGAAAATGCTCAACTCTACGCCCGGGCCCAGCAGGATCGCGATCGCGCCGAAGCCGCCAATCGGGTGAAGGATGAATTTTTAGCGGTGCTGTCCCATGAGCTTAGGTCGCCGCTCAACCCCATCTTGGGTTGGGCCGGACTGTTGCGCCAGGGCAAACTAGACCCCGCCAAAGCAGCCTATGCCATAGAAACCATCGAGCGCAACGCCAAGCTTCAGGTGCAGCTCATTGAAGACTTGCTAGACGTGTCGCGCATTTTGCGTGGCAAGCTGAGCTTCAACAAAGCCCCAGTCAATCTCGCTTTGGTCATTGAAGCTGCGCTAGAAACCGTGAAGCTAGCCATAGAAGTTAAGTCTATTAAAGTTAAAACCCTAGTAAAAGCGCAGCCTGCAGATCCGACAAACGCTCCCCTTTTCGTTTTAGGAGATGCTGCCCGTCTACAGCAGGTGATCTGGAATCTCCTTTCCAACGCAGTCAAGTTTACGCCAGTCGGCGGGCAGATAGATGTGCAGATGGAGCAAGTGGGCTCTCAAGTGCAGATCACCGTCAGCGATACGGGGAAAGGTATTTCTGCCGACTTTTTGCCCTATGTATTTGACTACTTCCGTCAGGCTGATGCTACGACCACCCGCAAGTTCGGTGGGTTGGGCCTGGGTTTGGCGATTGTTCACCATCTAGTCGAGATGCACGGCGGCACTGTTGGTGCCGATAGCCCAGGTGAGGGGCAGGGGGCGACTTTTACTGTTATGCTGCCTATCCTGCAAACTTTGCAAGAAACCGAGCAAGCCTTTGAGCCGCCGGGGCTGTTGCTAGATCTCGATGGCATCAAGGTTCTAGTCGTTGACGATGAGGCCGACACTAGAGAATTTGTCGCCTTTTTGCTAGAGCAGTACGGGGCTAAAGTTACAGCGGTGACTTCAGCCAGAGAGGTGCTAACGATTTTGCCTCAGCTCAGCCCAGATCTACTGCTTAGCGATATTGGCATGCCAGAAACAGACGGCTATATGCTGCTCCAGCAGATTAGAAACCTGCCCCCAGAAATGGGCGGGCAGGTTCCGGCAATTGCTCTTACGGCCTACGCCGGAGAAATCAACTACCAGCGTGCTCTGGCCGTGGGTTTTCAAAAGCACATCGCTAAGCCTGTAGAACCTGCAGAGTTGGTTGCTGCTGTCGCCAACTTAACTAGGCTTAGCCGCCGAACTCAGATGGCGCGCTAGCTCTAGTTCATCTGCTACACGCTGGCTTACTGCTCCTGCACTAGGCGCAAATAGTTTTGCTGGATCTGCAGGCTGTTTTCGGTCACCTTTTGGGCCAAATCTTTTTCGGCATCGCTCAAGTTCTGCCAAAAGAAGACAGAGCGCTGCTGCGTGATGTATTCTTCCCAGAGCTGCTTGAGCAGGTCTGCCATTACCGGGTTGTCAGCAGCTAGCTGAGCGTATAGCTCCTCAAATTGCTCATTGGCCTGAGGGTGAGTTTTGACATCTTGGGCTAATGCGATCGCACCCTTCAAAACTGTCTTAAATACGTTAGAAGGGTTGTTAGCAGAGTTAGTCATCGTTGAGTGCCTAAGTTCAGCAGGTAGACCAGTGTACCTTTAGAATCAATCTTTCCACATGCCTTGAGTGAGAATCATCTGCAATATTGCACATTTGAGCCGCTCTAAAATCCACGCCTCCCGCCACGCCGTTTGCTTGACAAGACCTCCCTTTCTACTCGGCAGAATGTACCCTTGGTCGGAATCTATCTCTGTTATGGGTCACTAAACTAAGGCAGAGATTCACTGTAGGTTTCGCTTAGATGAACCGAAAAACCTTAGCAGTTTGCCTGCTGATTCTAATAGCAACCTTAGTCTTTTCTCCCTTTGGAGTTCTGTCATTCCTGCTGCTGTTTCTGTTTCTATCCTCAGTGGTAGCGCTGATCAGCGCCGTCTTTTCACCCGCTTCAGGGCAGAAGATAGCCGAGACACCGTCAGATTCCAATTAGGGCAAGAGAGGATCTAGATGAGCTCTGGTACTTCTCAACACCTCTCAACTATCTTCCTCAATTTCAGCTTTCAGGCGCTCTAAATGTTCCTCTCCCCAGTTACAGAGTGCCTGCAAAACTGGCACTAAAGTTTTGCCATAGGCGGTGAAGGAATACTCAACTTTAGGCGGCAATTCTGAATAAGCTTTACGGCTAATAATGCCGTCATTGGCCAACTCTCTTAGCTGCTGTGACAGCATTTTTTCGGTAATTTCAGGTATTAAACGCTTCAATTCACTAAAGCGTCGGGTCTCTTCTTTGAGGTGCCACAGGATTAAAATTTTCCATTTGCCACCCAAAATCTTGAGCGTTGTCTGAACAAACAGGGTACCTTCAGTCAGCGCTTCTGACATGTGCTCTACTTAACAATTAGGGCAATAGGAACTTACTAAAAAGTAAGTACTTTTCAAAAAATTAAGAGAAGTATACCTTGGTGATTGCTTAGCCAACGCAATCGTAGGGATAACTATGCAAGTTGAAGGCGCGATCGCATTGGTTACAGGAGCCAACGGTGGCTTGGGTCGATACTACGTGGAGGGGTTGCGATCGCTAGGGGCGGCCAAAATTTATGCCGCTGCTCGCAAGCTAAATGCCCTGACGGACCTGGTCAATCTCGACCCTGACCGAATTGTGCCCGTTCAGCTAGATATCGTCGATGAGGCTGCGGTGCAGCAGGCAGCCCTAAGATACCAGGACGTAAACTTGTTAGTGAACAATGCCGGAGTTGGCCTCAACCAGGGGCTAATTGCCGCAAACGACCTGTCTGCTGCCAGAGCCGAAATGGATGTCAACTACTTCGGTACGCTAATCATGTGCCGAGCCTTTGCCCCAATCTTGCAGCAAAATGGCGGCGGTGCCATTGTCAACATGCTGTCGATGGTGGCACGGGTAAACCTGCCTTTCAACGGTAGCTATGGAGCCTCCAAAGCGGCGGTACTAGCGCTGACCCAGGCAGTGCGGGCAGAACTGGCGGCGCAGCAAACTCTCGTTGTCGGTGTGCTGCCTGCCACCATCGATATTGGTATGGGCAAGGGCTTTCCTGACCCCAAAGTATCGCCCGAGGAAGTGGTGCGCGATGCCCTGCAGGCCGTGATCGATGAGACCGAGGAGGTCTATCCAGGTGAGCAGGCCAAGCAGCTCAATGCTCAGTTCCTGCAAGATCCCAAGGTGGTGGAAAAGATGGTCGCTAGCTTTTTACCCGCTTAAGCCTGAAAAACCTTAGGCAAATGCTGGGGCGCTGCAGCGGTAGGATTAAGTTGGATTGCAAATGGACTATGGCCAAAGGCCAAACGCAGAAAGTAGCCTTGCTTTTGCTGAGATGCGGTTGGGGGTCTATTAAAGAAATGCAAGGGTCAAAGATTGGCTTACGGTTGCGATGGTTAAGGACTGGCCTTTGGGGGCCATTGCGCCTAGCTGCCCTGCTGACCACCGCTGCCTTGCTTTTGCCTGGCCCTAGTCGTGCCGCCGAGCGAATTCAGTTTTTCTTAGGCCCCTTTGAGCCCACTATCTACGTCGAAGATCTAGAGCAATTTGCCGCTACCGGCCAGATTAACCAGCGCTTCGCCCCCTTTGCCAATCGCCTCAGCGCTAGCCAACTTAATGAGCTGCGGACGGTACTAAACTCGCGTTTCAACTTGAACCAGACAACCATTGGCGAGCTGGCTTACTCCCCGGTTGGGGTGCGGCTGCTGCGGCAACTGGGCCAGGTAGTGCAGACCGATAATCGGCTAAACGGCTTTTCAGCCCTACGGGCCAGCGTGATTTTAGCCGCCTCTGACGCAGAAGGCCTGACGATAATCAACCTGCTACGCCAGTTCCCCCTCGACACCATTCAGATCAACTACCCGCTATTGCAGCAGCTGATCCAGGAAAACCGCCAGTTCTTTCAAGCGCGCGATCGCACCGTAGCAGCTTTACGGGCAGCGGCTCTGCAAGAGGCCACCAGCCTGCCCGATGCCTCTTCCCTCGATCCTCGTCAGCCCGGCCCTACGACTTGGGAAAAACGCGCCCTCGCCATTGAAAATTCGCTGCGGCTGTTCTCCTCAAGGGCAGAGTTATATTTGCCTAGTTCACCAGGCTCTACAGTGACCATCCCTGTCGTTATTATTAGCCACGGAGCAGCCTCTCGCCGCACGACCTTTGCTTACCTGGCAGAGCACCTGGCCTCTCACGGATACGCAGTGGTGGCCCTCGACCACGAAGACAACGCCGATCGCTTTGAGCGCTTTTTACTGGGTATTGATGGGGCTCCTAATCCGGCAATATTAATCAACCGTCCTCGCGACGTGACGGCAGCTTTAGATGCCCTAGAAGTGCTGGCCGAAACCGACCCCCTGATCCGTCGTCTAAACTTGACGGAGGTCGGCGTCATCGGCCAATCGCTGGGCGGATACACGGCTTTGGCGGTAGCTGGAGCGACCCTCAACCCAGCAGCGCTGGCGGCAAGCTGCCCTAGCCCAGCGCAGGACTTGCCTTCTTTAAACCTGTCGATGCTGGTGCAGTGTGATCTGCTCGAGGCTCAAATTGAGCTGCCCACTTCGCTGCGAGATGAGCGGGTGAGCAGTGCGATCGCAATCAACCCCCTAACCAGCAAAATTTTTGGGGAAGCGGGTCTAAACCAAGTGCAAATTCCGGTGATGGTGATTGCCAATACCCACGACTACCTCACCCCTGCTCTGCCGGAGCAGATTGAGCCCTTCGCCTGGCTCTCTAGCCCCAACAAGCACTTGGTCGTGGTAGAGCAGGGCACCCACTTTTCCTTCTTAGGGGACAACACTGGTGGTGGGGTTTTGCCCTTGCCCGCAGGCTTGCAAGGCCCTCCTAGCACCGCTGCCCACCCCTACCTGCGGGCGCTCAGCCTGGCCTTTTTCAACCGCTACAGCCTAGGCCAGCCCGAAGCCACTGCCTATCTTAGTCAGCCTTACTTAGAAACCTTTGACCAGGATCCCTTTCGCGTCACCATTGTTCGAGACGTGCCCTAAGCGAGTCCAGCCAGCAGTGGAAATCTGCGTTGGGGAAGCTTCTGCTGGAGTCGCTACACCCCATTACAGGCTTGACTAAAAGGACACCCAGCTACTTTCTGATCCTGCAGCCCAGATCAAGGTCTTCTAGCTCCACTTCAATGGCTCGAGTACTAATGGCAATCTCGTACAGCGACACCAGTAGAGAAGCCACCAACAGCAGCAGGCTCAACCCAAACAGGTATTCTGCCAGCATCTGGTAGTTAACAAACAGGGCAAACATTGACAGCGTGCAAACAATAAAGCTAGACACGCCCAGAGCCTGCATTCGGCGGATCAAAACAATCCGCTGCCGCAGGTTGTAGATCTGCCGCTGCACCAGATCTCGGACGTGTTCTCTATCAGAGCCATGTAGCTGACGAATCAGCTGGGCCAGCACCAAAAAGCGATTGGTGTAGGCCAGCAGCAGCAGGGAAATGGCCGGGAATAAGAGCGCAGGGGTCGTGAGCTGCATGGCTCATGAGGGCTGGCGGCGCAGCGCTATTGCTCCTGAGGCCACAACAAACAGCGCCACGGCAAAGCCCGGTTCAGGGATCTTTTCCCCTGCTAGCGAGGGTGTAGTGCGGGGCGGGGTGCGGAAGCGGGTGCCCTGCTCAAAAGCATAGGTCAGCTTCAGCAGCGTCGGCTCATCATAGGCCCGACCCAAAAACTCCAGCCCCACCGGTAGGCCGTCTTCAGTAAAGCCTGCTGGCACGGTTACAGCCGGAAAGCCGGAGAACGGGCTGAGTCGGTTGCCAGCCCCAGAGGCTAACGGTTCACCCAAAATGTTGGCAGGGCTGGCTACAGAGGGATAAATCAACGCATCAAACCCAGTTAGGGCCGTCAGCAGGGAGGACTGGGTCAACCCCGGACGGGTGGTGATGATCTCGACGTAGGCAGGGTCATCTTCGGGGGCAGGTCGGTTGTTGCGATCGATATAAGCCGCCTCAAATTCCTCTAGGTAAAGGCCGCTGTCGAGAATGTCGCCCAGGGTTCGTACCCCCGAAGGCGGTACGGGCCGTGCTGCTAAGTAAGCGTTCAAATCCCGCTTAAACTCGAACCCACTGAGGCTGGGAAAGGACAAAATTTCTGCCAAGTTAGGAATGGTGACATCCTCAACGGCTGCGCCCAGACCGACCAGAGCATCAATAGCTTGATTGATTACCGCATTGGTTTTGGCACTCTCTGGGTTAGAGTCGAGGCCAAAGACTTCGCGCACAACTCCAATACGGGCTCCCTGTAGCCCTTCAGAGTCGAGGAAGGCCGTGTAATCTTCTGGGAGTTTGCCGATGCTGCCTGCGGTCGCCGGGTCTTCTGGGTCAAAGCCCACGGTCACGTTCAGGGCCAGCGCGGCATCTTTGACGGTGCGGGTCATGGGCCCACCCACGTCCTGCGACAGGGCTAGGGGCACAATGCCCGATCGGCTCGATAGGCCGATGGTCGGGCGTACCCCAACGAGGCTGTTAAAAGAAGAAGGCACTCGAATCGAACCGCCTGTGTCGGTGCCAAAGCCGAGAATGCCAAAGTTAGCTGCGATCGCAGCCCCAGTACCGCCGCTAGAGCCGCCAGCATTGCGGGCTGGGTCGTAGGGAGTGACCGTTGTGCCGCCCAGCGAACTAGTGCTGGTAAAGGAAAACGCAAACTCAGACAGGTTGGACTTTGCCAAAATCAGCGCCCCTGCTTCCCGCAGTTTAGCGACTTGAAAAGCGTCTTCTCCAGTAAAAAATCCTTCCAGGGCCAGTGCGCCTGCCGTTGTGGGCATGTCAAAAGTATCGTAGTTGTCCTTCAGCACGACAGGAACGCAGTGCAGAGAACCCACTGGGCCGCCAGCGGCGTACTTGGCATCTAGATCAGCCGCAATGCTGAGGGCATTGGGATTGGTTGCGACGATGGCCTTTAACGTTGGGCCTTGATCGTCAAAAGCATCAATGCGGTTGAGGTAGAGCTGAGTGATCTCAGTACAGGTAACCGCCCCTGACTCAAACCCCGCCTGAAGGCTGTCAACAGTTGCTTCTGATAGGTTGAAGGTAAATGCGATCGCATCTGAGCTAAAGACTAAGACTGTAGCGGGCAGAGCCGTCAGATAAACCGCTTTTTTGACAAGATTGATCATGATCCGCAGAATTCCTCACAGGTGATGCAGCCGATTGCGTGACGCGTTGACAGCCTTACAGAACAAGCTCCACGCGAAAGATAGGCGGGGAATTTGGGAAACTTTGTGACGACAGATACGGTTGCTTAGGGCTTTACAGTAACTTCAAAAACTAGTTAAACCCGGTGTCTCTAATGCAGCGCCCAACAGCTCGTCCAAAGGTGCTGTCTTCCACATGAAAGGTGAGACCCGGATCGAGGGCTTTTAAGCGAATATTGCGACCATCGTCTGCTTGCCCAGAGGCACTGATGGCGACGCCCTCACCCGGCTCCCGATTGACCTGAACAGTTTCTACCAGGTTGCCATATTGAGAGTCGCCATAAAAACTCAGTTCGTAAACTGAAGCGGCTGGGTTTAGCACTGCGCGGTAGGAATGCCCTGCCCCAGTAGCCTCACACTGCCAAAAGACGGTTTCAGCGGGAAGCATCGTAGCCTGCCCTACCCCTTGAAATGGCTGCCCCAAAAGTAACAGAATCAGCATTCCTGCAAGCACCATCAACGTTTCCTCGTGGCACGACACGCCTCAAACAGTCATTAGTAGGTTGGTGTCAAGCGCAGCGCGACCCAACGTTAGAGAGGATTGCCGTCTCTGCCAAAGCTCAACCCAACCCACAAATTCCAATAGGGTGTGTCATCGCAGCCCGTAACACGCCAAAACGAATCAAAAGAGCAATCTGCTAAAGCATCAGGAATCGTTAGAGTTGTTAAGCTTTGTAAAGCCTTTCTTCCTTACCAAAGCTGAGCAGAAACCAGAATTCTATGTAAAAGATAAAAGCAGCGGCATTTGTCAATAGATTGTGCTTGAGTAATATTCATCGGTTCTGATCAGAAATACTAAAACTCACTTTGAAGATACCTGCTGAAATCTCAAGGCAGCCTGTTTCAAAGTTGGGCCTCTTTCAGGTATTTCCCAAAGACTTTTAGGTTGAAATTTATTAGGTTTTCTAAGGAGTTAGTGCCCTGTGAAGCCGAGCTTGTCCGATGTGGCGGTAGAGGCTGCGATCGCAGCCCTTGAGATCACTGCAATTACCCCAGTTGAGAAGATTGAAAAGCTGATTGACATTGCCCAGCAGGTACAAAATCAGCCCCAATCGTCTCAGCAGTTAGAGGGGGCCGTGCATCTCTACTGTCAGGCGCTAGAGCTGTGTGAAGAGGGCCTGTATCCGCTGTTAGAGGCACGGGCTTTGGTGGGTTTGGGAGCAGCGCTGCGCTCGTTTCCGGCAGGTCTGGCCGATCCGCTGATAGAAGCTCAGGCGGCCTACCAAAAAGCGCTCCCGCTGCTGCAAGAACATGCTGAGCCAGCAGAAATTGCCGCTGCAGAGATGAACCTGGGGCTAGTCTTTCAGGCGCTGGCTCCCTTTGGTTTGGCTAAACTGCCCGAAGCCCTGCAGAGCTATCAGCGGGCGCTGCGGGTCTTTACGGGCGAGCGCTACCCCAAAGAGCACGCGATTGTGCAAAACAACATTGCGATCGCTTACCTCTCAATACCCCGATTCCACCAACAGGAAGACCCACAGCCCGAGCTAGCAGTGCAGGCTTTTGAGCAGGCCCTAAAATACATCAGCCCCAGCAATCACCCTACCGAGTACGCCCTGCTGCAGAACAACTTGGGCAACGCCCTACAGTACTCCGCCGCTGCCCAATCCACAGCCGGCTGTCGCCGCGCCTTAACCGCCTACGACGAGGCCCTTAAGGTTCGCAGCCGCCGCGACACTCCCCTAGACTACGCCCATACCCTGGCCAACAAAGCCAATGTCCTGTTCAATCTGCCCGACCACGACGATCGACCTGAAGCGGGCAACCTGGCAAATCTGTCTCAGGCCAAGGCTCTTTACGAAGAAGCTCAGACGATTTTTCAACAGCAGGGCCTGCCTAAACAGGCTGGCGTGGTAGCCGTGGCCCTAGCCGATGTAGAGCAGGCTTTGGGACAGCAAATAAGCGAGTAGAGCCGCCCGGCTGGTCAAAATCTCAAATAAAAGGGGTTTTTATAGCGGCAAAGCTCTTGAAAAGCCCCTGAAAAGCCCTTGAAGAGACACTGGCAATTCACCTTAGTGGGTGAAAAACATTGCGAATTGTCTCAAAGATTGAAAACTGAAGTTAAGAAATTCGGACGGTGAGCACTCAGTTCCTACCGTAGGTATAGCCGTTGCCACGGATCTTTTGGCAATAGTGTCAAAAAGTCTAACCAGGCTTCGGTTTAGACTTGGATCTAAACTCGGTGACTACATGCCCCCTCTTCTGGCGCAATTCCTGACCAACTCCCTTTGCAGTGCGGGTTCCCTGTCGATTCATACATGAGTATTTCTCCATTTACCTCTCAACACGAAGCACACAGCCTTAAGGCCGAGCAAATTCGAGTTGAGGGAACCATCTACGGAGTAGAGTTTGGGCGAATTGTCTACCGACTGGCCAAACAGGGGGGCCTGAGGGGGGAAGTGTGCAGCGATAGCACCAGCGTTTATATCGTTGTGCTGGGAAAGCCGCAGGCCATCGATAGGCTGGTAACCGACTTGCGATCGCACCCCTCCTTTTCAACCGCCATCCAGGCCATCACCCGCACACCCTACGAAGGCAACCTGACGTTCTCAGATTTCAACATTATTTCCAGCCAGCCCAGCCCGATTCAGACTCTGATGCCGCCCGATGCAGCAACCTGCCTCGACTGCCAGCGCGAGATCTTCGATCCTCACAGCCGCTACTATCGCTACCCCTTCACCAGCTGTACCAGCTGCGGCCCTCGCCTGAGCATTCTGCCAGCGCCTCCCGCCGTGCGTACTCAAACGAGTCTGGCAGCATTTCCTTTGTGCGCTGCCTGCCAGCAAGAGACCCAAGATGCCAATGACCGTCGCTTTCAATCGCTATCTGCTGCCTGTCCCCGCTGCGGCCCTCACGTCCGGCTAGCGCGCCCAGATGGGAGCCCAGTTGATACTGCCAACCTCTCCTCTTTAGATGACCTAGATGCGGTTTGCACCCTGCTGCTCCAGGGAGATATTGTGGCGATTAAAGGGCTGAGCGGCGTGCAGCTAGCCTGCGATGCCACCAACGAAGTCACTGTTCGCAGACTGCGCCAGCAGAGTTCTGGCAGGCCCCTGACCCTGATGGCGCGGAACTTGCCGATGGTCGAACGTTACTGCCAAGTCAGCCCAGAAGAAAAAGCGCTGCTAGAGAGTCCGGTGGCTCCGGTTGTCTTATTGCCGTCAAAGGTGGGCCAGCTTCCCGGTTTTTGGCTAGAAGCTGAGTTTTTGAGCTTTCACCGAGGCGATTTTGCCGATCAAATTCCTAGCTCTTGGGAAGCCGAAAGCACAGGGCTGCCGTCAACATCAGAGGCCGCTTCAGACAATCCACCCAATAGCGCCCAAACCCCTCAGAGCAGAGCTTTAAAGCCCATTGCACCCTCCGTTGCCCCCGGCCAACGCCGCCTTGGGTTCATGCTGCCCTACACCCCCCTGCACCACCTGATGCTGCAGCGCCTCGATCGGCCCATCGTACTGACTTCAGATGGCTTAGCCGACCTTCCCCTCGACCTCAGCTCCGAGGCAGCCAAAGCGCAGCTAGCCCCTCTGATCGACTACGTTTTGCTGCACAACTTAGACATCGTTAATCCGGCCCCCGACTCTGTAGTGCAGGTGAGCGAAGGTCAGATACAGGTACTGCAGCGGGGTCGGGGCTACGCGCTCTGCCCCATTAACCTGCCAGAGGGATTTGAACAGGCTCCCCCCCTGTTGGCCCTAGGCGATGACCAAAACAACACCCTCTGCCGAGTGCAGGACGGCCAAGCCCTGCTTTCTCAGCCCATCAGCGACCTCAAGAACAGCAAGTCCTACCAGACCTATCAGCAAACGCTTGACTCGTTTGACCAAATTTTTGCCGATCGGCCCGAGATTGTTGCCGTAGATCAGCAGCCCAACTACCGCTCAACTCAGCTGGGCCTATCCCTCAGCCAGCGCTCCCGCGAGGGCGCTGGCGGGGCGCTGCGAATTCACTCTATCCAGCACCACCATGCCCACATCGCCGCCTGCATGGCAGAAAACGGCCTGCCTCTAAAGACACCGCCTGTCTTAGGAATTGCCCTCGACGGCCTAGGCTTTGGCGACGATGGCACGCTCTGGGGAGGCGAGTTTCTGCTAGCAGACTACCGAGGCTACCGGCGGCTGGCAACCTTTAAGCCTGTAGCTCTGTTTGGCGGTGAGCAGGCCATCTACCAGCCCTGGCGCAGCACCTATGCTCATCTCAAGAGCGCCTTTGACTGGGCCGAACTGCTGGCTGCCTGTGGAGATTTGGAGCTGATTAAATTCCTCTCAGGCCAGCCTCAAGTGCCGCCAGAGATGATGATGAATCAAGATCTAGAGGTTGTGTACTCGCCTCTCGCCTCTTCAGCCGGGCGACTGTTTGATGCGGTCGCTGCCGCTGTGGGTCTTTGCCGAGAAGGGGCAGCCTACGAAGGCCAGGGAGCTGTAGAGCTAGAAGCCCTTATTGAATCTGACCACCTTTATCGAGCTGTCGTCCCCTACCCCTTCGAAGCCGTCGCCCGCTCCGAAGACAGGCTGTGGATATTAGAGCCGCGCTCTATGTGGCTGTCACTGCTGGCCGACCTCATGCAAAACGTCGATGCGGCAGTCATCTCAGCTCGATTTCATGTTGGGCTAGCGGCTGCGATCGCAGCCCTCACCCGCACCCTTCAAGACGAACACCCGTTCACCCTAGTCGCCCTAACTGGCGGCGTCTTCCAAAATCAGATCCTGGCGCTAGAAGTCAAACAACGCCTCGGAGACCTCGGTTTGACTGTCCTCACCCACAGCAAAGTCCCCCCTAACAATGGGGGGGTGTCCCTGGGGCAAGCAGTTATTGCAGCAGCTCGGCATTTGGCCTCTGCACTGTAGGGGTAGAGGGGAAAGAGGATGGGGGAGGTGAGGAGGGTAGGGAAGAGTTTATTAAGGAGTGCCTAGAAACTAGGGTCAACCGGTTTAGACTCCTTTTAAAAACTCCTATGGAAGGAATCTTTAGCAAATTGTGTTTTACGAGGCTGTAATCTCAGGGAGGTTTGAAAAACAATAGCGATTGCCGGTATATGAGCCATTTTTCAAAATCCAGGAATGCCTGACGACCTTCCCGCGTCTTCAAACACTGCCTTAGCGTCTGTCGAATCTGACCATTGGGCCGCAGCAGCAATCCTGACTCTGGTCGAAAACAACATCGTCTCTCGCGACTGGGCCAGCCAGCATGGGCTTGATGCGCCTGTAGCTAGAGATGAGCTATTAAGGGTACTGGAGTGGGGCCAGCACTCGGCGTTGACTATGCTCAGCGATGATGACCCTGCCCCAGCGGTTGAAACCGCAATGCTCACACGGGCCGAGGGCATTGCCCTTTTAATTGACCGATTGAGGTATCTAAAACCGCTGGTGCCAGAGCCAGTTTTGGATATCTATTTTGAGGATGGTGATGAGGTTCCAGCAGACTTGCGGGCGGCTTTGGCAGCGGCTACTTTGTCAGGCTTAGTCGTCAGCTATCCCAACGTGCGTCGCCTGCAGCCTCAGGCCCCGTTGGACTGGGCCACCGCTGCTGCCCTGCTGTGTCAGGGGCTGGGCTTTGCTGTTGTACCTCCTCAATATGTTACTTGGTACGCCAGGTTAGACACGCTAGATCAATCGGCTGCTATTCCGTTTTGGCGGCTGCGGGGCAATGCCTATCTAGTGCGTGACATCCAGACTCAGCTGCAGCAGGTGCGGCTTTACCCGCGCGATCGCAAGCCCGATGGCCGTTTTTCCCTCGATACTCAAACTGCCCTGCTAGAGTTTTGTCAGGTACTGCAGCTACCCAGCGGCCAAACCTACACCCTTGATGCCAGTTTGGCCAAACGGCTGCAAACCGTTGATGTCGTAGATTTCTCTTTGCGGGTCGCCAAAAATCGCGATCGCATCTTCCGAGAGTATCTCAAGCAAGAAGCGGGCTTTGATGCTGCCCACCTAGCCTTCCTAGATCGCGGCATTCAAAAATCCCCCTTTGAAAAGCTGGTAGAAGAATATCCTGGCTACCTACGGCTAAAACCGTCTGCACCTAAAACAGTACAGACCCCTACCACCAAAACCAGCAGCCCCCGCCCCTACCCCAGATCAGCTTTGAGGCGAGCCGCCCACTTGTTCACCCCCCTAGCCGCCCACGCGGCTACCCCATCTGCTAGCCCTACCCGCCCCACCTTTTGCCCTGTCCCTCAGCCCTACCCCGATAGAGGCGTTTTACCTAGCATTGAAGAGGCCCGGCTGAAGTTTCTCCATGCCGACATTCAGCAAGCCTGTCTCTGCCTAGGCCAGTTCGTCAACCAGCAGCTAACCACTACCTGGCTAGGCCGCAGTGCCCTAGCCAACGGAGAACTCTGGAGCGCTACCAAAGTCCTACCGCTGCTCCACCTGATCTCCCAAGTTCACAGCAAGGCCATTCAGGCCGATATAGACCAGCTGGTCATTCGCTCAGGCGGCCGCAGCACCGAATTTAGCATTCACGACCTGGCAGTAGACATGGTCAACTACGAATACGACATCAGCAGCTCCAATGCGCTGGCGGCCATGTTCAAGCTTTTCACCACGCCCCAAACCTTGGAGAAGTGGCTGCGGAGCATTACCGGCAACACCCAACTGGTATTTCGAGGCAACTACGGAGAAGGCCCCTTCATTGGCCGACCCGTCCTCTGGGATCAACAGCGCCAACAGGTGCTGTTAGCAGCCTCAGGCGTGCGTCATGGCGGCCCCAATGCCCTTTCCACCTATGACATGACCCGGCTCATGACCATGCTGGGCTGGCACCCCCATCTCCTAGCCAGCGCCCAACTACCCCGCGCCCAGTGGAAAAGCCTAGAGAGCGTTGTCCGAGCCCTAGGCCGCGACTCAGCCCGCTATGTAGACGCCGCCATTGAACGGCTGGGCCTACGCCCGGTGATGCAGTCGCCGGTGATCATTTCTAAAATGGGCTTTGGCTACAGCAGCCAGCGCCGCCGCACCGAGCTGGTTTACTCTGCCTTTGTCCAGTTTTTTGATGCCCGACCCCAAGCCATTGAGGCCAACGGCGTAGCCCCTTTGCGGAGCTTTGGCTTAACCCTGCTAGCCGCCAAGCGCCTAGGAGACAACGACCGCGAGGCGACTCTGCTAGACGCACGCCTAGCCGCAGAAGTAACCGAAATCCTGCGCCGCATTCTGCTCGACGACTGGGCCTAATCTGCCTTGTAATTTGGTCAACTTGGCAGCTTTTTGACCAAAGTTGCGACCAAAGCTGTAGCTAGAGTTTGGTATGCCAAACGGTCTCTTGTCACGGCAGTAATATCTACCTCTCTGCAGATCAAAACCCTCGCTTAAACCGACAAGATAGAAGCGAAGAACTAAGAGTTAGCTCTATATTTTTTTAGCGCCAGCTCTTGATCTTTTAGTAGACTCGTTTGCTTTGTGGACTCGTTCGCACTGAAATGGCGGGACTCTGGAGAGTTTTTGAATAATAGCAACCAGCTTCAGGCAAAGTATTTTTGTCTGCTTGTTGTGCCCGCTTAAATTATTTTAGACAGGAGATTAAATTATGACCCGAGGACAGTACAGAGAACCCGGTGAAGTGATTGGTGTTTTTAACAATCACCGAGGCGCAGTGCAGCTCAAGGAAGCTATTCAAGCTGCCGGAGTGGCCCCTCAAAAAGTTGAAATTGATGATCAAATCAGCCCCTTAAACCAGATTTACGCACTAGGGACCACGACTGGCGGCCAAGCTGGCCTGCTGATCGGCGCTGCCTATGGCGGCATTGTCGGTATTCTCTTTGTCTTCCTGGTTCTGCTTCCCTTCTCAGGAGCAACTGACTACTCCGACATCAGCCCGATTTCTATCTACCTTTTCACTCTGGTAGGAGCTGTGGTGGGCTGGGCTAGCGGTAAAGGCCTCAGAGCCAACGCGCCCCGTGAGGAGCAGATCAAGGGTAATCCGAATGTGCCTCGCAACTTCCGAGTAGTCGTCAAGGGCAACGAAGATGAGGTTCAGCAGGCTCATCAAGTCATGCTGCGTCAGAGTACGGCTCAAGGCTAAGCATCCAATTGGGAAAAGGGCCTCTTAAAGGGTATCTGACCCCTTGATCTCAAATAGAGATTGCATATAGCAAATGTGAAAAGTAGGGATGTTGCTTAGGCAACGTCCCTACTTTTTGAGACGAATTATGGAAAACCGGCCTCCACAGTCTCCCCGCATTTCCACTCAACGTGCCTTTATAGGATTAACAGCCATCTTTTGATTCGGAGTTGCGTTTGAGCTGTTAGCATACCCTTCAATTAGAGACCCTAGTGCTGTCGTTCGTGTTCTGATTTCTCTCAGTGGAATACTGTCTGTAATCAGTTTGGGCTAGGAGAGATAAGGGTTAAATGAGAAAATAGTGCCTCAAAAGTTTTCAGCAAAAAGAAGCTTCTGGCAAATTGCCAGGCGATGGTAGCGGCTGAGGCAGCACCTCAGCCTGTCGAGAAACCTTGAAAATTGGTCTAATCAACCACTCGAATACAGCCGCTGTGTAGCCGTTCGTAGAGAAAATTGAGCGAATTGGTTTGCTGTTCATTTAGACCCGCTTGGCTGCCTAACCGCATCAAAAGATGCTGGTCTTGCCGAGTGATTTTGCGAGTCATACAGATTTGAGAAATAAGCTGTTCGAGATGTTTTTGAGGGATAACAACAGGGGCAGACATTTTGCTTGTACGAGGGAGAGGGCTGATAGATTCAGTATCCGAGATCTCCCGTAGACTCCAGGTGATTTATGGATTTGGCTTCCTGTGATAAATGCGGATTGAGCGTGTGACTTCCTCAAAAATAGTAGGTGATGAGCGGTCCTACAATAAGTGATGTGAGTCACAAATTCTTGGTTTTTGTTAGCTGGAGGCGCTGGTGTAGAACCTCAGAGCAAAACTCCAAAACCAGCGGGAGAACTGAAACAGGGCACCAGCGAGCAAGGCTGCTCCTAGTAGCCACGGACCGCTGCTGCGATCGAGCATGGTCTGAGCCGGTACAGTCGTGAGAAAGGCCACTGGAATAATGAACGTGAAGAAAATTCGGTAGATTGCCGGATAGGCCACAATCGGATATCGGCCAGCCTCTAGCAGACCCCGCAAAACCTCGGTGACGTTATAGATTTTGACGAACCAAATGCTGGTTGCGCCCAGTATGAACCACAGGCTGTAGAGCACTACCGCTCCAAAGATCAGGGGAGGAATGCCCAGCAGGTAGCTTGTAGGGCTGAGCCCCAACTCGGTTCCGGAGTAGAGCATGATCAGCAGGCCAAAGGCCAAATCGGGCAGGCCCCAAGGCGATACGGTGCGGGTCGAAAGCCAGAACTGGGAGCTAATCGGCTTGAGCAGCACAAAGTCCAGCGTTCCTTCCTGCACCTGAATGACGATTTTGTTGAGGTTGGGCACCAAAAAGGTGGCAGAAACGCCCTGCAGCCAGGTGAAGACCCCCAGCACCATCAGCGCCTCATACCAAGACCAGCCCTGAAACTGATAGCCCGTGCGATAAAACAGAAACAGGCTAAAGATGCTGCCTGCTAAGCTGCCCAGGCTGCTCAGAGCGGCAACCAAAAAGTTGAGCCGGTACTCCAACTCAGCCTGCACAGAAGTGCCCCAGAAAAGCTTTAGTACCCTGAAATAGCGATCCATTAGGCCCCCATTCCTGAATATTGTTTGAGGCCCTGCCGCCACAGCCAGCGATTTAGCCCCAAAAACAGGGCAAACCAGAGAACCATTGCCGCAAAGCCCTGGGCCACATTAACCGGGCGCTCAATTAACAGGCTGGCTGGGAAATAAATTAGGTAAGGAAAGGGCGTCCACAGCACCACGTTTCGCACCGCCTCTGGAAACAGCTCTAGGGGGGCAATCATGCCGGACAAAAAGGTGTAGATCAAAAACCAGAACTGCTCAATAGCGCTGGCTCGCTCGGTCCAGAAGGCGAGCAGCGCGAAAGTGTACTGCATGATGAAGCGCAGGCAGAAGGAGAAGATCATAGCTACCAGCGCCAGCAGAAAATTGCCAGGGGCAGGTCGCCAGGCCGCTTCTGGATAGAGCACTAGAAACAGGCCAATCAGCAGAAAGGCAAAGGGCAGGCGGGCAAAGCGCTCGGCAACATGGCTAAAGAGGTGCCGCCAAACTGGGTCGATGGGCTGCAGCAAATAGGGAGAGAGCTTACCTTCTAGTACCTCCCGCTCAAATTCCCACACGACCCAAACAACGGTTAGCTGGCGGACGATAAAAACGGCTAAAAAATAGCGAATAAATTCGATCGGATCTAGCCCAAACTCACCGCTCTCGGCGGCCTGAGCCCAGACTCCCATTAAAATCAGCGGCAAGGTGCCTGAGAGCACCCACAGCACCAGTTCTGCCCGGTATTCCACCATGTAGGCGTAGTAAACCGAGAGCAATACCCGCGAGATCCGCAGGCTTTTGGCGATTGAGAGGGGTTTAGTCACTGCTAAGGATTGAGTTGAGGGTTTAGCCGCAATGGGAAGTTGCGAAGTGCGATCGCATCTTATCCCTAGCGTAAACCGGACAGGCCAACCCTAGCCGCTTTACTCACCACCCGCCTCAGTTGCCCTAGAACGAGCTGTCGTTGCCGTTGCCGTTACCGTTCTGAAAATTGTCTAGGAACGGGTTGCCGCTACCGTTGCCCTGAAAGCCTCGGATACCCAGCATATCTAGACTGGCTCTACAGGGTAAGTCAGCGGCTCGATCTCTTAGGGGCAAAGTGTCTTCGGTCAGTTCGACGGGAGTAAAGTCGCATACGTGCAGCCCAATCAGCTCGCGGCTATAGAGAGAGCCTCGGTAAAGCCGCAAATTGTAGCCAAAGTCTTTGGCCGACTGGCCCAAAGTGTTGATCACCCCGTACTGCTCAAAGTAGTTAAGCACGCTCCAGTACTGAGCATTGACCACGATATCCACAACCGGCAGGCTGTGCTCATCGGTCTGATAGGCTATCCACGAGCTGATCAGACGACGACCCCCCAATCGGTTTGGCAGCTGGTCTCGGTTGTACCAGAGACTAGGCGTGGACATCTCGATAGGTGAGATCATTTCATCGGTCTGCATCGAGTTCTGATCGATGCTGTCCCAGAAGGGCGAATCAGCTTGACCGGCAGCAGGAAATGTAGCCAAGAACTGATAAGTGCGATCGAGCCCCGAAGGCTCTGGTGCAGTCTGAGCTGCGCCAGGAACCGGTACCAGCACAACAGTGCCCAAGCTCAAGAACATGGCCCAACGCCAAGAGGTCGGCAGCAGGCCCGCAGGGTTGCAGCGGCTGGGCCAAAAATGGCTGACTCTAGAAAGCCAAGACATGGTGCCTCCAGAGGCGACAGGGCGTAGAAGAAAAGACAACTTACTAGCGTTTGAGTTCCCTCAAAGGTCTGATCTATCTAGATCTATTCTAATGGGGGTATCCGTCAAACTGCTGAAACAGGCTCGGCTCGGTCGCATTTAAGTCCTGCGGTAGGTTTATAGCAGCACCTTTCTCCCTTAAGGTAGGCGACTGAAGCTTAAATCCCTTCCCCCTAACGTGAGCGGAATGCGATTGATCTATCCCAGGTCTTGGTTCAGATGTAGCTTTCCTTGGCTGCTGAGTTATGGGGTAGCCCTATTAGCCGTAGCGCTGGCGCTGGTACTGACCTTATATCTACAGCAGGCCCTAGCGTTTCAGCTGTTTGCCATGTTCTATGTGGCTGTGGCCGTCAGCGCCTGGGCCGGTGGACTGGGGCCAGGTATCTTGGCAGCACTGCTGTCGGCTGGAGTGATTAATCATTTCCTCATCTACCCGCTGTACCAGCCTTCTCCAGGCGGCATCTATGGCTGGATTCGGCTGGGGGTGTTTTTGCTGGTGGCGCTGCCGATCGGTACGCTAAACGGCAATTTAAAGGTAGCCGAGCAGCGGATGCAGGCAGCTCTGCTGCAGCTACAGGAAAGTGAACAGCAGTATCGCCAGATCGTCGAGACGGCTAACGAAGGCATTTGGGTGATTGACCCCGAGGGCATCACGCTTTACGCCAATCCTCGCATGGGAGAAATCTTGGGCTGTGCAGCGGAGGATCTAGTCGGCCAGTCGGCCTTTGACTTTGTCTTTGAGGAAGATCAGCAGGAGGCCAAGCAGCGGTTTGCAGAGCGGTTGCAGGGGGTGCGATCGCGCAGTGAGTTTCGGCTGCGCCGCTGCGATCGCACTCCTGTCTGGATTCAAAATGGGATCAGTTTTTTAGAAGATGAGCAGGGCCGCTGCACCCGCATTCTCAACTTAGTCACCGATATCACTGAGCAAAAGCAGGTGGCCGACTCGGTGCGAGAGGGCGAACAGTACCTGTCGCTGGTGCTAGAGACAGGTAGGCTCGGGGCCTGGCAGCTCGATCTGCGCACTTTTGAGCTGCAGTCGTCAGCTCAGTTCAGGGCCAACCTAGGACAGCCCCTCGACACCGAACTTTCTCAACAGCAGGTGCTAGCGCTCATTCACCCAGAGGATCGGGAACGGGTAGAAGAGTCGGTGCGAGTTGCGATCGCAACCCGCACTGATTACGACATCGAATACCGCACCCGCTGGCCCGATGGCAGCCAGCACTGGCTTACCGCGCGGGGCCGCTGCTTCTACAACGACTGGGGTCACCCTTTGCGCATGGTAGGGGTGACGCTAGACGTGAGCGATCGCAAGCAGGTCGAAGAAGTGCTGCGGGCTAATGCCAACCTCTACCGCACCCTCAGCGACGTGGTGCCTGACTTTATCTGGTCCTGCAACGCCGAGGCCCGCATTGACTTCGGCAATGCCCGCTTGCTGGACTACATTGGCTACACCCTAGAGCAGATCAGTCAGGATCCCACCTTGATCAACCACCCTGAAGATCTGCCCCACCTACAGGCGGCCTGGGCAGATGCCCAAGCCCGAGGCGGATCCTGCGAAGTAGAATTTCGTATGCGCCGCCATGATGGCGTTTACCGCTGGTTTATCAGTCGGGCAGTGCCACTTAAAGACGAAGCGGGTCAAATCATCAAGTGGATTGGCACCACCACCGATATTCATGAGCGCAAACAGGCCGAAGAAGCGCTGCGGCACCGGGAAGAAGAACTGCGCCTGATCACCGATGCCGTGCCTGTCCTAATTTCCTACGTTGATGCCGACCAGCGCTACCGCTTCCACAACCGTAGCTACGAGATCTGGTTCGGCAAGCCTAGGGCAGAGATTTATGGCAAAACGCTCTGGGAAGTCTTAGGCGATGCTGCCTATGAGATCATTCACCCCTATGTGGAGCAGGTGCTTTCGGGGCAAGCTGTCTCCTTTGAGCAGTCGCTGCCCTACTCAGGCACAGACGGCCGCTTCGTTCAGGCCAGCTACATTCCCCGCTTCAATGACCACAATGAAGTAGAAGGCTTTGTAGCGCTAGTCAACGACGTTACTCAGCAGAAGCAGGCCGAACTGACCCAGCGCAGCCACCAAGAGCTGTTTCGTCTGGCCCATCTCGTCGGCGGCATCGGCACCTACGAATGGAGCCTGCAAACTGGCAACGTGTGGTGGAGCGAAGAAATGGAGCGGCTCTACGGCTTCACACCGGGCAGCTTTGGGGGCTGCTACGAAGACTGGCTGCAGATCCTCTACCCTGATGACCGAGAGGCCGCCGATCAGGCCGCTCAGCGCACAATTACAGCAGGAACAGACTTCGACACCAGCTTTCGCATTTTGCGGCCTGATGGCAGCTTGCGCTGGATCGCCGCCCGCGCCCGCATCTTTAGAGACAACCAGGGTCATCCGTTGCGCGTCGTCGGCGTCAATATGGACATCACCGAACGCAAGCAGGCCGAGGAAGCGTTGCGCTACAGCGAAGAACTATTTCGCCGCATGACCGAGACTCTAGAAGACGTGTTTTGGGTGGCCGAAACTCAGCCCACCTATCAGCTGCTCTATATTAGCCCTGGGTATGAGCAAATCTGGGGACACCCCCGCGAACAGATCTACGACAACCCCAAAGAGTGGCTAGAGGCCGTCTATTCCCCTGATCAAGAACCGCTAGGGGCAGGGTTGCTAGCGGATCTGAGTCAGCAGCACAGTCTGGAATTTCAGGTGGTTCACGCCGATGGCTCGGTGCGGTGGGTGCGCAACCGGACTTTTCCAATCCAGGAGGCCGACGGCAGCAGTCACCGGATTGCTGGCATTGCAGAAGATATTACAGAACGCAAGCAGGCAGAGGTCGCACTGCGCCAGAGTGAGGAGCAGTACCGCTTCTTAACCGAGGCCATTCCCCAACTGGTCTGGACTGCCGATGCAACAGGCCGCAACGAGTACGTCAACCAGCAAATGTGTGACTACATCGGCCTAACCCAGGAGCAGCTGCTGGCGCTTAGCTGGCAGGAAACCGTCCACCCAGACGATCGCGACAATGTTCTGCGGCAGTGGCTCAAGGCGACCCATGAGGCCAAACTCTACGAACTGGAGTATCGGCTGCGGCGAGCCGACGGGGTCTACCGCTGGCACCTGGTGCGGGCTGTGCCCTTTAAAGACAGCCAGGGCCAAGTAATTCGGTGGTTTGGCGCTGCGGTAGACATTCATGAAAAGAAAGCTGTGGAGGAGCAGCGCCTGCGGTTGCTGCAGCAGGAACAGATTGCCAGAGCCAATGCTGAGCGGGCCAATCGTATCAAGGACGAGTTTCTAGCGGTGCTGTCTCACGAGCTGAGATCGCCCCTCAACCCGGTTTTGGGCTGGGTCAAAATGCTGCTGCGGGGCACCCTCGAACCTGCCCGCCAGCAATATGCCCTAGAAACCATCGAACGCAACGTCAAACTACAGGTACAGCTAGTAGACGACCTGCTCGATGTTTCCCGCATTTTGCGCGGCAAGCTGAATCTGGAGATGGCCCCAGTAGATCTCCAGTCCACCCTCTTGGCCTCGATTGAAACCGTCCGTCTGGCTGCCGAGGCCAAAGCAATTTCTATTCACACCGACTTTGATCCACAGGTAGGGCCAGTACTGGGCGATGCCGGTCGCCTGCAGCAGGTGATCTGGAACTTGCTGTCAAATGCGGTTAAGTTTACGCCCAATGGTGGGCGAGTGGAGGTGAAGCTGGCATTGGGCACAGGTCAGGCGACAGAAGCAGACGGTGAAAGGCAGGAGGCATTTGCTCAAATTATCGTCACCGACACGGGTAAGGGCATTAGTCCCGCCTTTTTGCCCCACGTTTTTGAGCACTTCCGCCAGGAGGATGGGGCCACGACTCGCCAGTTTGGCGGGCTGGGGCTGGGACTTGCGATCGCACGCTACCTCAGTGAAATGCATGGCGGCCTAATTACAGCCGACAGCCCTGGTGAAGGCTTGGGTGCGACCTTTACCGTGCAGCTGCCGCTGGTGCCCCAAGCAGCTTCCCTACCCACGCCAGAAGCGCTCTCCCCTGGCAGTCTAGAGCCCCTACCGCTCCAGGGCATTCAGATCTTGATAGTCGATGATGATGACGACACTCGTGCCTGCAACCTGTTTGTGCTGGAGCAGGCAGGAGCCACCGTTACCCAGGCCAGTTCTGGGGAAGAAGCGCTTCATCAGTTTCAGCAATCTCCACCCGATCTCTTGATTTGCGATATCGGCATGCCTTACATGGACGGCTATCAGGTCATCCAAACTGTGCGCCAGATCGAAGCCAGTGCAGCCGTTGCTATGCAGGGCAAATCGTTGCCAGCCACGAGGCAGAGCACTCCAGCCGTTGCTTTAACTGCCTATGCTGGGGCCGCCTACCAACAGCGAGTCTTGGCTGCCGGGTTTCAGCACCATTTGTCTAAACCGGTCGATCCAGACGAGTTGATCAAAGCAGTTTTGCAGCTGATTAAAAGATAGATTTCTTAATGTTTGACTTCCTACTTTTTTCACTAAAAGAAAGTACGTCTTAAGCCCTATTTCTTTGGGATGAGAACGTTGGTTTTACGGCCAAAATTCGACTAATTTTCTTTGTTCAAGTAACGGTTTTTGCTTGACACAATTTACAAAAATTATCGATTTACCTTTTCTTAGGGCAGTCAGCTTTCTTATATCGGCATTAGTCGTTAAAGTGAGATTTAGAGGCGATTTCAGCAGCTAAAGAGCGCTAATTAAAGCTGAGGTTCAGCCGTTGAATCTTCTCCTTTGGCCAGTTAACTTTGGGCTGCCAACTACGGTACATTGTTGGCCGACCGTTAGAGCTGCAATCTTTCTAGATCTATCCTCTAGTCAGCTTTTTTAGTTCCGTGCCTTTGAATTTTCTAGCGTTTGAATTTTCCAATAGAGCTTTTAATTGTGTCATCAACAATAGAGCAACCGCTCAAGCCTGACCGAAACCAACCAAAATCATCGTGCTAAATAAGATTGAGTCTCTCATCAAGGCGATTGACTCACAAAATTTTTAGACTCGCAAGGGCGTCGAAACCCGCTATGAATCTTTTTTACCCAATTCACTTTTGAGAATCAGGACATTGAAATGACGGCCCAAATCAGCTCTCAAAAAACCGCTCTCAACCTGCGTCTGGTCGCGCCGCTCTCTGGTCAACTGGTGCCGCTGGAGCAAGTGCCCGACCCCGTCTTTGCCCAAAAGATGGTGGGCGACGGCATCTCCATTGACCCCCTCAGCCAAACGCTGCTGGCCCCCTATGCTGGAGAGATCATTCAGCTCCATCCCTCGCACCACGCCATTACCCTCAAGACGGCAGAAGGGATAGAAATCTTGATGCACATTGGCCTAGAAACCGTGGAGCTGCGCGGCCAGGGATTTACGCCCAAGGTCAAGCTAGGCGATCGGGTGCAGATGGGCGATGTGCTGATTGAGTTTGATGCCGACTACATTGCGCTCCACGCCAAGAGCCTGCTGACTCAAGTAGTGGTGACCAATAGCGATCGCATTGCCAGCTTTGCCTACCAGTCGGGCGGCGTTCACGCTGGCAGCGACATTTTTCTGGAGCTAACCCTGGGTAGTGAGGGCGCAGCTGTTCCTGAAGCAGGCTTTGGCGAACAGGTGACCTCTGAGCCGATCACCGTACCCAATCCCTCTGGGCTGCACGCCCGTCCGGCAGCGGTGCTGGTCAATATGGCCAAGCAATATCAGTCAAAGATCTGGCTGCAGCGGGGCGAAAACCGGGCTAATGCCAAGAGCGTAGTCGCCCTGATGGGCCTGCAGGTGGGCAATGGCGACACCGTCACTCTAGCCGCAGTTGGCCCTGATGCTCAGGCAGCTATTTCAGAGTTGACAGAGGCCGTTCGCTCTGGCTTGGGCGAGGAAGGGTCGGTTGCCGTTTCGGCCCCGGCCAGCATGGCCCAGTCTGACCTCAAAGCACCCGCCCCTCAGCCCCGATCCGAAGACCCGAACCTGATTTTGGGCAATGCCGCCTCTACGGGTCTAGCGGTAGGCAACACGGTGCGGCTGCGGCAGCAGCAGATTCAGGTAGCCGAAACAGGGGGTACACCGGAGCAGGAGCGAAGGAGGCTGGAGGATGCGATCGCAAAAGCCGCCCTCGAAATCGAATCCATTCGTGCCAACGTCCACTCTCAGGGCGACCCCAGCAAAGCCGCCATCTTCGCCGCCCACCAGGAGATTCTAGACGACCCCGAAATTTTAGACACAGCCACTCGCTGCATTCACAAGGGCAAGAGTGCCGCCTTTGCCTGGCAGCAGACCTACACCGCCCAAGCCGATCAGCTAGCGCAGCTAGGCAATGAACTGCTGGCCCAGCGGGCTAACGACGTGCGCGACGTAGGCCAGCGGGTGCTACGAATTCTCACTGGGGTAGAAACCACCCACCTCAAGTACCCCCACGACACCATTCTGCTAGCCGAAGACTTGACCCCCTCCGACATGGCCAGCCTGGATCGAGAGCGCGTAGTCGGCTTCTGCACCCTGACCGGCGGAGCGACCTCCCACGTAGCAATTTTGGCGCGGTCGATGGGCATCCCTGCGATCGCAGGGGCCGAGGCCCGTGTCCTCGACCTGCCCGATGGCACCCCCGTCATTCTCGACGGCACCCAGGGTACCCTGCGGCTGAATGCCCAAGCAGAAGAAATCGAGCGCATCCGAGGCCGCATTGCCCGCCAAAAAGCTCTGCGCGAAGCCGATCTGCAGACCGCCTTCGAACCCGCCATTACCCAAGATGGCCACCAAATTGAAGTCGCCGCCAATATCGGCAGCCTCAAAGACGCAGAAGAAAGCGTGGCCCTAGGAGCCGAAGGCGTTGGCCTGCTGCGCACCGAGTTTGTTTTCCTCGATCGGCCCAAAGCCCCTAGCGAAGACGAGCAAACCGGCATCTACCGCAGCATGCTAGAGGTACTCGGCCCCGACCGCCCCATGATCCTCCGCACGCTGGATGTGGGCGGTGACAAGCCTCTGCCTTACCTAGCCATGCCCCACGAAGAAAACCCCTTCCTCGGCGAGCGCGGCATTCGCCTCGGCTTTGACCAGCCAGAACTCCAGCGCACCCAGTTCCGCGCCGCCCTGAGAGCCGCCAGTGCCGGACACCTACGGATCATGTTCCCCATGATTGGCCGCCTCGAAGAGATCCGAATGGCTAAGGCCATGCTGGAAGAAGAACGCCAGCGGCTAGGCGTGCCCCCGATCGAAATCGGCATCATGATCGAAGTGCCCTCCGCAGCCGTTATGGCCGAACAGCTAGCCCAGGAAGTCGATTTCTTCTCCATCGGCACCAACGACCTAACCCAATACACCCTGGCGATGGATCGAGGCCACCCCAAACTAGCGCCCCAAATCGACGGTCTCCACCCCGCCGTCCTGCGTCTGATCGACTACACCGTCAAAGGCGCTGACCGCCACGGCAAATGGGTCGGCATCTGCGGCGGCCTCGGCAGCGACCCCCAAGCCATTCCCCTCCTAATCGGCCTCGGCATCAAAGAACTCAGCGTCAGCGTCGCCAGCATTCCCGGCATCAAGTCGCAGATTCGTCGCCTGAGTCTCGCCCACTGCCGTGATCTAGCTGCCAGAGCGCTGGATATGGGCACAGCGGCAGAAGTGCGATCGCTAGTGCCTTGGGCGGAGGGTTAGATAGGGAAGACGCGGGGACACGGGGACGCGGGGACGCGGAGAACAGAAGGTAAGCATTAAACATATCTTCTGGTATTAGGCTCCGCCTAGGAACGAGAGTGTCGCCCCGCGTCCCCGCGTCTCCCCCTCTCCGCGTCATCTTCCTCTTCCCCACCTCCCCAATCCTCCCCACCTCCCCAATCCTTCCCTTCCCCACCTCTCTTCACCCTTTCATCCCTTCAGCGAATCATGAAAAACCTATGGAATAGAGCCTTCGGCCTGCTGCAGCAGATGGGTAAAGCCCTCATGCTGCCAGTTTCAGTGCTGCCTATCGCAGGCATTCTCCTCGGGCTGGGCAGCGCCCGTTTGATTGAGCTGCAGCAAATTGAGGAAGGCGTGCTGCAAAGCGCCAAGTTCTGGTGGCTGCCGGAGTGGCTGGCTGGCATTATGCGGGCTTCGGGCGATGCTATTTTTGGCAGTTTGCCGCTGTTATTTGCGATCGCAGTGGCAATCGGCTTTACTGCCAATGACGGGGTTTCGGCCCTGGCGGCGACGGTGGGCTTTTTTGTATTTCTGGCAACGCTGGGCACTGTGGCAACAGCGAACGGCCTAGAGACTGAGCCGATTTTGGGGATTGAGACCCTCAATACGGGGGTCTTTGGCGGTTTGATCATGGGCTGTGTGGCCGCCTACCTGTTCAACAAGTTCTACCGAATTAAGCTGCCTCAGTACTTGGGCTTCTTCGCCGGAAAGCGGTTTGTCCCGATCATCACGGGTATCACCGCGATTGTGGTGGGCCTGATCATGAGCCTGATCTGGCCGCCGATTGGGGCTGCGATCAACAACTTTGCCCAAGCGGCTGCAGAAGGAAGCAACGTGCCGGTCACAGTGGCGCTCTATGGTTTTGTGGAGCGGCTGCTGATTCCCTTCGGGCTGCACCATATTTGGAACGTGCCCTTCTTCTTTGAGATTGGTTCTTTTACAGACCCGATTACGGGCCGGGAGGTGGCAGGCGACATTACCCGCTTCTTTGCCGGAGACCCAACGGCAGGCATTCTAGGCGGGGCCTACTGGTTCAAGATGTTTGGGTTGCCAGCAGCTGCGATCGCAATTTGGCACACCGCCAAACCTCAGAACCGCAAGCAGGTAGGCGGCATCATGATTTCCGCTGCCCTAACCTCTTTCCTGACGGGCATTACTGAGCCGATTGAGTTCTCCTTTGTCTTTGTCGCTCCGGTTCTCTTTCTGCTGCACGCGGTGCTAGCCGGATTTGCCGACTTTCTGTTTGTCACCCTTGGCGGGCGGATGGGCTTTACCTTCTCCCACGGGTTTATTGACTTTTTCCTGTTCTACAACCTGGGCACCCGCGTCTGGCTGATTCTGGCCTTTGGTCCACTGTTTGCTGCCCTCTATTACTTCGTCTTCCGCTTTGCAATTAAGTCCCTCAATCTCAATACCCCTGGCCGCGAAGAAGAGCAGGTAACCGGTGAAAACGTAGCGAGCAACTTGCCTCAAGATGCCGCTGCCATGTCTAAAGAGCTGGTGCTGGCCTTCGGCGGACGCAGCAATATCAACACCCTCGATGCCTGTATTACCCGACTGCGGGTCGGCGTCAAAGATATGGGCAAGGTCAACATGGCTCGACTCAAAGCCCTAGGCGCTTCGGGTGTGCTGCAGGTGGGCAACAATGCCCAGGCCATTTTCGGCCCCCGCTCAGAAAACCTGAAGACCGACATGAGCGAATACCTCAAAACCGCTGGTCCCGAAGCCGATGTGGTCGAGACACCCATGCCTCAGGAAAAGCTGTCTACTGCTGAACCTGTGAAGGTAGAGCGAGATCCCCACGCAGCAGAAAAAGCCGAGCGCATGGTTGCAGCCCTAGGAGGTGCCGATAACATCCGAACCGTGGATTCGGTGGCGCTCACCCGCATCCGCGTGGAGGTTTCTGATCCTGGTATTGTCAATGACCAGGAGTTGGTTGCTGCGGGCGTTCAGGGCATCATGCGCCTGCACGATCAGGTCTTCCACCTAGTGGTGGGCCTGAGCTCTGAACAGTACGCAGGCGAAATTGCCAAGCGAATGCATCCCCGCGTTTAAAGCTCAGGTAGAACGAATAAGCTGCACGCTTCTTAAAGAGGTGTGCAGCTTAAATGCAGCAGATTTGGATGAATTTAGGGCATTTTCCGCCCCAGGGGTGAGGAAAGGAGAGGGCTGCCTACATAGGGTGAGAAGTGCATGCTGGGCTACAAATTTTGGCTAGCTCCTTAGGTCCTTTACTCAAAGCACAAGGGCTGGATCAGCCCAGCCAACGTCGTCGAGTATTTAGGAAACCCTATGACTAACTTTAATTCCACGTGGAAAGGGCTTGTGGCGGCTGGGCTAACTGCCGCCCTAGCAGGAGCTGCAGGACTTCACCCTGCTAGAGCGGCAGTGACCCCTAACCCACTGCCTAATCAAACGACAGCCGCTGAGCCGCTGCTGCTAAGCCAGACCAATACTGAAATCAGCGAGAACGTGCAGCTGATTGGGCAGTGCCGCCAAGCCAATCGCGCTGTTGAAGTCTTCTCAACATCTGCATTAGGTCCGGATACCAGCCGGGTAGGCACCTTAACAGACAATTCAGAGGTCTTTTTGACTGGGGTAATAGCCCCTGGACGGGCCCAGGTTCATCGACCCGATCTAGATTTAGTGGGCTGGGTTAATGCCGCCTTTCTAGCCGGTTGTGCCACCGCCACTCCCACTCCTCCTGTAACAACCCAACGAGCCTGTTATCGAATGGAGGTAGCGCTCTCTGTCCGCACAGAACCCGCTGTTAATGCCCCCTTGGTGGGTACGACCAGCGTTGGACAAGTGCTATTTGCCACAACCAGTCCTCCTAACGTCGTAGCGACTGCAGCAGGAGCGCCTAACTTTGCCCGCGAATGGGTGCAGGTTACTTTTGAAGGCACTCCCCGCTGGATCGCTCGAACAGGCCCCAACCAAATTGGCAGCAATGTGACTCAGCTACCAGCCGCCCAGTGTGCCCAGTAGCTCATTGCACAAGTCGGCTGACAGAAATTAGAGGATTAGGGTGCAGCGGTCTTTGTCTTTGAGCTAGGCATGACCATTGCACCTAACTTTAAGCTTCAGCGTTAACCTAAACCCATCCGAATTTCTCCTAAACTGCAAAAGTCCTTTGTCGGTGAACGATCTTCATGCGCCTCATCATTGACAACGAGGTTGGCACTTGGGCAGCAGCATACGTAAAACAGCAAATCCTTGAGTTTGCTCCCACCACAGATCGGCCCTTTGTCTTGGGATTGCCGACGGGCGGCACACCGCTGGGCCTGTACCGCAAGCTGGTGGAGTTTCACCAGCAGGGAGAACTGAGCTTCAGGCACGTAGTGACCTTCAATATGGATGAATATGTAGGGTTGCCAGACAACCACCCCCAGAGCTACCACGCCTACATGTTCAAACATTTTTTTGACCACATCGATATTCCGCGCCATCAGATTCACATTCTCGACGGCAATGCTCCTGATCTAAAGACCGAGTGCGCCGCCTACGAAGCCGCTATTAAGAGCTTTGGCGGCATTAATTTGTTTATTGGTGGCGTGGGAGAAGATGGGCACATCGCCTTTAACGAACCTGGATCTTCTCTAAAGTCGCGCACTCGGCTTCAACGCCTCACCTACAGCACCCGCCTCGCCAATGCTCGCTTCTTTGGCAACAGTATCGATCACGTCCCTGTAATGGCTCTCACTGTGGGAGTCGGTACGATCATGGATGCTGCTGAGGTGATGGTGCTTGTCAAAGGCTATCGCAAGGCCCTAGCCGTGGCCCATGCCATTGAAGCTGGGGTTAACCATATGTGGACAGTTTCGGCCCTACAGCTCCACCCCTGCGCCCTGATAGTCTGCGATGAAGACGCCACAATGGAGTTGAAGGTGAAAACCGTTCGCTACTTCAAGGAGTGGCAAGACTCGCTAAACACACTTGAGTAGGCCGCCATTTATGAGCGACTTACATCCTCTGACTAGACTTTCATTAGCCAATTCCCATAACCCTATGTACGCGCTCACCCACTGTCTGCTCTACACGGGCAACCGTGAACTGAAAGGTCATGCCCTGATTGTGGAGGGAAGCAAAATCCTTGATATTGTGCCCGAGGAACGTTTGGGTCAAGACTTTCAAACGTTGGACTGCCAGGGCTATGGGGTTGCTCCTGGCTTTATTGACCTGCAGCTCAATGGCTGCGGCGGCGTTATGTTTAATGATGCCATTGCGGCAGAAACCCTGGATGTGATGCACCGCACCAACCTCAAGAGCGGCACCACCAGCTTTTTGCCAACGCTGATCACCACCTCAGATGAGGCGATGCAAACCGCTATTGAGGTGGTGCAAACCTACCGTCAGAGCCACGCCGACAGCGTTTTAGGCCTGCATCTAGAGGGACCCTATCTCAACCCCAAGCGCAAGGGCATTCACGATGGTCGCTATGTGAGGCAGCCTGAGGCTGAAATGGTGAGTGCGATCGCAAAAGCTGGCCCCGACGTTGTCAAGCTCGTCACCCTGGCCCCTGAGCAAACGCCCTTAGAGCAGATTCGTCAGCTCACAGCAGCGGGTATTTTGGTATCTGCAGGCCATACCGATGCCACCTTCGAAGAAGCGATGGCGGGCTTTGATGCCGGTGTTCAAATGGTGACCCACCTGTTTAACGCCATGTCGCCCTGGCAGGGCCGCGAACCTGGCATGGTTGGGGCCACCTTTAGCCGGGGCAACGTCTATGCCGGTATCATTGTCGACGGGCACCACGTCCACTTTGCCTCGGTGCGCCTGGCTCAAAAAATCTTGCGAGACAAGCTGGTTTTGGTGACCGACGCCACGCCCCCTGTCGGCACACAAATGGAGTCTTTCACTATCGGCGGGCAAGAGGTATTTTACCAAAACGGCAAATGCGTCTCGGCCGAAGGCACCCTAGGCGGCTCAGCCCTAACGATGATCGAAGCGGTAGCTAACTGTGTTCGCCATGTCGGCATTTCTTTGGGAGAAGCCCTGCGCATGGCCACTCTCAACCCTGCCCGCGCCATCGGCTGTGACGATCGGCTGGGTCTACTAGCCCCCAGCTACCGGGCCAACTTAGTCCTGTTCAACACTGAGTTTGCTGTCATGGGAGTGATGGATCAGGGCCACCTTCATGCCTTTTCCCCCCATTTAGCTGCTGCTGGTAAAGCAATGCCCGTAAATACGCTGTAGCGACAGAATCAGCGGGCCCAGACCCCACCGACTCAATGGCTAGCTTTGCGTTTGCGCAGCACCACCCAAGCTACAGACAGCCCCAGCAGCCCCAGGATGACAACAGCTGAAACGGGCTGAATGTATCGGCTAACGGCCTCGTAGTGGCTGCCTAGAAAGTAACCTGCGATCGCAAGTCCACTCACCCAAATCACCGTTCCCACCAGCGAATAGGCCAAATAGGGAAGCAACCGCATGCGGCTAATACCCGCCGGAATCGAAACATAAGTGCGAATTCCCGGCACCATCCGGGCCAGCAGCACCACCCAATAGCCCTGACGGTGGTTAAACCAGTTAGTGGCTTTGCTAATGTCCTTAGACGAAATCGCCAGCCAATGACCATGGCGATCAGCCCAGTGCATTAGCCGCTCCTGCCCAACATACTTACCCACAAAATACCAGGGCAGCGTACCC
Source organism: Pseudanabaena sp. FACHB-2040 (assembly GCF_014696715.1). NCBI lineage: Bacteria > Bacillati > Cyanobacteriota > Cyanophyceae > Pseudanabaenales > Pseudanabaenaceae > Pseudanabaena > Pseudanabaena sp. FACHB-2040. The sequence continues at coordinate 85,221 of NZ_JACJQO010000001.1, forward strand.
GCCACCGAACCCGCAGCGCCCGCTGCTACTACCAACCAAAATTTCAAATCGCTTTGACTCGCCGCAAACCCAGACAGCGGCATTACCACCTCTGAAGGGATAGGCGGCAAAACATTTTCTAAAAACATCAGAGCCAAAATGCCCCAATACCCCAATGTCTCAACGATACGGGTAATCCAATCAAGCATAGTCGGAAGCTAAACCGTTGCGAACCCGCACCGGACACAAGTATTACCTGCATGTTAAGAGATTTTGAGCAGGGCTCACTCTGTTAAAAGAGGCAAACTAGACTGTAGCCTAGTAAAATCGGGGTCCAACAACCAGAGGCCCAAATCAACAGCGACCTCTATACCTGTATACAGATACACAAACCCAAAGCAGACCCCAAAATAGGAATGTAGCTTACAAGCTTTTGCTAAATTCTCACGCCTGTTCAGTCTGTCTTGAAGGGAGGGTTGAACTAGAAGCGTGAAGGTCTTTAAAGGAGGTAAGCGTCCACCGGGGTAGTGGACGCCTTGCGTCTTTTCCGTAAGGGTGACGATTAAACGTCATCCCCATTTAAGAAAAATCTCTTGGGCAGAGCATCTCCCTAAAGAGGTATTTGTCGCTATTTCTGGTGCTGACCTCCTATGCTCAACCCTTATGCCCTGCCTTGGCCAGAGCTTCTAGCAAGGCTCCTGCTAGCCCTGTTGCTGGGATCGGTCGTGGGGCTAGACCGAGAACTGGGCCAAAAATCAGCCGGACTACGTACCAATATGCTGGTTAGTCTGGGCACTGCCCTATTCATCTTGAGCACGGTGCAGAGCGGTACCACCGAGACTTCATCAGACGCCCTACCGCGCGTCATCCAGGGGGTAGCGACAGGGGTAGGCTTTGTCGGGGCGGGGTCTATTTTCCAACGTGACCGGGTACACGGCCTCACTTCTGCTGCCGCTATTTGGGTTTCTGCCGCAGTTGGGGTAGCCGCCGCTTTGGGGCAATGGCAACTAGGTCTAATAGGCGTTACTTTAACGCTGATTACCCTACGAGTTTTTAAGTGGGTTGAATCAGCTATTAAATAGCGGCTAGGCAACTACTTGACCCATTGTCGCTAACTCAGTGAGGTTTTTGTCGCCGAACGGTCACTTAGCTACTGTCATTGAATTGATGCATGAGTCTTTAGCGTTGAAGCGATTGACCACTTCAGGCACACCATAAAATTTGTGAATCAGACTCTAGCCAGTCATTAATCTAAAAAAATTCACAGTCCTTCTACCAGCTTCTACATCCTTTGTGTAGGCCTCATCACTGCGGATGAACCCGCTCGCTCACAAAGAAATAGTGCGACTCAGTAAACCAGTCCAGCCGAAAATGGGTATCTTACTCAAGACAGAGCTTGATCTAAAATAGAAGCTACACCAAAACCCCACATAGCTAAGGGAAGTGTAAATCTCTGCACAGAATCTAAAAATAAGATAAAGTATTTTGAGTTGAGCGGTGAGCATGGCTGAACCGTATTGGTTTAGTTCAGCGCTGTGACTGATATACGAGTCTTTTATGTGCATCTGGTTTGCCGCCCTTATCCTTCCTTCCAGTTCTTTGCTGGCAGGCTGAGGTTTCTGTCCGGAAAGAGCCAGTTCTTTAAGTGCCGTCCATAGACAAAGTTTGCCACTTAAGGAAATGCCTCGATTTTCGAGTCACAACTGCCCCTTATTCTGGCCCAGCCCCTCGACTGCACTATGGATATTTCTTCTGATAGGGATAGAGTTTCCCTACAGCCGTTAGCAGCTAGCTACTCAGACGCCTCTACATTTAGGGCGTTTAAGCCGCCTGTCGTACTTGTTGTAGATGACGATGCTGATAATCTTCAGCTAGCATGCTACATCGTCGAGCAGGCAGGCTACGTAGCCCTCAGTGCAGGTAGCGGCAAAGACGCCTTGGTCCAAGTTCAGGAACACGAGGTTCACCTAGTTCTGCTGGACATTGTGCTACCCGATATGGATGGCTTTCAGGTTATCAAGCAGCTACAGCAGCGGTTTTCAGGGCAGCTGATGCCGGTAGTGGCTTTGACGGCTCTAGCCACCGAGTCAGAGCGGCTCCAAATGATAGATGCTGGCTTTAGCAGCTTTCTCTGCAAGCCCTATGCTATTGATGACCTAGAAGCCATTTTGGGTCAGTATTGCCCGCTTTCAGGTTTAGCCTCTCTACAAACTGTAGCTCGCTAGTTTAGAGGCAGGTTCGGTTTTACACTCGTTTAGTATTTATATCAGCAGCTAGGGTTGATCCTTCTTAGGTTCAGCCAGCTTTAGCGTGAGGCCGCTTGGGGAGTTCGTAGGGTAGGCGCTCTTTCCAAGATGATGATCATGCCACCTCGTCCAGTATTGATCGTGACGTCACTCAAAAAATCTAAAACGGCAACCCCTAAGATGTCTTCAACTAACTCTTGCAGGTGAGGCCGGATAATTTCATCTATCCGTAGGCGAATCTGCTCCACTAGGGCAATATCGCCGCTGTCATTGAGGAGCTTTTCAGGTTGAGTCACAACGTCTTCAATCACCACCGTGAGTCTGTTATCAGATAACTGGCAGTTTACTCGAGCGGGCTGGTGATTGAGCTGGCTTCTATAGAGCCCATTAATTCTCTGGGCTAGTTCTCGCTCTAGCTGCCCTGCTGTGAGGTTTGTAAGATTTTTTGCCATACAGGTGATTTGAGATATTGATCGAACCTCTTTCCTAGATACGCCTGCACCTTGGCAAGCTGGTCAGAAAAAGAGATGAGTATGAATTTATTAGACAGACCTTCTCTAATCCTATGGCTCAGTCTGCCATAGCTTCAGGTCGTCTCCCTCTACCTCAGGTCTGAATGGCAGAGGCCGCTTTTTTAACCATTTCTACCAAGCAATTTCAGCCCCACGGGTGAGCCCGTTTGGGGAAGAACTCCTGAAGATGGGTCTGTACCGAGCAAAATTGCTCGATCTACTAGGAATGTCACTATGAAGATGATTGAAAACTCTCTAAAGTTTGCAAAAGGTCTACTGCAGCAGTTCTCCAAAGTAGCGCTGGTGGGCGTTGTATTGGTCAGCCTAGGCTGGATGGCACTACCTGCCCAAGCCATGCCGATGACTGCAGGGATGCCTAACCTGATTGCAACGGGTTCTCGTGCCGCAGGCAATGTGGAGATGGACCGGGCCAAAGGGGAAGTTGACCGCATGTGGGGCGAAGGCAGCCACGAAAGCGTGGAAGGAAAAGTTGAAGAAACCCTGGGCTCTGCTAAGCGCCGGGTAGGTGAGATAACCGACAACAACGAAATGCAAACCCGAGGTGCTGGCAATGAGCTGAAAGGCCGTGCTCAGTACAACAAGGGTCGCGCTGAGTCTGCCGTTGAAGATGTACGTGAGCAAGCAGAAGACACCACGCAAGGCATTATCGACAACGTCAAGGATATCTTCCGTTAGGCTTTGGTTTTGATTTCTGCTGTAGAGGCGTGATACATCGCGTCTCTACAAACGCATTGAGGAACATAAAAAGCAAAAGGAGAGTGCGATCGCACTCTCCTTTTATGCACAAGTACAGCCCAAAAATCAGCTGGGGCGAGTGTGTCCTAAACCCACACTCGCCCCAGCTATTAAGTGTTATTTGAGTAGAGCTGAGGCTAGCGAATTAGCCCTGAGCGCAGCGCTCTCACAGCCGCCTGGGTGCGGTCATTAACACAGAGCTTATTGAGGATGCTGCGAACGTGAGTTTTCACCGTACCCACCGTGATATAGAGCTTTTCAGAGATGTCTGCATTGCTGCAGCCTGCTGCAATCAGCTCTAGGATTTCAAGTTCGCGGCTGGTTAGGGGGTAAGTCTCAATCAGTTGCTTGTACTCAGGCGCAACTGCCTGAATCTCCACCGTTGCCATTTCTCCGGCTCCACCGCCAACCCCTGCAGGCTGTCTGACTTCCCGCAGCACGATATTGGCAATGGTCGGGTCAATCCAGCTGTGGCCATTGGCAGTTTCTCTGACCGCATTGACCAAATCCTCAGTGCTCACTCCCTTGGTGCAATAAGAGTCAGCACCTGCTCCAAAGGCTGCCAGCACAACTTCTTCGCTGTCGTGCATGGTTAGAATCAGCACCTTGGTCTCCCGAGGATCTTCTGCTTCAGCCTGAGATTGCCGAATGCGCCGAGTCAGTTCAATGCCGTCCATGTCCGGCAAGCCGACATCTACAATAGCAACGTCAGGGCGAGTCGTCTGAATTAGATGCAGACCCCGTGTGCCGTTTGCAGCTTCTCCCAGGAACTCCATGCCCTCCTGGTGCTGTAGCGCCGTTCGCAATCCCATGCGGGTTAAATCGTGATCTTCAATCAGTGCAACACGAACGGTTTCCATGCTAGTTCTCCAACAGTAATTTAATCGGGGTGCGCTACTGAGCGCTTAAAAGAGATTTAAAGCTGCTGTCAGCCTTCCGTCTGCCTTTTGGCCTTGACTAACGGCAATACTCCTGATTCAGAAAATGTCTAAGAAGGGTTTAGACCTTTTAGTTAGACCGTCTAGAGTGAGGGCAAATATAGGTGACTTAGAAGCGGTCTAATCCGATATAGGATTGCAATTAACAAACTGACAGGGCATCTCCCTCATGGTAGATGTTGCCCAATGGCCTCACTGACAATCTTACAGTATCACTCAAGCCGCAGCCGAACTGAAGTCTGCTTTTTACAAAGAAGGCTTCACACAACCCCAAAAGGCACCAAAAAAACTTCATATAGTTCCCCTGACTATTTAGACTCTCTCTTAAGGCAGATCCTTCTATATTTGTCAGTTAACTATTCTTGTAGTGGTGACACCTTGGGTTATGTAGTGTTGGTTACAGGAGCCAATCTAAAACGGGTGCTGCCTTGGCTTTAAAGATAGTTGGGCGTTAGCCTCACATACCTCTAATAACTACCTTACTGGTTTCTCAATTACCAGTTTTGAGCTGACTGTCATAAAGAAGTCATCAAACATGAGGTTAATCCACTCGTTTATTAAGCTAGGTTACAAATGGCCTTCCCTAAGAATAAAAGACCTTATCAGATCCTGGCAGTTGACGACCTACCCGATAACCTGGCTCTAGCGGAGGCTATCTTGGCCGATGAGGGCTATATCGTTCGCTGTGTAACCAGTGGTGCCGAGGCGCTCAACGTCATGCGACGCGAGCCCCCTGATCTGGTGTTGCTCGACGTGATGATGCCAGATATGGACGGTTACGAGGTGACCCGCCGCATTCGTCAGATGGAGGGGTCGCTACCGTACATTCCAGTCCTGCTAATTACCGCCGACCACCGCTCTAATGTGGTCAAAGGGTTAGACGCTGGGGCTGATGACTTCATCCGTAAACCCGTAGATATCGATGAACTGGTAGCCCGGGTGCGATCGCTCCTACGTCTCAAGCAGAGCATCGACGACCAGCACGAAATGCTGCGCCAGCGCGAAGACTTTGTCACCCGCCTAACCCACGATCTGCGGACGCCTCTAGTGGCAGCTAACCGCATGCTGCAGTTTTGTTTGGACGGGGCCTTTGGAGCCGCTTCCGACGATCTCAAAGCGGCTATGGTCAACCTGCTGCAGAACAACGATAACCTGCTGCAGATGACCAACAATTTGCTGGAAGTCTATCGCCATGAGTCAGGTCACAAGACGCTGACTCTCATTACGTTTAACCTATGGGATTTGGCCCAAAAAGTGATCGCCGAGCTGCAGCCATTAGGCCAGGAACATGGCCTAAGCCTGGAAGTTGTCAGCCTCGATCAAGGCTCTGACGGTCAAGGCCGCAAGGATTACCACGTGCAGGGTGACCAGCTAGAGCTGCGCCGGGTGCTGACTAACCTGATTGGCAATGCCATCAAATTCACAGAAGAGGGTGGCATCACGGTTTCGCTAAGCCATGAGCCTAATCCCACAGCTGAAGGCTCAGGGGCTGGGGCCAGAGTCAAACTCACGGTAGCCGACACAGGGCCTGGCATTACTCCAGAAGATTTACCCCATATCTTTGAATGGTTTAGAGCAGGCAGCCACCGTCGCTCGAATAGCGGGCTAGGGCTACACCTGTCTCGCCGGATCGTCGATATGCATGGTGGTTCTCTAACTGTGGCTTCACAGCACGGTCAGGGTAGTGTCTTTACGCTGCTGCTGCCGGCCACCCAACGAGCTCGAGTTACGTCTACAGGGGAGGAAGAAGAAGAGGAGGGAGAGCAGGTGCTGCAAGCCGGAGCCGCGCAGTAGAGCCTGACTCTAAACAGTCCTCTTAACATCCCACTCATGAGTCGCGGCAGGCATAACCAGCCAGCCAGCGCAAATTGGGCTGAAAACGCTGATTTTTGGCAGTTTTGAACTACCCCTTAGATAGAGGCACCGCCAAAGACAGCATGCAAAGCTAAAAGCTATTGAGGTGGTTGCCCTGCGGTGGGTGAGGGCAGCAGGAAGAGATTTCTTTCACTGGTCACCGGCTTAACTACTGCCTTCTTTTAGAGCTATTCAGACACCCCTGGACGTTTAGAGATTGTTTCAGTATGACCACTGTTCGTGTATCTAAGGACTCCGTACAGTCCTACCTCAAAGAAATCGGTCGCATCTCTATGCTGACTCGTGAGGAAGAGATCAACCTGGGCAAGCAGGTGCAGCAGGCCGTCCAGCTAGAGGATGTAAAAGAATCCTTAGCTGAGACGCTGAATCGGGAACCCAGCTTACAGGAATGGTCAGAGGCAGTTAACTTGCCGGTTGACGATTTGGAACGGATAGTCGGTCGCGGAGAAAGAGCCAAACGCCGCATGGTAGAAGGCAACTTGCGCTTAGTTGTCTCTATTGCAAAGAAGTACACCAAGCGCAATCTAGACCTGATGGACCTGGTGCAGGAAGGAACTATTGGCCTGCAGCGTGGCGTTGAGAAGTTTGACCCAACTAAGGGCTATCGCTTCTCCACTTATGCTTACTGGTGGATTCGTCAGGCGATTACGCGTGCGATCGCAGAAAAAAGCCGCACTATCCGCCTACCCATTCACATCTTTGAAAAGCTCAACAAAATCAAGAAAGCCCAGCGTTCTCTAGCTCAAAAGCTAGGCCGCACGGCAACCCTGCGGGAAGTTGCAGACGAGTTAGATGTGCCTCTCAAACAGGTTCGCAGCTACTTGGATCAGTCTCAGCACCCCATGTCTCTCAACCTGCGCGTAGGCGATAAGCACGACACCGAGTTTGGTGAACTGCTGGAAGATGCTCAAGACAATACTCCAGAGGAATTCGTTGCCCGCTCCACCCTGCAGCAAGACCTGTTTCAGCTCATGGATCGGCTAACGCCCCAACAGAAAGAAGTGTTGACCCTGCGATTTGGTCTAGAAACCGGTCATGGGCTGTCTCTTTCTAAAGTCGGCAAGCGTCTGAATGTAAGCCGAGAAAGAGTCCGCCAAATTGAGCGCGACGCCATCAAGAAACTGCGTCATGCTTCTGGTGAAATGCGCTCTTACCTGGCTATTTGAGTTGCCAACTAACCCAGTTAAATACAGCCTGATAAAGCTCTGCTGTTAGTAAACAGCAGAGCTTTGTAATGTAATAATGCAAAGTCTCAAAACTTGGTTGCAGACGCTCCCGGATGAGAGAAGGCATCTGCAGCGCAACATTTGTTACTCATTCCTAAACTTAGAAGCCCCCTGGCCTTGCAAGGCCAGGGGGCAGGTTCTAGTTCTCTAGTCACACAACAGTATTTAGGCGTTGTAGCCTTCTACCGTGCCGTTGATAGTCTTCCAAGCATCTAAGTTGCCTTGGAGTTCAGCAATCCGAGTAAAGCCTGCCTGCCGCAGCATGTTAGCGGCTTGAGCAGTCTCTTCATCAGAGTTGCCATAGAGGTAGATATCTCGCTCATGCTCTAAGCTAGCGGAGATAGTTTCTACAAATTGCTCGTCCGCAGGCATGCACATAGCCCCTTTGATGTGCTCCTTGCCAAAGGTTTCGCGATCGCGGATATCAATAATCGTCAGAGCAGGCTCGCCCCAGTCTAGCCGCTTTTTCATTTCCCGAGGAGAAGCTTGTGGGCTGAAGGAAGGAGGATGAGGCAGAGGTGCAGTGATCGCCTTCTTAGCCCCGACGACCTGGTCAGAAACGACTTTATTAAGCTGCTCAGAAGTTTCGTTACTCATATTGTTAATCAAAAATTTGGTCGTATACAGGCTAACGACCTCAAGTGCCAACCTCATCTGTCGTGAGAGTGAAGCTTATTCTGTCAGGAGAGAGCGGCTTAAACCTCCTTAAGATCAAGCTTTTGAGGGATGGGAACACTTCTATTCTCGTGTTGGATAGTAAAGACCCTTAATGAATGACTGTCTCCTGCTATTCAGATTTGAATGCGATGTTGAGTCGGTCTTATCACTTTACTTAAAGCAACTGTAGAGAAAACTATGAAATGTTTAATTGCCGTCCTTCCTAACCGTGATCAGGCAGAAGCTGCTGCTAATGCCCTGCGGAGTTCTAAAGTATCTGACGATCACATGTCCATCATTGGCGAAGGCTTTGAAAGCGCAGAATCTTTAGGCGTTATCGAAGCTCCTGCTCAGGCCCGCATCCGCGCCCGTCAGATTTCTTACTGGGTGATGTCGATTGGTTTTATTAGCGCTTTTGCTTTCAATTGGCTAAATGGTATTGAAATCATTCCCAATGCAGCTGGCATCATTAACCACACCCTGGCAGGGCTGCTAGGGGCCGGTGCAGGAGCTTTGATCTCAGCCATTGTCGGTGGCCCTCTGGGTTGGAACAACGGCGGCGACGCTCTGTCTCTGCGCAACCGTTTAGAGGCGGGCAAATATATCTTGTCAGTGCAGGGAGAGCCCGGACAGATGAAAGACGTTAGCCGTGCTCTGAAGCAGTTCAAACCTGAGAAAGTCCAGCTCTTTGAAGTCCCCGCAACAAAGCCTCAAGAGTGGACCAATCGACCCACTGCTTTCCAATAGATCTCTTCCCAACAGATCACTTTTCCTGTGAAAGACTAGTAGATTTCACAGCTAAACCAGATCTATTGAAAAAGGGGTGACGCTCCAGGCGTCACCCCTTTAGTTATTGTCAGCAACCCATATAAATAAAACCGCTGGGAATTTCTGTCTCAGCGGCTATCAACGAAACGATTTGAGGTGCGTGCTTAAAGCATGTAGTCTGGATCGGTCCAGCAACGGGGCAGAGATTCACCTGAGGGGAAAACCAGCTGACTCTTATCAAACTCCATCGGCGGCTGCTCCTCTTGGCCTTCCTGCTGGCGACCCTGTACAGAACTCTTTACAGGATCAAACAGGGGGGCAGGATCAACCAGCTTAATTAGACTGTCAGACTTGGTATCTTTCATGAACATAGTGAAGCTCCTAAGGATTTCAAAAGGACTTTAGAATAGGGTCTTAAGCGGCATCTCGGTCATGCACTCGGGCGGGCGGACTGGTCACTTCGATAGCGCTAAAAGTTTCCAAAATCCGATAGGTATGAGGTGCATCTTTAGGCACAACCCACGAGTCACCAGATTCTAGAATGACCATTTGGTCCTGCAGGTGAAGTTCGGCCCGGCCTGCTAAGACATAGCCCACTGTTTCGTAAGGACGTTGAGTTGCGGGCTTTGCCTCTGAAGGCGCTTCTTCTTGCCAGAGGCGCATGGCTAAATTGATGCCCGAGGCAAGATAAACTTGTCCCATCTCTCCGTGGGGAGAAGTTGCCGAATTTACCTTTTTAACGCTGGTATCAGTCATGAGTTTTGATTAGCCTTAACAACAAAAAACCTGCCAGTTCAGCAAGGAATCCCTGATTGGCAGCAATCCTTGTGAGCTGACAGGCTCTGATTGGTGGGTGGATGTGGTTCTGGAGACATCTTGTCTTTAGGTTATCGAGCCCTCTCGTCAGAAACGTCTGTCGTCTGGTAGAAATGCTGAGCTTAGGGGGTTTAAGATTGCTCCCTTTTGATAGATAACGTTGAGCTACTTTCTTCGTTTAGCTGAAGGTAGAAATAAACCAATAGTTTTGCTGGCTTTTCGGTTGTCAAATTCATAAGTCAGAAAGTAGTCCAAATTCATTTGCGGCCGGGCCAGCCTAGCGTTTTAGGGTAAGTTTTTAAGTAGGTGGTAGTACAGATGGCGAACCAAGAAAACCCGGATCAAATCCGTAAGGCCGCTGACGAAAAAGCGGTTGACCCACAGGACTTAGTCTCCAAAGGTGGTTATCGCAAGCATCCTCGCGAAATTGTTGAGAACCCCGCTGTAACGCCTCAGATGTATGACGGGGTTGAGCCGTCGCGGGCAGGCGAGATTCGGGAAGACCGGGATGAGGATGGGGAAGACGTTAAGTACATTTAGCCGAGCGGATTATGGCCTTTCAACGGATTTTGCTGGCGCTTGATCGCACTGACCAGGCTGAACCAGTTTTTGCCAAGGGGGTTGCGATCGCAGCTGCCCTTGATGCCTCCCTCAGACTGATGCACTGCGTTAGTGATGCCACTGCACTGCCTACTACTGGGCTGGGAGCGGGCGGGAGTTTACCAATGGGTGCTTGGTCCACTTTTGGAGGGGCTGGCCTAGGTTATGACCTGCAAATAGCGCAGCAGGGAGAGGACCAACTGCAGCGCAACCGCGATGTAGCCCAGCAGTGGCTTCAGTCTTTTTACCGGCGGGCAGCCGCAACGGGAATTACTGCGGTCGAGGCCGGCTGCACCGTGGGTGAGCCAAGTCGCTGCATTTGTAAGGTTGCAGCCGATTGGCCTGCCGACCTAATCGTCATGGGCCGGCATGGCCGTAGCGGTCTAGAGGAAGTCTTGATCGGCAGCACCAGCAATTACGTGGTTCATCATGCGCCCTGTACGGTCATGGTGGTGCAGGTACCCTAGCGGCAACCCGATCTGTCGAGGGGCAGATTTCCCCTGCCCAATTGGCCGTTGAAAAGCTAGTATTTCTTTAGAGATCCCTATGGGAAAGGTGCGCTTTATGCCTAGCCCGTTTAGTATTGGGATCTAAAGTACTCAAGAGATACCAAAGTAAACGCCGAATTCAAGAGGAACGTCTTATCGCTAGTAAACAAGAGCAACTCGTTAACCGCCAAATCAAATCACCCCAGGTGTTTTTGATCGATCAAGAGAGCACCAATCACGGCCTGATAGACACGCGCGAAGCCCTGCAAATGGCTCAAGACAACCAGCTCGACTTGGTTGTCGTCTCTCAGGGGAAAGATGCCCCAGTTGCCAAGATCATGGATTTCGGTAAGTTACTGTATCAGCAGAGCAAGCGCCAGAAGCAAAGTGCTCGCCCTTCCGTTAAAGAAGTTAAGTTTCGTCCCAATATTGGTGAGTCTGACTACCGGCTGCGGATTGACCGTGCCGTAGAGTGGCTAGGCAAGGGCGATTCAGTTAAGTTTTTAGTTCGGCTGCGAGGCCGGGAACACCAGCACCGCGATCGGGCTACCGAACTGCTAGAGCGGGTAGTGAATGATCTAAGTACTGCAGGCAAAGTGCAGTCCTTTGATCGGCGCTCGCTAACGCTACTTCTATCTCCTGCGTAAATACGGGTTGCTCAAGCTTTAGCACCTCGTAGAGCGGGCACTATCTGCCTATCTTGGTTTTGCCTGTAGTCACAATTCACTAGCCCCCAGAGGAGATTCCTCTGGGGGCTGGCTTTATGAGGCAATACTTCGGCTGAGCTAGCTCACAACGTTTTCTTTGGTGCACCCAACTTCTACATCTGAAATGAAGACGCAGTTCAGTGTGCCTACCCCTGCAGAAAAGTTGTGGAGGAACTGGTGCCCTTTTGGTTTGAGGAGAGGTTGGCGGTTTTTGAATCAAGCTGCCAGAAACATTTTGAGCGTTCTGCCGTCTTAAGTTCTACGCCAGAAAGTCTACAGCACTCGTCAAGAGGTTTTCTAGTACACCTGATGCGCCACATAACTCAACGCTTTTCCCCAGCTCTCCCCTGGTTTCTGCTAGCTGGAGCCTTTGTTTTCCTTGTGTATCAGATATCGCCCCTACGAGATCCCACCTTTCAGCCCAATAGTGCCAATGCCGGAACGCTGATACCGTGGCTTCAGTTTATTCACGAGCGCGACTGGGTTTTTGGAGCAGGCGTGCTGGCAGCCATCTTTGGGGCGAGGCTTACAGCTGCCGTGTATCATCGGCACCGCCCCGTGCGTCGACAGCGGGGGCTGCGGGGGCTGATGAGCCGCATTGATCTTTTCTCAGTAACCGTATGGCTCGTGCTTTCTGGAGCAATGTGGATGGTGTTTATGGCTTTATTGCTGAGTCAGTTGATCATTGATTAGGGCAAAGGGCAGAGGACAGGGGAGTCTAGGTAAGCTGCGTGACTTCTCAAACAGCCCCTGAAGGGTTGGGATTCAAACAACATTTTCAAACCTCATAAATTCCTCGCTCCCCATCCATTCACCCATCTACCCCGACTCCTACCGCGTTAGCGCCAGCGGCACTTGAGCATTAGTGACCCTACCGTAGTCGAGCTTGATCAGCTGATCAGCGAGGTAGAAGTAGCGATCGTCGTGGGTGATTACCACTACAGTCTTGCCCTGCTCTTTGAGCTTGACCAGAATTTCGGTGTAAAACAATTCCCTGAAAGCCGGTTCTTGGTCGGCTGCCCATTCGTCAAAGATGTAGATGGGCCGATCTTCTAAGTAGGCAGTCAAAAGGGCGAGGCGTTTGCGCTGACCCTGAGAGAGGCGGGTGGTAGAGAGCTGACCGTCTCGCACCTGCACTTTGTGATCCAGATGCAGCTGTTTCAGGTAGCGGCGCACGTCTTGGTCGAGGTTGACCTGATCTAAACCCAGGCAGCGATCAAAGAGGAAGAAGTCAGAGAAGATAGCTGAGATGTGCTGGCGGTACCACTCTCGGTTCTGATCATTGATCGGTGTGCCGCACAGAGAGATGGAGCCGGTTTGGGGCATATAGAGCCCGGTCATGAGCTTGGCTAGGGTAGATTTGCCGCTGCCGTTGCCGCCGATTAAGTAGGTAATCTGTCCGGGTTGAAACGAAAGGTTAATGGGGCCAAGGGTAAAGCCGTGTTCTTCGCCTTCTGGGTGGTAGTGGTAGGTCACCTGCTTTAGCTCCAGATGGCAGACGGGCTGAGTGCTGCGAGGATTGGCGGTGTCGATTTCCTGTTCGTGGGCCAGGGCCAGCCGCATGTGGTCGATCTTGCGGAGGGAGACTTGGCCGCGCAACAGGTCGGGCAGGCGGTGCAGCAGGTTTTGAAAGGGCATGGTCAGATAGGTGATGGTGAGGGCGTAGGTCGCAAGTAGGGGCAGGGGGGTGCTGATGAAGTGAGGAGCAATGAACAGCACGACGCCCAAGGTGACAAAGAGAGAGAGTTGGCCTAGACCATCGGAAAGGGCAAAGATTTTCATCGCATGGCTGTTTTTCTGGCGCAGTCCCCGAATGCTGGTTTCGAGGGTGTGGTTTAGAAAGTCGTCGCGCCGCCGCCGATTGAGCTTGAGTTCTTTGGTGCCCCGTGTAATGGCCTGGAAGTGCTTGAAGAGGTGATCTTCTTCGTCACGTGCGATCGCAAATAGCGCCTGCGCCTTCCGAATCGTCGCCTGAATGCTCCAGACCGCCACCAGCGAAATCAGCACCAGCAGAACAAACATTGGCCCCGACAGCCAGGCCAGGTAAGCCAAACAGCCGCCAATCGTCGCCAGGTCTACGCACAGGTTAGGAAACACCGTCACCGTCCGAGACAGTACCCGCACATCATCAGTCAGGGCTGCCAACAGTCGGTGATCCCCTAGCCGCTCTAGGTGGGGCAGCGGCGACAGCAAAATGTTGCGGCTCAGCGTCAGGCGAAGCTGATAAATTGCATCCTGGGACAGGCTAATCAAAATGAACTGGGAGAGTACGCCAATGCCCAGAGTCATTACCACTAGCACAAAGAAGGGCATCAGGGCTTGGGGTTGGGTGGGCTGACTCACCGCCTGGTTGACCAGGGAGATCAGCCTGGCATTGCAAAGACCGCTGATGAGGCCCAGGAGAACAGCGACCACAATGGTCTGCCAGGAGCGCTTTAACAGAAGCTGAATGTATTGCATGATGTTTGCCTTTTCTGGGGGGATTTGCTCAGGGAAGGAATAGATGAATGTGCCCTGCTAAGAAGGCGGAACCTCCGGAGGCTTTCCTACGCTCCGCATGGGAACGAAGGGTGAGGGAGAATGGGGTTTAGGCCAACTCAAAGAGCACGCCTTCGATGCCTACGCCGGGGGAGAAGGAAAATCCTAGCCCGCGCATTGAGGAGGTAGGGGCTGCTACCCCGCTCCCCTGGCTCAGTGCCTGCCGCCGCTCGCTAGCCATGCGCTCCAGCACAAAAAGAATCGAAGCGCTAAGCATATTGCCGTATTCCCGCAGGACTGCCCAACTCGGTGCAACCTGGCTATCGTCTAGCCCCAGAGCACTCTGTACCTTTTGAATAATGCGAGTACCGCCCGGATGCACAGCCCACAGGTCAATGCTCTCTTGAGTCAAACCCTGGCTCGCCAAGTAGCGCTCAATCACCGGGCCAACTCCGGTCTCAATGTACTCAGGCAACTTAGGGGACAGCTGGCAGGTAATGCCGGTATCATTAACGCCGAGGGTGATGCCGTCCTGGCTGCCTTCGACCAGGTAGCTGAAGTGATCGCGCACCACGATCTGGCCTCGGTCTTTTGCGATCGCAGCGTAGCCCGCTCCCACCACCACAGCAGCGCAGCCATCGCCAAAGATGCTATGAATAATCACGTCATTTAAGTCATCTTCAAACACAGCGTTGATTGAGCTCAGCTCCAAGCACACCACCAGCGCCCGGTTGGCTGGATAGGCCCTGACGTGGTCACAGGCCACCCGCAGCCCATTCATGGCGGCAGCACAGCCCATAAAGTTGACGGTGACACGGGCAATGTTGCGCTTCAGTCCCAGCCGCTCAATGATTTCAGCATCCACACCAGGAGCAATAAATCCGGTGCTAGAGACAAAGACGATCAGCCCAAGGGAGTCTGCTACAGTGGGCGACACGTCAGGCAAGTTAGCTAGGGCTTGACGCACAACCCGTTCAGCCAGAGGAACGGCTTTCTCCTTAAAAACCTGCATCCGCGATTGAATAGAGGCTGCCGACTGCTCAGGCGAAACTGCCTCTTCCGACAGTAGATTAACCGCCAGATGCCGCGTGTCGATGCGGGTATTTTGGTAGATTTTTTCAATGCGGCTGCCGTTTTCCTTGAGCCGGGGCAGGCTAGCAATCAGCTTGGCCGCCTCGGACTGGGGAATCACGTGCTCAGGGGTGCCGGTTGCAATGCTTTCGATAACAGCTACTCGCTGGTGAGCGTTTACTGCAATGCCAGCTGCCAGACGGCTTGCACTGGGCAGAGACTCTAGAGAAGGCAGGGTAACTTGGGCGCGATAAGCTTCAACATTTGAGGGACGCATGGGGGGATTCCTTGTGTGATTTGTGGGGTTTATGTGGATTGAAGTTGAGTAACGGTAGGAGGGTTATCCCAATTCGAGGAAAAAAGTGCTGCGGATGGGGGGGTGGGAGAGTGGATGTGGATGAGTAGTGGCTATCTTGAGAATTGGTAGTGCACTTTGGTTAAAAAATTGGGGCAGCAGGCAGTGTTTGGCTAAGTTAGGGCGTTTGCTAGATTGAGCCCACTCCAATAAAGCCTCGGTAGATGTAGAGCAGGGATGTGCGTAGCGCCTTGGGATTGAGGTGTTCCTGCAGTAGGCTTAGGTTCTCTTCTCGGGCTTGGCGGGAGGGGGTCAGCAGGTAGTAGCGGGCCATAACGGGTAAGCGATCGCAAAAGAAATTCTTCGGCGCGTCCCAGGCCACTCCCAGCTTGGCCGCCTCCTCTCGCACAATCGCCTCACTGGCAATATTGGCAAAGCCGCTCTTTTGAAAGGGCAGAACGTGGTGCACCCGGTGAGGACTCAGCCCAGCAGACAAAAAGCAGTCAATATACTTGTTGCCCACCATGGTCAGGTCATAGGAATTTTGGATCTGCTGCACCGCCCAGTCCTGGCTATCATCCGGGGTCGTCTCAGCGGCATCGTCCTCAAAGTCATGGCTGGCCACAATCATGAACGTGCTGATCCAGAGAGTAAGGACAAATTGAGCTAACCAAGCCAGCCCATCGCCGTGGAGGACAAAGATCAGGCACTCACCGCAGAGAAGGGCTCTCATCGCCCACAGACCCAAGTAGTGGGGCAGCGCCCGCCGCCAATCGCCATAAAGGTTTTGTACCCCAAAGCGAATTCCCAGCAGAGACAGCTCCGTTGCCCGTACAAACATGCCTGTCCAGATGTGGCCCAGCTTGTGCAGCGTATGCAGCGGCACTCGGTAATAGCGGGGCAGATCCATCACCGCCGTAAAGACATTGCGCTTGATGTCCACTTCGCTCTGGGTAAACGGATGGTGCATCAGCGTGTGGCCGTCCATCACCACATGGGCCATCGGCACATAGTTAATGTCAAACACATGGGCAAAAACCTTGTTGAACCGCACCTGAGCCCGGTGGATCAGGTAGTGCCCCGCGCCAGAGAGAGAGATCCGCAGCATCGCCATCAGCGGCGCAAACAGATAGATCGGCATGAACTGAGGCAACCCAAAGCGAATGCCTTCCACCAGCACATAAATCACAGCCAGCAACCCCGTCACCAGATTGAAAAGAAAGTCCATCTGGGCAATCCGGGCCTGCATTTCAGGCGTTTTCAGCCGTACTCGAATTGCGTTGAGTAGCTGACCCTGAGGCTCAAAATTAAACCGGGGCGTATCGCGCCAGCCATCAAAATCAGGCTTAAACAAAAAGGGCGGTGCATCATATTTGGGATGCATGTCTGCAGGAGTGGCGGGCCGTCCTAGCGAATACTTCTTGAGCACTTGCTTGACCTTGGCCGGGTTGCGGTGCAGCACGTTGACCAGCACAGTAATGTCGCGGTTCTTGGTGCGGCCAATGAAAAACTCGCCGCCTGGATGCCGCTTGATGAAATCAGTCAGGTCGTAGGCTTCGCCATCGTAAATCCAGACATTGGGCAAGGGTGGGGGAGGTGCGTCTTGTGAATTGCTAACGACTGAATTTGGGGTGGACAGGTTAACTTGAACAGCGGGAGAGGCTTCTGTGGGTGCTCTTTTGAGAAAGGAGATTACGGCGATCATGATGGGTCCTTGTGTGAGGGGAGTTGGGGATGCGAAGAGGGGGACGCGGAGAGGGGAAAGTTAAGCGGCGAGGGGCTGACGGATGCGAGCGGGTACGGAGTAGAGTGGCTGCAGAGAACGCTCGGCGGGTACCCGGTTGAGGCTGGGGTGGGCCTGTTGCGCGTCGGGTTGGTTCGCTTCGATCTGCTGTAGAATGCTGGAGAGAAGCGTTTCAGCATCCTGCTGCAGCCTGGCGATTTTGTCTTGAACTTCGAGATTGTAGGGCTGAGTGTGGGTAGTCATGGTGGGTTTCTTTAGGGCCTGCGGAACTCCTATGCAGGCTGTTAATACCTAAGGTAAGGCTCGCTATTGAGGCAATCACGTAGGGTTCATGCTGATCGCCCTGCTCCTTTCAGAGGACTTGAGTGGCACCTTTCTGCAAAGGCAGATGCTCTCAGCTCAATTGGCTGGCAAAACTCTAAACGCTGACGGCTAGGAACCGCCACGGCCAAATTTTTTGCCTGTTGGGGAATCAACCTCGCTGTTCAAGCTCACTTTTCTGTCTTTAGCAAGAAACCTCAGCGAGAGGTTTAGCGTTAACGTTTACCAGGGCATTACCGCCAATGTTTGTGGCCCTGTAGCGAGCATTCTCACTGCAACTACCGTTCAATAAGTCGCCGAGCAAAGGAAGTACTATGCCTACTGCTGCACCGGAGCAAGTCTGGCGGATCGTCGAAAACCAGCATCAAAATCCTTTTGAAATTCTGGGTTCGCACCCAATCGAAGAAAACGGCCATCGCCGCTGGGTGGTCCGGGCGTACTTGCCTGATGCCGAGGCTGCCTGGGTGATTCACCCCGAGGAAAGGTCTGAGTACCCAATGCAGCAGACCCACCACCCCCATTTCTTTGAGTGCGAGATTAATACCGAAGAACTGGCCGCCAACTATTTGCTCAAGGTCAAAGAAGGCGAACATGAACGGGTCATGCATGATCCCTACGCTTTTAAGTCACCATTGCTCACTGACTACGACATCTACCTATTCAGTGAAGGCAACCATCACCGTATTTACGAAAAGATGGGGGCACACTTAGCCACCGTTGATGGGGTTGAAGGGGTTTACTTTGCAGTATGGGCCCCCAATGCTCGTAACGTCTCCATCATTGGCGACTTCAATACCTGGGATGGCCGCAAGCACCAGATGCGGCGGATTAATGGCGTCTGGGATTTGTTTATTCCGGGCTTGAGCAACGGCGAAAAATACAAGTACGAGATTAAAAATTGGGAAGGCCATCTCTACTACAAATCCGATCCCTACGGTAACCAGCAGGAGGTACGCCCCGCCACAGCGTCCGTCGTGAACGACCTGGCCTACACCTGGAACGATGCTGAATGGCTGGAGCAGCGGCGGCAGGGTAACCCCCACGAGCAGCCCATTTCTGTCTACGAAGTGCATCTTGGCTCCTGGCTGCATGGCAGCGGCGATACGCCGCCCGAAAATGGCTATGTTGTGGAGGTCTCTGCCAAGCCCGAAGCTCGCTTTCTGACCTACCGGGAACTGGCCGACACCCTAGTTCCCTACGTCAAGAAGCTGGGCTACACCCACGTTGAGGTGATGCCGGTCGCAGAACACCCTTACGATGGTTCCTGGGGCTATCAGGTAGCTGGGTACTACGCCCCTACGTCCCGCTTTGGCACGCCTCAAGATTTCATGTACTTTGTCGATCAGTGCCACCAAAACGGCATCGGCATTATCGTAGACTGGGTGCCCGGCCATTTCCCCAAAGACAGCCATGGACTGGCCTACTTCGATGGCTCTCACCTCTATGAACACGCCGATCCTCGTAAAGGTGAGCATAAAGAGTGGGGTACGCTGATCTTCAACTATGCTCGCCACGAAGTTCGCAACTTTTTGGTTTCCAACGCCCTGTTCTGGTTTGACAAGTATCATATCGACGGCATTCGGGTAGATGCGGTCGCCTCGATGCTCTACCTTGACTACGATCGCAAACAGGGCGAATGGGTTCCTAACCAATACGGTGGTCGGGAAAACCTGGAGGCAGTCGAGTTTTTGCAGCAGCTCAACTACCTGCTGTTTGGCTACTACCCCGGCGTGCTCTCAATTGCTGAGGAGTCTACAGCCTGGGCTAATGTCTCTCGTCCTACTTACATCGGCGGCCTAGGCTTCAACTTCAAGTGGAACATGGGCTGGATGCACGACATCCTCGACTACTTCAATACAGATCCGGTCTACCGCCGCTACCACCAGAACAACATTACTTTCTCTATCTGGTACGCCTACAGCGAAAACTTTATGCTGGCCCTGTCTCACGATGAGGTCGTACACGGCAAGGGCAACCTTTACCAGAAGATGCCGGGCGACCCTTGGCAGAAGTTTGCCAATCTCCGTGCCCTCTATGCCTACATGTTTACCCACCCCGGTAAAAAGACCTTGTTTATGGGGATGGAGTTTGGTCAGACTACTGAGTGGAATAGCTGGCTCGATCTCGACTGGAGCTTGCTCAACCACGAGCCCCACCAGCAGCTGCAAAACTTCATGAGCGAACTCAATGCCCTCTATAGGCGTGAGCCCGCCCTTTACACCGATGACTTTTCAACTAATGGGTTTGAGTGGATCGACTGCAACGATGCCGACAACAGCGTGGTCTCGTTTCTCCGCAAAGATAAGCACTCAGACGAGTTCTTGCTGATCGTCTGCAACTTCACCCCAAACCCTCAATATGACTATTGGATAGGCGTTCCTAAACCAGGCTATTACCGGGAAATTCTCAACAGCGATGCCCAAGACTACGGTGGCAGCAGCGTCGGCAACTATGGGGGCAAAGCTACTCAAGCCTGGGACAACCCTGTCTGGCCTTATGCCCTGAGCTTGACGTTGCCGCCTCTAGGCGTGTTGGTGCTGAAGCTAGAGGCTGAGTAGTCAATTAGGGCGCGTAAAGCGCCCTACCTCAGGCTGCTTCTAGCCAATCAAAAATGCGGTTGAGCTGCTCCAAGGTAACCAGTCCGTACTGCCAAAGCACCATTGGCATTGTGCTGGGGGCCTGCTCTGTCTGACGGAGGGCCAGTGCGATCGCATCTGCCGGAATCGCTAGGTCGCCCTGCAAAAAATCAATCAGCTGACGCTGTTTAGTTGCTGACATAGTTCTTTAAATAGTGAGTATGCTTACCCTGATGGAATCTAGATCGTCGCCTGCCCAGATCATTGCCTGAGTTTAGCGATGAATAACCAGGCCAGTATGCGCCTTTAGATAGAATCACTAACCCCAAAAAATCAGGGGCCTTTGATTTCACGTCAGTTTACGTAAGAAGCTGGCAGTCACAAACTTAATTTAAGGTTTTCTACCAGATTCAGCTGTAAAACCTTCGTAAAGAACCGTCAATCTTTACCCTTAAAGGCTGCCCCAGTTTGCGCCCTAACAACTGACTGAAACAGCATTCCCCCTCCAAGCTGCAGACGTCTCATATTTTTTGCACCAAACCCCGCTCACCTAGACTCAAGTCCAAGGCTGAGCGGGGTTTGGTGCTCAAGCAGCTAATTCTAACTAAGGGTTCCAAGACCTTAGAGTGAGGGGCGGCTGCAAAAGGGACAAAGCCCTTCTGCAAGGACCTTTAAAACCGCCCAGCAGTCCGACAAACCACTACAGACGAGACCCAGGCAATACGGCCTCCTCGCGCTCTACCCTTCGATCAGAGTCTCCTTGGCCCAACAAACGAATTCGGAAGTTTGTGATCACGATATACAGAGTCGGCACCATAAACAGCGTCAAAAAGGTAGCAATCAGCATGCCGCCAAAAACCGCCGTTCCCAGTGATTGACGGCTACCGGCACCTGCCCCTGTCGCCACCACTAGCGGAAAGATGCCGATCAGCGTCGAAATAGCGGTCATCAAAATAGGTCGCAGCCGGTCTTGAGCGGCTTCTACGGCAGCTTTGGTAACCGAGAGCCCCTGTTCCCGCAGCTGGTTGGCAAACTCCACAATCAAAATAGAGTTTTTACTCGCCAAACCAATCAGCATCACCAGCCCAACCTGGCAGTAAACATCGTTCTCCAGCCCTCGTAAAGACTGGGCCAGCAGTGCACCCATGATCGCCAGCGGTACCGCCAACATAATAATCAGCGGGTCAATATAGTTCTCATACTGGGCCGCCAGCACCAGAAAAACAAACACCAGACCCAGGCCAAAGATAATGGTAGCCTGACCACCCGACTCTTTCTCCTCCAGGGACGTTCCGGCCCAGGCGTAACTGAAGCCAGGGGGCAGTTGGGCTGCCAGTTCCTCCATCGCATTGAGCGCATCTCCCGAGCTGTAACCCGGAGCCGCCGAACCCGTAATCTCAATTGAGCGGAACAGGTCAAAGTGGGTAATGGTTTGTGCCCCTGTCTGAGGCGTGACCGTGACCAGACTGCTTAGAGGCACCATTGTCCCCGTTGCCGAGCGGACATAGAGCCGGCTAATGTCTCCCGGATTGGAGCGAAACTGCTGGTCAGCCTGGACATAGACCCGGTAGTTGCGCTGGCCTAGCGTAAAGTCATTGACGTACTGAGAGCCAATCGCTGTTTGCAAGGTGCTGAAAATATCGTTGACAGACACCTGCTGGGCTTGGGCCAAGTTGCGATCAACCTCAATCGAGAGCTTGGGTGTGCTCGCGGCAAAGGTCGTAAAGACTTGCTGCAGAGCAGGAGTCTGGTTAGCCTGCCCAATCATCTGATAGGCCGCCCCTAGCAGTGAGTTCAGATCTGCAGTGCCGCGTTGGTCCTGTAGTTGGAAGGTAAAGCCGCCAAAGGTGCCCAGGCCTTGAATTGGCGGCGGGTTAAGCGGCAGTACCCGAGCCTCGGTGATACCCATAAACTGACCAAAGAGCTGACCAATAATGGCCTGCACTGACTGCTCCGGCCCTGTGCGTTCCTCAAAGGGCTTGAGCGTGGCAAAAATAATGCCGTTGTTAGCGCTGCTGCCGGTAAAGCTGAAGCCAGCGATGGCAAAAGTGCCAATCACCTCTGGTACCTGCAGAATTTGTTGCTCAACTTGGGCAATCACCTTATCGGTATAGTTCAGCGAAACCCCTTCAGGGCCTTGAATCAAAGTAATGAAATAGCCCTGATCTTCTTCAGGCAAAAAGCCAGCGGGCACTCGAGTAAAGAGCAGCCCCGTCAGGCCCAGCGCCAGAATAAACAGGCCAATCACTGCCGCTTTAAAGCGGGTTAGCACGTTGAGCGATCGCTGGTAGCGCCGCTGTGAACCATCCAAAAACCAGTTGAAGCCGTTGAAGAATCCTGCCAGTAGCCCAGGCGGGCGCGTATTGCGCCGCAGCAGCAGGGCAGCAAGGGAGGGAGTCAACGTCAACGCTAGGAAGGTTGAAACCGCGATTGAAAAGGCAATCGTTAGCGCAAACTGCTGATAAAGCGCCCCTGTAGTTCCCGGGAAAAACGCCACCGGAATAAACACAGCCATCAGCACCAGCGAGGTAGCGACTACCGCTCCACTAAGCTCGCGCATCGAATCAATTGCCGCCTGCCTGGGACTCAAATCGCGGGTGTTGATCAGGCGGCTAATGTTTTCCACGACGATGATCGCATCATCGACCACCATCCCGGTGGCCAGGGTCAGGCCAAACAGGGTCAAAGTGTTGATGGAAAAGCCAAACAGCTTGACAAAGATAAAGGTGCCAATCAGAGAGGTTGGAATGGTGATGGCCGGAATGAGGGTGGTGCGCCAGTCTTGCAGGAAGACAAAGATCACCAGCACTACTAGGACAATTGCCTCAATTAGGGTCTTGACTACCTCCTGCATCGACTCTTCGACAAACGTGGTGGTGTCAAACGCAACCTGATACTGCATGCCTGTTGGAAACTGCTCTGACAGCCGCGCCAGTTCTGTTTTGACGGCACGAGCCACCTCTAGCGCATTGCTGCCCGGCAGCTGGCTAATGCCCAAGCCCACCGCATCGTTAGCCCGGAACCGCAGAATCGTACTGTAGTCCTGCGCCCCTAGCTCTACTCGGCCTACATCTCGAAATTGCACCAGCGTTCCGTCGTCTTCGGTTCTGAGCACAATCTGCTCAAACTGAGAGGCATCAGTCAGGCGACTGACGGCTTCTAGGTCTAGCTGGTATTCCTGGTCGGTAGCGTTTGGGGTTTGGCCTAGACGGCCCGCCCCCACCTGCAGGTTTTGCTCGTTTAAGGCCGTAACCACGTCTTGGGTAGTCAGACCCCGGCTGGCTAACCGTTCTGGGTCTATCCACAAACGCATGGCGTAGCGCCGCTCGCCAAACACCTGCACGTCCCCTACCCCGTTCAGCCGCCGCAGGGCGTCCACGATGTAGAGGTCGGCGTAGTTGCTCAGAAATAGAGGCGTGTACTGGTTATTGTCTGAAAATAGGCCAATGGCGAGGAGAAAGCCGCTGGACTGTTTGGTGACAGTGACGCCAGTGCGCTGAACTGGCTCTGGCAACTGGGCCTCGGCCACTGAAAGCTGATTTTGAACGTCAATGGCTGCTAGGTCAATATCGCGACCCGGCTCGAAGGTGACATTAATGGTGCTAAGGCCGCTGTTACTGCTGCTAGAGGAGATGTAGCGCACCCCCTCAATCCCGTTAATCTCTCGCTCCAACAGGTTGGTGACGGAGCTTTCGACCACGTCAGCGCTGGCCCCTGTGTAGTTTGCAGTGACGCTGACTTGGGGTGGGGCAATTTCGGGGTATTGAGCAATCGGTAGGGTGGGAATGACAATCGCCCCCAGCAACAGGATGATGAAGGCACAAACTGTGGCAACAACCGGACGTTTGATAAAAAGTTCAGCAAACATGGCTTTATTAAGGAGGAGTAGAGCCGAGCCGGTAACCGTATCTAGGGAACTCTCTTTTAAGGAGTCGTGGGAGCCCCTGAGCCTGCCTCTGAGGCAGGAGGAACGGGCATAATCGGCACACCGTCAGCCAGGTTTAGCACCCCAGAAACGACGATTTGATCACCCGCTGATAGACCTTCTAGTACCTGATAGTCGTTGCCCTGGATGTTGCCCAACTGCACAGGGCGCTGTTGAGCTACGAGTGTCGGAGGCTGCCCGGCTGGGGGCTGCCCAGCTGGGGGCTGTTCGGCTGAGCCAGGCTGCTGTGGTGGTTGAGCGGTGGGGTCAGGCGGTTCTGCCACAAAGACAAAGGGTTCTCCCGCCAGCCGGGTAATGGCGGTAGCTGGCACCAAAAGTCCAGCCCGCTGATCCCAAATCAGCCGTGCCCGCACAAACTGGCCGTCTCGCAGTTGGCCGCTGGGGTTATCAAAGGTGGCTTCAGCCAGAATGCTTTGAGCACCGCCCTCAACTCGAGGAGCAATAAAGCTGACGACCCCAGTCTGTACAACGTTGCCCTGGTTGTCGGTCAACTCAACCTGCTGCCCTGTTCGCAGCTCAGGGGCCCGCTCTAGAGGCACTGATAGCCGCAGGTTGAGGGACTGGTTGCGGGTGAGGGTGGTGAGAACGTCGCTGTTGGTTACGACACTGCCCACTCTGGCAGGAATATCGCCCACAATGCCGTCAAAGGGCGCAACAATGGTGGCTTCTTGAAGCTGGGCATTAGCCCGATCGGCGTTGGCTTGGGCCTGGGTTACTCCGGCCCTGGCTTCTGCTAGCCCAGCTTCGGCGGCCTGAATGCGGCGATCAATGGCATTGAGCTGTGCGATCGCAGTATCCCTATCCCGCCGGACTTCGTCTAGGGCCTGTTCAGATAGCGCTCCCCGTTCAACCAGGGTAGCGGTGCGCTCAAAGTTCTGCCGCTGCAAATTGACTTCAGCCTCCTGGGCGATCCGATCTGCCTGCGCTGCCTCGACCTGAGACAAGGCGTTGGCTTGGGCGGCGCGGGCCACGCTCACGCTAGCTAAAACGCTAGCCACATCAGCCTGCTGTTGATCGGGCCTGAGCTGCACCAGAGGCGTTCCGGCTGCGACTCGCTCCCCCTGGCTTACGTAAATTTGACTGATCCGTCCCGTGATTTCAGGCCGGATCTCGATCGAATCTGGCGCATCTAGGGAGCCAATAAACTCAGAGAAGTCAATAACTGTGGTTGTTTCCAGCGTTTCTAGCTGCACTGGCATTCCTGGAGGCTGTTGAGCTGCCGCCTGCCCGCCGGGATCGGCTCCTCGTCCCTGCCACCAGCGCCAGCCCAACCCTAGGCCAGTCAGCAACAGTAAGAGCCCCAGTGCCGGCAACCAGCGGCGCTGGGAGCGGGTGGAGGATCTCGGCGGAGGACCCGCCGTTTCTATGTCATACCGGGACGGTTCATCTTGTTGGGTTGCCGGAGAATTTACGTTTGCTGCATCAGACTGCACAGTATTTGTCTCCCAGTTGCGTTTGAGTGCTTGGTAGCCAGGCAGTTGGGGCTAAACTCCACCCTAGCTGTCTCGGTTGAAGGTATCGTTAACAGTGCAATGCACTATCCAGACCGAGCTGACGTGAGCTGGATACGTAATATTGCAGAGGATAAGGCTGAGTATATCAATCTGATATAGATTTAGTCATGTTTGAAATTGCGGCTCTTGGACTTCTTCAACGAGAACCCCTTCACGGCTATCGCCTGAAGCAGCAGCTTGAACTGTTCATGAGCGGCTGCATCAGCGCCAATTGTGGCACGATTTACCCCTTGCTCAGGCGGCTAGAGCAGCAGGGAGCCATTACGGTGGTCGGAGATGGCGCGTCTAACCGCAAGATCTACAGCCTCACGGATCAGGGTCGGGCGCAGTGGCAGCAGAAGATGATGGAGCACCCGCAGGAGAGCTGGGTGAATGCGCGATCGCGTTTTATGATTAAGTTCTTCTTTTTTGCATACATCGAGCCAAATCAGCGAATTAAGCTGCTGGCAAACCGCCTTGTCCTTTGCCGTCTACGGCTAGAGGACAAGGAAACACAGCCGCTGCCCAGCGACCCCTATCAGTCTGCAGCCTGGAGCTGGTTTGAAAATATGCTGCGCCAAGAGATCAGCTGGCTCACGCAGATGCTGGAGCAAGAACAGAACAAGCTGGAGGCTGCTGCCTATTCTGCCTCTGTAGATAAAACCTAGCCATAACCGCTCCCCTATACTGAAGGGGCGTTCCCCCGCAGGCTAAATTCTATGCCCGAGATACCGTTGCTCCAGAATGAGTTAACGCTTCAGGCGCAAATAGCTGCTTTGGAGCAGGAAAACTCTGCCTTGCGGGCCGCCCTTGTAGACAGCAGGAAACAGTCATCATCAGCGGCCTACGGCAGCAGCTCTCCTCCTGCCTCAGCGGATCGGCTGCTCCAGGCAACCGCGATCGCAGCCAACGCCTTACTCTCGATTGCTAACTTCGATGAAGCCGTCAGCACCGCTCTGCGAGTCCTTGGCGAAGCGTTAGGCAGCGATCGCATTAACGTCATCGAGAATTTTGATTCTCCTTCAGAGAGTTTTCCCCACTGGCGGGTTTTGTACGAATGGAATTCTCCTGGAACGGTTCCCCAGTTTTCTGATTTGGCTGCAGCTCAGGGTAGCTATAGAGAGATTCCGGAGCTTTTTGAGCAGCTGCAGCAAGGCCGCTCCCTGAGCTATTTACTTGAAGAAGCTCCCGAACCGTTTCGTAGCTCACAGGCTACGATCGGGGTGAAATCGACACAAATTGTTCCAGTTTATGTTGAGGGCAAATGGTGGGGAGTCATTGGGCTAGATGATTGTCGCCAAGCAAAACGGCGCAGTCCAGCAGAACTATCTGTATTGAAAATTGCCGCCGATTGCATTGGCAGTGCAATTCAGCGGGAGCGCACCCAGCAAACCCTGTTGCTAACAGAACAAGCACGCTCGGCTGAGCTAGAGCGCATCAACAGCGATTTTCAGCAGGCGATGACTCAACTTGCAGAATCGGAAGAACGATTTCGGATTCTATTTGAGTTAAGCAGCGAAGGATTTTACTACGTCGAGATTGACCCGCCTTGCCCAATCACTTTACCGATTGAAAAACAGTGTGAATGGCTATATCACAACATTCGTGTCACAAAAACAAATCCTGCGTTTGCTGCCATGTATGGCGTAGACAATCCTGAAGATCTAATTGGGGTGAGAAATGCCGATGTCCATGTCCCAAATTCCGAGAAAAATGCGGCGTTTATTCGAGGCATCGTAGAGAGTGGATACCGCTTCCGCAACGTAGAGACTGAGGAAGTTGATAGACAGGGGCGGCTACGCTACTTCCTCAACAGTGGGGTTTCTACTGTCCAAGATGGCTACGTAGCAGGGGGTTGGGGTACGCAGGTCGACATTACTGAGTTGCGTGAAACTCAGCAAATCTTTCTGCAAGCTGAACAGGCCCGAGCAGCAGAGTTGGCCGCAGCCAATGAAGAATTGAAGCAGCGCGATCGCCTCCTCTCGGTGGTTGCGGAAATTACCAAAGACCTCTTGGAAAACTCTGAGGTTGAAGCTGCGATCGCTCAGGCACTGCAAAGAATGGGTGAAGCCGCAAATATCAGTCGAGTAACGCTGATGCAGGAGCGCGTGGAAACCGGCAGCGGGCGGCTACAGCATCAGGTCATTCAAGAATGGGCCGCCCCAAACGTGCCCAAACAAATGGATGACCCATTAACTTGCGTAATGTACAACGACGATTACAGCGTTTTAGTGGATGAGCTTCGAGCCGGACGATCTGTGTGGCACACCCTCGAATATTTTCCTGAACCTGCTCGAAGCCAACAAGCCGACATTGGGGTGAAGTCAACCGGGGCAGTTCCGATTTTTATTGAAGGAGACTATTTTGGCTGCGTTGGCTTTGATGACTGCGTCGATTACCGCCAGTGGAAGACCCAGGAAATTGACGTGTTGGCTTCTGGGGCAGGCGCAATAGGAGCCTCTCTTCATCGCCAACAGTTAGTCGATCGCCTGGTTGAAGAACGCATTCAGGCCGAACAAGAACGCGCCACAGAACTGGCAAAAGCCAATGTTGCTTTGCGGGAAACCCTAGCTAGTTTGGCAGCCACTCAAGACATCAAGGGCTTTCTAAACGCCACTCTACGGGAGATTGCCCGTCAAGCAGGCGCGTGTGTCACCCACTTGTTTCGCTATGAGCCCGAAACCAATCAGCTGCAGCAAATTGGCTGTGTTCGAGATGGCAGCCTTTATCCCGACGGGCACCCCGATGATCCGGCCAGTTTTCACAGCGGATTTTCTGCCGACGTTACGCCTGCTTTTCGCCTGTTGCTAAAGCAGCGCAGCCTGATCTGGCAGGCAGCCGATCACCCAGATGAATATACGTGGCCAGACACTATTGCTTGGCATCGCAAAATGGGACACGTGGCTCACGCAGGTCAGGTGTTGGTAGCAGGGGATCAGCCGGTTGGCTTTTTGGGAATTGCTTTTTGCGATCGCACAACCCTGACCTTAGGACAAACTGAACTCATTCAAGCCCTAGCCAATCAAATGGCCCTAGCGCTAGAGCTAACTCGACTAGCAGAAGAAGCAAAACAGGCTGCGATCGCCCGCGAACAGAAGCAAGCCGCCCAAGACCGTGCCGCTGAGTTAGAGCGAACCAATGCCCAGCTACAGCAGAGCAAACGCCGTTTGCAAGACCTGCTCAACACCATGAGCGACTGGGCCTGGGAAGTTGATGAAAACGGCATTTACACCTTTGTAGATGAAAAAGTGTCCAAAATTTTGGGCTACCTTCCCGAAGAAATACTGGGTAAAACCCCGTTTGACTTCATGCCTCCAGATGAGGCAAAACGGGTGTCAGAGACATTCTCTACCATCGCCGCCGAGCAGGTAACCTTTAGCAGGCTAGAGAACCGAAATCTAACAAAAGATGGGCGTCAGGTAGTTTTTGAAACCAGTGGAACTCCTATGTTTAACCTGGAAGGCAAGTTTTCAGGTTATCGAGGAGCCGACTGCAATGTTACTGAGTTGAGGCACATGCAGGATGCCTTATTGCGGGCCGAACAAGAGCGGGCAGCAGAACTGGCCAGGGCGAATGATGCCCTGCGTCGCTCTCTTCGTCACCTTACGACAACTGACAATTTGCAATCGTTTCTAGTTGCTGTCTTGCAAGAATCTATTCAAGCCAGCGGCGCGGCTAGCGCTGGAGTATTTGTGTATCAGGCGGCCTCGCACACCTTACACATGACAGCACTTCTGTTGCACGGTGAAGTGATTGACGTTGCAACCGACCCACGGACTGAACCTTGGCAAACTCCCATCCCCGCAGACATTACCAATGCCTGGTACAGGCTAAGCCAGGAGCGACGGGTTATCTGGATCGACAACGACAATCCGCCACCCGAGCACTGGCCCATATCTCAAGCCTGGCATAAGCAGTTTGGGCATAAAAGCATTGCCGCCATTCCGCTTCTGATTGGCGAACACGCCTTGGGGTTTTTGGGACTATGTTTTACGACTTACCAGCAGCAAAACACTTCTAAACTAGAGCAATGTCGGGCGCTTACACAACACGCTGCATTGGCTCTGCAAATGTCTCAGCTCACAGAAGAAGCCAAACAAACAGGGATGCTAGAAGAACGCAACCGCATGGCCAGCGAAATTCATGACTCCCTGGCGCAGTCCTTTATGGGAGTGCTGATGCAGCTTCAAGCTGCTAATCGCTTCCTCTCCAATAAACCCGATCAAGCTCAAGCCTGCATCACCCGCGCTCAGACCCTCGCCAAAGAAGGATTGGCAGAGGCCCGGCTGTCAGTATGGTCGTTGTGCCAAGAAAGCACTAACTACTGCTTCATTGCCGAAACCCTAACCCGCGTGACAGAACAACTCACCACAGGTACCCCAATTCAGGCAATCGTCAAGATAGAGGGAACTCCCCACGGCCTACCCTCAGATGTTGGCATGAACCTGCTGCGGATTGCTCAAGAAGCGCTAACCAATACGCTGCGACATGCTCAGGCCAAAACCATTCAGGTTCACCTCATCTTTGCGGCTGATACAATTCAACTGCGAATTCAAGATGACGGTAAAGGATTTGACCTGCATCAGCGCAGCAATGGGTTTGGCTTAGGAAGTATGCGGCAACGGGCTGGGCAGATTGAGGCCCAGCTGGCCATTGATACCCAAACTGGATCTGGAACTGCGATCGCAGTCACCCTGCCTCTTTGCTAATCCTCCTTACAGCCTGCATTTACCATGTCTGCAGCCCTGTCCTCGTCCAGCTCAATTCGCCTCCTCTTGGCCGATGACCATCCTGTAGTGCGTCAGGGGCTGGCCCTGATTCTAGACAGTGAAGAGGATATGGCAGTGGTCGCTCAAGCCAGTAATGGGCAAGAGGCGGCCGACCTCTTCCGTCAGCATCAGCCCGATGTTGCGCTCTTAGACCTGCGAATGCCTCTGCTCAACGGCGTTGAGGCAACCGCAGCCATCCGGGCCGAGTTTCCCACTGCCTGCATTATTCTGCTTACCACCTACGACGGCGACGAGGACATTTATCAAGGACTGCGAGCAGGCGCAAAATCTTACCTGCTGAAGGACACACCCTGCGAAGAAATTATCGAGGCCATCCGGCAAGTTTGCCAAGGACGCAGGCATCTGTCACCCCATGTAGGAGAAAAACTGGCAGAACGCATGGAGCTGCCCCAATTAAGCGGTCGCGAACGCGAGGTGCTGCAGCTTATTGCCAAGGGCAGAAATAATTTAGAGATTGGCCAAGCCTTAAATATCGCTGAAAGCACCGTCAAGACTCATGTCAACAGCATTTTGGGCAAGCTCAGGGTGAGCGATCGCACCCAGGCCGCGATTCTGGCTTTGCGGCGAGGTCTGGCCAAGCTGTAGAAAAAACCCAACTAAAGTTGGAGAAATTTTCCCTCTTCAGTTGGAGCAACCCCTCCTCCTTTGTCTGGAATAAACTCAGATCTCTAGTCTGATTCCAAAATTGAGTACTTCCCACAAACTAAGCACAGATCGTTCAGGAGAACGCTGTGACTGTCCTTGCGCTACCTGTCAGCAGCCGAGATCATTCTCAAGGATTGGAAACAGCCGCCGTTACGCTAGTGGAATATGGGGACTATCAATGTCCTCACTGTGCTGAAGCCCATCAAATTGTTAGGAGCCTTCAACAGCAGCTGCAGGGGCAGATACAGTTTGTGTTTCGCCACTTTCCTTGCCCCGATCTTCACCCCCAAGCCCAACAAGCAGCAGAAGCTGTTGAAGCCGCAGCCGGGCAAGGTCAATTTTGGCAGATGCACCACTGCTTATTTACCCAACAGCACGCGCTCGAAGCGGCTGATTTAGTGGAATATGCAGCCGTGATCGGACTAGATGCGATGCAATTTTTGCGCGATCTAGCAGACCGTGTTTATGCCGACCGTGTGCAGCAAGACACTGCCAGCGGCATCGCCAGCGGGGTTAACCACACCCCCACCTTCTTTATTAACCGCACCCGCTACGACGGCAGCTGGGACAAAGTCACGCTGATGTCAGTCCTGAGGCAGCACTGTGAGGTTCCCCAGGATCAATGCTTTGACCATCGTACCTAGTCCAATTAATCAAAGCAAAGGTATTGCTAAGGGAACTCATTGAAAGCAGCGGTAGTTGCGATCGCTCTTGCATGAAGAATGCTTTGGAGGCATTTATGTCAACTCAATTCTCTACTTCAATTCTTGATAAAGCCAGTCAGGCTGCTCCTATAGCACATCATCTTTTACCCGTTCATACTTCTGAAATGGTTTTAACTTGCCCCAAAGGCTTAGATCAACTAAAACTGCAAAAGGCAATCGAATATATTCATCAGCACTTGACAGATGAAATATCTCTAGGATCAATTGCTGCCCATCTCAATATGAGCCGATTTCACTTCTGTCGTCTCTTTAAAGAATCTATGGGCGTCACGCCGTATCAATACCTGCTACAGATGCGGATCGAACAGGCCAAGCACCTGCTGTTGAAAGATAATTCTCGCGTTGCCGAAGTCGCAGTGGAGACAGGGTTTGCTGATCAGAGCCAGCTATCTCGTCACTTTAAGCGCCTTGTCGGAATTAGCCCAAAGCAATTTGTCCAACAATCTTCTAATCCGGCAACAAGCTGTTGAGCAAATATTGACTTTGCCTAAATGTTTCGGGACAGATTCTCTATCACGTGAAGTAATTCAAGCTAAGCACTTCAACGACAAGCGGTAAATCAGTTCGGGGGTCTCCGAAATCTTTAAATCTGGATGATATGGTAGCGATCTCTCATAAATACGGCATTGAGTTTTTGGAGTAACCCGATGGCTGCTATTTGCAAAACCAACGAATTACTGACATCGATCGACTTGTTTAAGACGGCTTCAAAGGATCAACAAGACACCATTGCTCAGCTATCTAACTATGTATCTAGGCTGACTAAAACTCAATCAGGTTGTGTTTCTGGCAGCATTCATCGCAGCATAGATGGGGAAAGAGCAATGTGCTATCTCCAGTGGCAAAAAGAGCAATACTATACTGATTTTAATAAATCTCAATCTGGCTATAAAGAGCTTGATCTACTAGATACCCACCTCTATGAAGTAGCAGTTTCTAAACCAGATGATGCAGACTTAACTATTCAGCCCGGACGTCTGCTGCATCTAGGCGAGTTTCGTTTGCTGCCAGAGAATCAACCTCGTCTGATTGCGCTTGAAGCAGAAATTCCAGAAATTTCACTCCAACACCCTGATTTACTATCTGTTAATTTTCATCGATCGCTGGATGGTACCCGTACCATGAATTACGGATTTTGGAGTAATTTCGATCGATTTGATTTGCTTTTAAAGGAAGAGCGGTTTAAGCCTGTGCGTGACTATTGGCAAGGCTTAGCAGAAAACGAGTTTCACCTTTACGAAGTCGCGGGCGTGTTTGAGCAGCGATAACGAATAAACAACATCAACTTAAACAACATGGCAGACAGCATTTTGATCTTAGGCGGTGGCTTTGTTGGTTTGTTCACAGCGCTGCATCTTCGACAGCTACAGTGTTCCTGCCCAGTAATTTTGGTCGATCGCTCTTGGTCGTTTGTCTTTAAGCCATTGCTCTACGAACTTCTTAGCAGCGAGGTTAAGCTGGAGCTGATCTGTCCTACCTATGATGAGCTACTGCATAACAGCGGCGTGACGTTTGTACTTGGCGCGGTTGAGTCAATTGATCTACGTCAGAAGCAGGTGCAGCTCAACTCTGGCTTGCAGTATTCCTACCGCCATTTGGTGATGGCCTTGGGCAGCACGACCGGCTATTTAGGTACACCAGGTGCAGAAGACCATTCCTTTCCATTTCGCGCCCCAGACGATGTCTTTGCTCTAGGTCAGCATTTGCGAAACCGGCTCCAGCTAGCTGCTCAAACTACGGCGATCGCGGGAGCAAACATCGCTCCTTCCCGACCTAGGGCTTGAGATCAGTTTGCTGAAACAGCGTAAGCTGTCCTGCTTTTGCTAAGACCGGTTCTTTGACTAGCACAACAGCAAGTCTTGACACTGGTTGACGCTTCTGCTCGCTCCGCTTAATTTCTACTCCCATCAGGCATTATCGAGTTATATTGCTAACAACCAGCCCTGATGCTCATCTTGGATGAACATACTGCCTGTGTCTAGCTGCGATCGCTGCTGCTTTTACGCCCACAATCCCTATTTAGTCTGCGCTCCCCATCCAACAGGGCCAGAAAGTAATCCCTGCCGAGATTTTGAAGAAGCTACCCCGGAGCAGCGACTGCAGGCAAAAGACTGGTTTTACCCCAGTAACTGGCTGCCCCTGCAAACCCGCCAGCGGCTAGCCGAGGAGGACTGGATGGCCTTTTGGACCGGCAATGAAGACGAGTCCCTAGATTGGGGACCTTAGATCCGGTTAGAGCAGGAAGTGCTCAATGGCATCAGCGACACCATCGACCTCAACCCCCGGCGCAACCCAGTCAGCCGCATCTTTTACCGGTTGAGGGGCATCTCCCATTGCCACCCCAATGCCTGCATACTGGATCATCTCCAGGTCATTAAAGTTGTCGCCGATGGTCATTACCTGATCGGCTCTGAGGTCTAGCAGTTCTTCTGCCAGATAGCGCACGGCAGCGCCCTTGTTGGCATGGGGGTGAGTTGCTTCAAAAAAGGTGTCTACAGAGCGGGTTAGGTACACCTCTTCTGGAGCATACTGCTGCCCCAGCTTAGACAGCAGGTCGGCAATCAGCGCAGTATCGGTGCTAAGGGCCAGCAGTTTAGTAGTTTCCAGCGTGCCATTCTGGTGCAGCAGCTGATGCAGATCGCCGGCAGCAATCGGCTCTACACCGGAGCGGGCAGCATAGGCAACGGTATCGTCGATAACGGCCCGCACATGAAGGGCATCGTCAATATAGAGGTGAATAGAAAGGGCACTTTGGGCTTCTAGAGGGGCTAGATGGGTCAAGATTTCCAAAGCCAGGTTGCGGGGCAGGGGGCTATGACGCAACAGCTTTTGGCTGCGAGGGTCTTTGATAAACGCGCCTTGGTAAGCCAGCAGCGGCAGGGTAGATTGAACCATTTCATGAAACCGTAGCGCCGATCGGTACATGCGCCCAGTTGCGATCGCAACCTTAATGCCCCGCGCCTGCACCGCCTGCACCCGATCTAGCACCCGCTCGGTAATCAGGTTAGAGTGTCCGGCCAGGGTGCCATCAATATCGAGTACCAGCAGTCGAATATCAGCGGTCATACGTTTTTGTATCCCTAAGGCCCGTCAACGCTCTCTATTATCTCCAGATTTGCGAAGCGATTGGGGGCAAGTGGGGACAACTTGACCTATCGGGGGTAGACTTGAGCACTTGTAGGCGTACTTTAATCTAAAGCCTGCTTCATGAGCCAGAGCGCCCATCCCCGCCAGATTACCTATCGACTGCTGTTGACTACCCTCTGGGCAGTGCTGCTGACCCTAACGGTAGAAGCCAGTGCCGGGTGGGCTAGCCAATCGTTGACCCTGTTAGCCGAGTCGCTGCATACGCTAGTAGACGGCTTTAGCACGCTGCTCAGCCTAATTGCGATCGCATCCCCCCAGCGGCCCTTGGGTCGAGAAGTGTGGGGCCACGGTCGGCTAGAGGTCGGCATAACGCTCATGTTGACAGGTTTTCTCGGTTTTACCGGAGTCAGTCTGCTGTGGGTTGCGCTGCGCCAGATTTATGGCGTTATGACCGGCAGTCGCACAGCCCTGCCTGTCAGCCTCGAACCTCAGATTGTGCAGTTCACGGCCATCATGGTCATTTTGACTGTGGCCCTAGGCATTTATTCCGGCTATCAGGCCCGCACCCTCGACAGCCTATCCCTGCGCCTAAACACGCAGCACTTTCTGCAAGATGCCTGGCTGAGCCTAGTCATGGTGGCCGTGCTGATCGCTATTCGGCAAGACCAACAGTGGCTAGATCCGGTATTTGCGATCGCGCTGCTGACGCTACTGCCGCGCAGTCTGTGGCGCGTTCTCAATGCCCAACTGCCTATGCTGCTTCAGCCCACCGCCATTGCCCCAGAAGCAATCTCCCACACCGCCACCCAGGTCGAAGGCGTCACCCGCTGCATCCGCATCCGCTCACGCGGTATGGTCGGACGTCAGGTGTGGATCGAACTGCACCTAGCCCTGCACCCCGAGTTTATGGACTCAGCCGAACACATCGGTGAGCAAATAGAGGCCGCCCTGCGCCAGCGCTACGGACCCTTGCGAGCTCAGATCTGGGTAGAAGAAACCCAGTCATACTCCAATCAATTCGCGGCCAACTCCAACCCTTTGGATTCTCCGGGGTATCCGCCTCATGCAGATTGGAACTAAGCCTGCATCGGTCCTAAATAGCGCGTCAAATACGGCGAAAAGACTTCATAAATCAGCGTCAGGGGTTTGCCGTGGTGCCAGAAAAGGTAGTGTCGCCCCCAGAAGGGGCCTTGCTCTCCAAAAGCGTCCTCTAACGGTTCAGAATGACCATAGTGTAGGCCCTGCACGTCTCGATAAAGCTCTGTGCGCAGTCGGGCTAGGCTGGCCCAGATTGGCAGAGAGCGGTTCTGCAAATACTCGTCTACGTGGCTGGCTTCCCACCAGGAGGTGGCGTAGGCTAGCCGTTGCCCGGAGGCTGTGCGCAGCCAGACCTGGCGACGTAAGCGGGGGCCAGGGACTGCCCGGAGAATATGGGGAGCACCATCGGGGTTCATGCCTACTGGCGACATATCAACTACATCAACCTCGGTGCGCTCTCGCGTCAGCAGGTGCAGGTGACGGGTGGGAGAACCGTCGCCCAGCAGCAGCATTTGCCAGGCGGGGGCCAGCTGATCATGGGGCAACCCTCCTTGAACCACGGTTTCACCTCCCTCCCAGAGGGGATCTAAGGCAAACCAGGAGGAGGCAAGGGCATCCGGTACAGGCTGATAGGCAGTGCTCAAAATGTGTTACAAAAGTTTATCTTCTAGCTCAATCATACTATTGACTGCTGAGTTCAACCAGCTAAACCCTAGAGGGCAGTTGAACTCAGCAGTGATGGGAAAGTTTAAGTGGGAAAAATTCATGCGGATGGCGAGACTCGAACTCGCAAGGCGTTAGCCACACGCCCCTCAAGCGTGCGTGTCTACCAATTCCACCACATCCGCAGGTCAGGAACTTGACCAGAAACGTCGTCAGTTCCGATTTACAACAATACCGCAAAAAGATCCCTTTGAGGAAATTAATTTGAGTTATTGGATTTGACTAATTTTCAGGCGCGTCTGCTCCCAAACTGCGTGATAGGATGAGCAACCGTCGTATGATTCAGAACATAGGCTTTGTAGGTTGACCGGCGGCGGCAATGAGCTACCCGCAGTTGACCCGAGCGCTTGCCGAATTCTCTCTGACTGTTAACCTAGCCGATGCATTTTTCGAAAATTCTGATTGCCAATCGTGGGGAAATTGCTTTACGCATCCTGCGGACCTGTGAAGAGATGGGAATTGCGACGGTCGCCGTCCACTCCACGGTAGATCGGCACGCTCTGCATGTGCAGTTAGCAGACGAAGCGGTTTGCATCGGGGAGGCCCCTAGCAGCAAAAGCTACCTCAACATTCCCAACATTATTGCGGCGGCGCTGACTCGCAACGCCAGTGCCATTCATCCGGGCTACGGCTTTTTGGCTGAGAATGCTCGGTTTGCAGAAATTTGCGCTGACCACAAGATTACTTTTATTGGCCCCTCCCCTGAGGCAATTCGGGCGATGGGCGATAAGTCTACCGCCAAAGAAACCATGCTGCGGGTGGGAGTGCCCACTGTTCCCGGTAGCGACGGCCTGCTGAGTAGTGAGAAAGAGGCGTTTGCGATCGCAAAAGACATCGGCCTCCCCGTCATTATCAAAGCCACCGCGGGCGGCGGCGGGCGGGGTATGCGCCTAGTGCGAGAAGAGAGCGAGCTCAGCCGAGCCTTTATGGCAGCACAGGGCGAGGCCGAAGCCGCCTTTGGCAACCCTGGCGTTTACCTAGAAAAATTCATTGAGCGGCCCCGCCACATTGAGTTTCAAATTCTGGCAGACAGCTACGGCAACGTCATTCACCTGGGCGAGCGCGACTGCTCCATTCAGCGACGACACCAGAAATTACTAGAAGAAGCCCCTAGTCCCGCGCTGACCCCTGAACTGCGGCAAAAAATGGGAGACGCTGCCATTCGAGCCGCCAAATCCATCAACTATGTTGGAGCAGGCACGGTCGAGTTCCTGCTTGATGGCTCCGGCCATTTCTATTTCATGGAGATGAATACCCGGATTCAGGTAGAGCACCCCGTCACCGAAATGATCACCGGCATCGACCTGGTAGCAGAGCAAATCCGCATTGCCCAAGGCGAAGCTCTGCCTCTCAAGCAAGAAGAAGTGACCCTACGAGGTCACTCCATCGAGTGCCGCATCAATGCCGAAGACCCCGACCATAACTTTCGGCCCAACCCAGGCCGCATCAGTGGCTACCTGGCTCCCGGCGGCATGGGCGTCCGCATCGACTCCCACGTCTACACCGACTACGAAATTCCGCCCTACTACGATTCCCTAGTCGGCAAGCTCATCGTCTGGGGTCCTGATCGACCGACTGCTATTAGGCGCATGAAACGGGCGCTTAGAGAGTGCGCTATCACCGGCGTTCCCACCACCATTGGTTTCCACCAGAAAGTTTTAGAAAATAAGGACTTTCTATCAGGAAACGTTTATACGAATTTTGTGAACCAAATGATGGGAATTTAGGGGAAAGATGCGGGAACGCGGGGGTTCAAGCTTTAAGGGGACTTTCCCAGGGTCGCTCACCTTCCCACTCGCCTGACCTCCGTCTTCATTTTTTCGTGTCTCCGCGTCCCCTCTCTCCGCGTCTCCTGCCTATCCCAGCATTCTCAAAATACCCTGCTGGCCCACCAGCAGCTCCCGTAGCAAGGTGACGATGCCGACCAAAATGATGGGTGAGATATCGACGCCACCAATCGGGGGCACGACCTTGCGCACGGGAATCAAGAAGGGTTCAGTCGGCCAATACACCAGGCTGAAGGGAAGCTTGTTCATTTCAGCTTGGGGATACCAGGTGAGCACAATTCGGAAGAGGAATAGCAGCGTCATCAGTCCCAGGCCTAATGCAAAACCCCAACTGGCTATCTCTGTCGCAGTCATACTCGATTAACCCCAATCCTGAACTCAAAATTCTAAGTAGTCGCTTCTCATTATCTTAAAGCTTTGTAAACTCCTCTGGTTTAGGAAGACAAAACTCTTTAGGCTTCTATAAGTCTTGTCCCTGCCTGATCCCAGTCTTGACAATCTTTTCAAAGGGCGAGCATACCGATAAGATAAGTAACAGACCTTTACTAGCTTTAGTGGGAACACCAGAGTTATGACACCTTCGTTATCCAATTTTCTCCTCAGCTTGGTTGCAGGCGCGTTCATCATTGTTGTTCCTGCTACTATTGTCCTTCTCTTTCTCAGCCAGCGGGACAAGATCCAGCGTGGTTAGGCTGGCTGCAGCTAACTAGACAGGTTCAAATCTTGTTAAGGGTGCACTTCGGTGTGCCCTTGCTAGTTTTTTCCATAGAAGTTTTTCTTGCTAAAGCAAAGTCTGATTTCCTCTGCCGTCTGGTTCAAGGCACATCTACTCCCTGAGAGGCTTCCATCAAGGGCCCAAAAGAGCTAGTTCAGCAGCGCTAAAGGCTTGATTTCATCGGGGACAAATCTGCCCAGGCTCGCTAGAATAGGCTTGGCGATCTAGCTAGGTCGCCGCAGCTTAGGCATATACCTCAGTGCTTAGTAACTAGTCTGAGTGGCTCGGTAGATGTTCCAAGGCAGGCGTTTCCTATGACCTGCTGCTGTAACGGCTCTAGCAACTTGCGGCTCTTTAGTCGAGTCGCCATCCTGAGAGGAATCCCCTGTGAATTTCGGTACTCCTGTTCCCCTGCTCCTCGGCATATTTCTGATTATTGGCGCAATCGCCCTGTTCTTTTTAGACAAGCTGAAGCCGGGCTACGAGCGTGACTACGACAAGGTCTACGCAGTTCTATTTCTGCTGTCTGGGATATTTCTGCTAGCGCACCTGACGATGGAGCTTTTGCCGTCGTTTCAGCAGCTCATCATGGTCGGTACGATCACCAGCCTGATGATTCAAAATATTCGCCTTAGAACGCCGGTCACCAATCGATATGGGCAGCAGGCTGTTCCCGATGAGCCTTTAGGTAGAGATAGCTATCGGCCTAGCCGGTCTCGCCCTGTCTACGGAGCGGGGGCTCAAACCAGCGTTCGGGCAGAGCTAGATCGACGCGACATTCCTCCGGATCGCCGCTACTCTCGGCCAATGCTAAACGGTTACGAAGATCAGGCCAGTCAGGCTAGACCTCGTTCTACCTATGACCAGGATGCCTACTACGATAAGGGCATCCCAGACAAAGGGAGTTACGACAAAGGGGAATACGATCGAGGAAACTACCAGGCACCGTCGTCCTATCGTGAGCAGCCCTACCAGGACCAGCCCTACCAGGATTCCTCCTACCGCAGTCAGCCTGTAGATGATCCGTCGACCGGGCAAAATTCTCAGGGCGATGCTTACTCAAGCGACTCCTACTACAGCAGCGGCCCTCGCTCCGATGTTCGGCTGCGTCGCCGCCGCCCTTCACGCCCTCGGGGAGACAGCGAGCGCTATCGTCTAAACCCAGGAGACCCGAGATAAAAGGTTTAACAACCTATTTAAGTCCTTCTTCGGAAGGATTTTTTTTGACTAACTTTTCCTGACTTGCCTCCATGTTGATTACCCTGGTGCCGTTTTTAAGCTCTGTAGATACTGCTGATATTGCAGGCATTGCCCTCTGGTCTTTGGCCCTTTACCTGGGTTTCTCTCCCCTAAGTAACCGGGTTGTTGACCAGATCTACCAATGGCTAAACATTGCTGAAGAGGTTACGCGGAGCACTCAAACTGAGAAGAAGCGATCGCACCAGCAACGAGACGACCAGTATGCTCTGGTGGCTTCGCTGCTGAGCATATTGCCCTTTTTAGTGGTGGGCGGGCTGCTCAACTATGGTGTTGAAATAGGCTTGGGTCGCAGCTGGGCCGTTAGTGTTGGCGTGCTGGCCTGTGTGAGCTGTGGCGTTTACGAGTTGGGTCGCCGAGACGGTCAGGCACCGGATTGACTGAGCTTTTTATTGTTAGCGGAGCAATAGCCAGTGTTTTGCTAGCTATTACTCCGCTAAGTCATGCTAATAAGTTGGTTTTGAGCTGGGAAACCGAGCTAACCCTTGAAGGTTTGGGCGGCGCTTTGCTTGACCCAACTACAGGAGTTGCAGGGGCCAGGTTTCCTGGCCCCTACCTTCTTGGCTCACTAACCTTGGCCAGTGGTCGCCAAGATTTGCTCAGTCAGCTTTTCGGGAACCGGCTGCAGGTGGTCGTAGTTCCACCGGAAAAAGCCAACGCCCATTGTGAGCGATCGCAACTCCAGAATCAGTGTCTGCATCTCAGCTTGGGGAATGTGCCCTGAAACCAAATCCCAGCCAGGCCAATCGGGTTTGCCCTCATAGCCCAGAATTTGACCGCGTCGCCCGGTAATCAGCTTCAAAACGTTGGACGTGAAGTGAGTAGGCACCGAGATTTCTACTGCCGTAATGGGCTCTAGCAGGGTCGGACTGCAGGCAGGCATGCCTGCCTGCATGGCAATTCGGGCAGCCTGCTTAAAGGCCTGGTCGGAGCTGTCAACGTTGTGGTACGACCCGTTGGTTAGGGTCACGGCAACATCTACCACCGGGAAACCGAGAGGACCGTGGCTCAGATACTCCCGCACGCCATGCTCAACGCTGGGAATATACTGTTTGGGCACCACGCCCCCCACAATCTTGTCGCTGAAGGTAAAGCCCGAGCCCGGTGGCAGTGGCTTGATCGTCAGAAACACATCGCCAAACTGACCGTGCCCGCCAGTCTGATGCTTGTAGCGGCCCCGAATCTCTTCTTTGGTCTGCCGGATGGTTTCCTTGTACTGCACCTTGGGCAGGTGGGTGCTCATGGACAGGTTGTACTTGCGGGCCAGTCGCTCCATCGCCAGGCCCAGATGCACGTCGCCTTGCCCCCAGAGAATGACTTCATGGGTATCGCCGTGCTGCTCCCACTGCAGCGAGGGGTCTTCCTCCAGCAGTTTGGTCAACGCGCCACTAAGCTTCACTTCATCGCTGCGTTTTTCGGGTGCGATCGCAAGGGCATACACCGGATCTAGCCGCTCAGCTTTGGGCAGCTCTATCGCGGGCGCTGCTCCCAGAGTAGAGAGGACGTCGCCAGTTTGGGCTTTTTCGAGACGTGCGATCGCAACAATGGATCCGGCCTCAGCCTGAGACAGGCTTATCTGCTGCTGACCCTTTAGCTCGTAAATGCCGCCCATTCGTTCGCCGTTGAGGGCTTCGCCATCGGTCAACAGACCCTGCCACACTCGCACCAGCGACAGCTTTCCCCCCTGCGGCGTAAAGAAGGTCTTCATCACCTGCACCAGAGTTTCTTGCGCACTCTCGCAGTCAAGGCCGCGCCGCTCGCAGGTAACCACAGGCTCAGGGGCTTCCCGCACCAGCGCCTCTAGCAAAGGCCGCACCCCGTAATCTTCTAGCGCATTGCCAAAAAAGACCGGCACGATCAGGTCAGCGCCCAACTCCAGCTTCAGGTCTTGAACGATCTCTTCCTGAGGCGGTTCAATCTCTTCTAGCAACTCTTCCAACAGGTGATCGTCGAAATCAGCTAGCGTTTCTAGCATCTCTACCCGAGCTGCCTGCTCTTCTGCCTGCAGCGACTCTGGCAAAGGCACAGGATCAGCAGGCGCACCCGGATGGTAGTGGTAAGCTTGCTCGCTCACCAAATCAATAAACCCAACCAGCTCATGGTTCTGCCGAATGGGGTATTGGTGGGGAATCACAGGCCGAGAAGATACATTCTTCAGCGCCTCAAGGACTTCTGAGAAGTTCCCAGTTGCCCGATCCATTTTGTTGAGCCAGACCAGGTGGGGAATCTCCCAGGTATCTAAAAACTGGAACAGCGGCGATAGGGTCAGCACCTTGCCGGGATCGGGTTCGCAAACCACAATGGCGGCATCTACTCCCACTAACGCATTAAACGTTTCCTGCTGTAGCTCTACCGAGCCAGGGCAGTCAACGAACGTAAAACGAATGCCGCCGTACTCAGTACTGGCGGCATTAACTTCCACAGACATTTGGCGATTGCGGGCTTCCGGCGAGTCGTCTCCCACGGTGTTGCCATCGTTGACTTTGCCTTTTCGTGAGACCGCTCCCGTTACCGATAGCAAGCTCTCCAACAAGGAGGTCTTACCACTGGAATAGGGTCCCACAATCGCCACATTTCGTGAGCCCGACAAGACTTTTTGGCTCATAGGTCACTCCCAATTTTTCTGAATGACACTCAGCAGAAAGCCAGCCAAAACCATATCAAGTGGCGGCTTTCATCGGGTTAACTCCAACAATTAGGGCTAACTCAATTGCTCTAAATTCAGATTAACGCGGAGATAAAAAACGAAGATCCCCAGTTAGAAAAAGTTCACCACATGAAGTTTCGTGTTTAGCCGTTGAGCCAAGTAAACAAAACCTCAACAAATAGCAATTTATTTCCCCAAAAAATAGTGGCTGCCAAATTTAATGCTTGCTTGATAGAGAAGCCTCAATGGGAAATTTACCGATCAGCACTTATCTCGTGGGCCCTTTGATGTCCCATGTCTGCTCTGCCAGAATGCGATCGCGCCACTGTACATATAGGACATACCCTAGGGTTACTAACTGCAGCGGCAGCAGCGCAACTGACCCTTTAATAAAGATGCTCAGATCTAGCTGAGAAAAGGCTGCAAAATATCCGCCGCCAACGAGCATCAGCGTTAAAAATAGGGTTTTATTCTTCATCAGGGTGACGTGTTAGTGATGGAGTTAAAAGGGAGCTAGCTCGGCAGCAAAATTAGCAGAAACTGTCTGAATGAAGACAACAGCGGGGAAGTTGCTAACTCGCCAGAGTTCAGCAACCCCTGAAGACGAAGGCTGTAATACCCCAAGAAACTAGCAATAAACAGCAGCTGGAGTCGATGGTTCAGAAGCCCCTGACTATAAAAAGTTTCGATCCGCCGATTGCTGGCAATCTCACAAGTAATGTGCAGTGCAGCAGCTAACAGCACGAGAAATAGAGCTGGGCCAAACAGGTGATAGCTGAGAGCTTGCACCAAATCCCCGCGCGCAACTGCCATAAATGAACGAGTCATGCCGCAGGTTGGGCAGGGAATGCCGGTCAGAGAGCGAAAGGGGCAGACTAAAAGAGGAATGTGATACCCCTTGTTGTAAGCATAAGCCCCCAGCAGCGGCGCACTGGTAAAGCCCAAAATACCCCATCGAGCCAGTTTGGCTCTGCGGTTCAAGCCGTTGCGAGCGAGAGTTTGCAAAGGAGGATAAACCGCATTAGGCTGCTTATCCTCACATCTGCAAAGTGCTAAGAATTTATCATGACCTAGTTTTTGAAATTGTCTGAACACAGATATATCAGCGAGGTTTATCTCAACAGACAATTGTTTTTAATCAACAGTAGGGCGTTAGAGCCATCCCTTCTTGCTGGTCACATAGGTGCTTATGAATAGTTCATCGCTTTTGGTCAGGTAAGTAATTCCTTCGATGAGGCCGACGATGCCCATGATCGGGGCAGCAATGCCGCAGGTGAGCAGCGATGCTAGCAGCATGATCACCCCTTCGGTGGTGTATCCGAGAATGAATTTATGGACGCCAAGGGCTCCTAACAGAATGCCGCAGATGCCGGCAGCTACCTTCTTTTCAGCACTTGGAGTAGAAGCGGGACTAGTCATTAGAAAAACTCCTGAGACGGATTGAGGCGTGTAGTCAAATTGCGTGGTGCGCGACTATAGTACCCAGCAAGATTCCTGCCCTACCAAATGACGGAGAT
Source organism: Pseudanabaena sp. FACHB-2040 (assembly GCF_014696715.1). Classification (NCBI taxonomy): domain Bacteria; kingdom Bacillati; phylum Cyanobacteriota; class Cyanophyceae; order Pseudanabaenales; family Pseudanabaenaceae; genus Pseudanabaena; species Pseudanabaena sp. FACHB-2040. The sequence continues at coordinate 129,644 of NZ_JACJQO010000001.1, forward strand.
TCTAAATACTATGGCGCTTCTCTTTACGAAGGGAAAGAAAATGCGATGGTCAAAGAGGGGCCTTTGGGTCATCAACCCACTTCCTAACCCTAAAACCGCTCGGTGGTTACGATAGATGCGATCGCATCTGCCGTCATCGGCTCTGGCGTCATGGTATAAAGAATGCCACCTGTAACCGAAACCAGATTGAGATAGTAGGCAGGGTTGCCGTCGCGCATCACGGCATAGATTCGCACGCCTGTATCCTCTCCCAAAATTTCCTCAGTCTCATCGTCTAGCTCATAGCCCTGACTCTCTAACTGGGCCTGGAGAGTTCTAGCAGCTGCTCGCCAGCTATCAGCTTCGCTGCGCCAACAATTAGACAAGTCCTGGCACCCAGCAGTGGCCCCAGCCAAGTGGGGAAAGCCAGCATAGGGGTCTGGTGGGGTATCTGCCGGAGACGGTGGAGGCGGGTCTGGGGGTGGCTCAGTCACAGCCTCGGCGGGTAAAGGCAGTTCAGGTTGGACTGGGGCGGGTGTAGCCGGGCGGGGCGATGGCGATGGGGGTGGGGGTGGGGCAGGCTGTGGAGAAGGGGCCTCCAATGCCGCTGGCAGCGGGTCTATCACTTCCACTTTAGAGGCAGGGGGCAACAGGGTTACCGCCACGGTCTCGGTCACCGTCTCTGGCTCAACGGGGTTCTCGGTTTCTGAGGAAGGGTGCAGCACGTCCAGCGGCAGCTTGAGCAGAAGACCGTGCAGGCCCAGCGAAGCGAGGATGCAGAGCACCCCTGCACTCAGGGTGGCCGGCCAGCGTTTCTGAAGGGGCGGCAGCGGTGGCCTGCGAGTCTTCTTTGTTGGGGTTTCTTCTGGCTTGGCAGTCAGCATTGTTGAGAAAGGCTATTCCCCTCAGGTGCCAATGATTCTTGTGAAAGATATCTACAGGAGTGCCGTAAAAGCTTACACCGTCTTAAACCTAAGCTCAAGTCGCTATAGATTGCTGCATTCTCTCCTGGAAGCTTAAAGCAGAAAATCCTCACTAGAGCTCAAAAAAATAAAATCTTGTTGAGAGTGTATCTCATTAGTAGTAGAATCGTTGCTGTCTTGAGCGTTGGGCTGCTGGCCCTGATGTAAACGCTTGTCGAAGCCCTTGTGAGGTGGAACTTTCCATGAAATTAAGCAGACGCGTATTTTTGGGTGCTGGGACAGCCGCGACTGTGGTGGCGCTGAGTGAACTGAGCCGTCCCCGTCGAGCCTCGGCCCAGCTTTTCCGCAGAGGTCCTGTGGTCAACCTCTATTCAGCCCGTCACTATGACACTGACGAGAGCCTGTACGAGAGCTTCCAAGACGCTACCGGCATTCGGGTCAATGTGGTTGAGGCAGAAGCCGACCAGCTGATTGAACGGATTAAGGGCGAAGGCACCAACAGCCCAGCAGATCTGTTGGTAACAGTTGATGCGGGTCGGCTCTGGAGAGCTGAGCAGGAGAACCTGCTTGAGCCTGTCTCATCGTCGATTCTTAACCAGGCTGTGCCGGAGTACCTGCGCGATCCTGAGGGGCTGTGGTTTGGTCTGACCAAGCGGGCCAGAGTGATTGTGTATAACAAAGAGCGGGTTAGCCCTTCAGATTTATCGACCTACGAAGCCCTGACCGATGCTAAGTGGCGGGGGCAAATTCTAACCCGCTCTTCTACTAATATCTACAACCAGTCTTTGGTTGGCTCTATGATTGCCGCCAATGGAGCTGCCGATACTGAAGCGTGGGTGCGGGGCTTTGTCGAAAATTTTGCCAGACCACCAGAGGGCAACGACACAGCTCAAATCAAGGCTGTAGCGGCCGGACAGGGCGACCTAGCCATTGCCAATACTTACTATCTGGCCCGCCTGGTTAAATCTGACAGCCGCGAAGATCAAGAAGTGGCCTCTAAAGTTGGCGTTTTCTTCCCTAACCAGAGCGATCGGGGTACTCACATCAACATTAGTGGGGCCGGGGTGCTCAAATCTTCCCCCAACAAAGCTGCCGCTATTCAATTTTTGGAGTATATGGTGAGTCCTGAAGCGCAACGCATTTTTGCTGAAGGTAACAATGAATACCCAGTAGTGGAAGGGGTGGAAATTGACTCAGTCGTGGCTGACTTTGGCGAGTTTAAAGAAGATACGCTAAATGCTTCCGTCTATGGCGAAAACAACCCTGAGGCGCTACAGATTTGCGATCGCGCTGGTTGGAAGTAGCCGTGTAGCTACCTTGATTAGGGCGTTTTAGCTGGCTTTCGCCGTCAGGCAGGCAATCGTGCCTGCCTTTTCTCTTTATTTGAGATCACTTATTCTTCTAGCGGCTCAGCCTGGGTGCTACACAAAAGGAGTAGAGGCGTTATCTCGTGTTTGTCTCCATTGAACTCGATGGAGCGACAAAAGGCATACCTGCAGCAATTTTGGCCAAAAGTAAGGGGTAGCTTTTCGATTAGTTAAAAATGCTCTAAAAATCAATATTCTGCAGAAATGCGCTGCTTTTGCTGAAGCAGGCAGTTTTTTTTGGTTTAAACCTCACCATCTATTCAAAACAAATACCCATTCAATCCAACCTAAGATGGAAGAGGCTGTCAGATTGTTGCAACTAGCATATTCCCATCAATCTAGGACCGGAAACTGGGAGATGGATTATGGCTAGTCAAGAAAAGCAAGATCGGCGTGGTTTTGCCTCAATGGACCCGGAAAAGCAGCGGGAGATCGCCAGTAAGGGAGGACAGGCTGCCCATGAAAAAGGGACAGCTCATAAATTCTCTTCTGATGAGGCAAGGGAAGCCGGTCGCAAAGGCGGCCAAAGTGTAAGCCAAAACCGCGAGCACATGGCCGAGATTGGTCGCAAGGGCGGCAAGAGCGTCAGCAAAAACCGGGAGCACATGGCTAAGATTGGTCGCAAGGGCGGTGAAAAAAGCCGTAAGGGCGACCAGTAAGCCTTAACTCCCATCGGGTGCGCTACCCGCACCCCTGATGCTGCTAGGGGCGAAGCATTCGCAAACAGTTTTTGGAGACCTGCTCCAAAAGGCTATGTGAATGCTTCGCCTCTAGTTTATCAACGAAGATTCAGGAGTTTCTCAGATTGGGGCCTTGTTTTCTCAGACTGCTGTCAGCCTGTTTGCTTAAAGTAGGAGCACCCTCAATGAGAAGAACTCTAATGAAAATGAATTTTTGGAAAGGAATCGGCGTTGCGATCGCACTATCAACCTTAGTTGCAACCACTGCCTGTGCCGGACAACAAGCGTCAACGGAGACCGCCCCCACAGCCCCCTCTGCGACTGCCCCTGCTGCCTCAGAAGCTCCCCTCACTACAACAGCCGCCCCAGGCCTCTCAGGCACCTTTGTTGCCGCTGAGCACCCTACTACAGGAACTGTTCGCATTATTGAAGAAGATGGCATGCGTTATCTGGAATTTGATGCCGCCTTTAAAACCGATCCCGGCCCTGATTTAACTGTGGTGCTACACCAGGCAGAGGATATTCTAGCCGTCACCCAGAGCCCCGCCTATCCCTTGCAGGAAGGCGAGTACGTCGTAATTGAGGAACTGCAAAGCACGGAGGGCACCCAGCGCTACGCCATTCCGCCAGAGCTAAACCTAGCAGACTACAGTTCCGTGGGGATCTGGTGCCGTCAGTTCAATGCCACCTTTGGGGCTGCTTCGCTGCAATCGTAATGTAGTCTCTTCACGCAGGCGGGCTGAGTTCCCATCTTAAGAGACAGGCCCGAAGCGCCAGAGCCTAGTTTTAATGCAGATACGTCTAGGCCCTGGCTGATAGAAAATGCTCTGTTTGATAAACCTTTTGAGACGGCGACGGCAATATTGCGATCGCACAAAACCAAATCTGCCAATTCTGGTTTGACTAGGCGCAACTCTGCTTAAGTTTCTACCCACCAGCAGTAATCTCCATGCGGGTGTAGACGCGTTGGCGTATGGCGCGTTGTTTACTTGGACTTGGCTAGAGCTTTTTAAGGAGTCAACTACTTACGGCACTGCCTTGGACTGGTAGTGCTGCTGGGGGCAATTGCTTCCAGGCTTAGGTGGTGATATTTAACGCATAGCCTTTTGGTAATCGAAAAGTGCAGCATGCTCGCAGTGCTTTAACAGCCTTTGGAGAAACATTTCTCAGCAAGCACTGCTATAGCCTTCTAGTATGCTGCACCATAAGCATTAAAAAGCTAGAGAAATCCATTTCTGGGTCTCAATTACAGGAGCCTCCGGGTGCCTTGCCAAATACAGATTGACAAAATCGTGATTGGGCAAAACCCCTCCCGGATAAAGAGAAAGCTGATCTTGAATTCCCGTTACCAAAAACATATCCAGGCTGCCTTTGTTTTTGGCCACAATTTTGCCTCGATACTTAATCTCAAAGAAATCCTTAGCTAGCTCAAAGGTCGCGCTAGAGATATTAATTTTCCCCGGAACACCCGAAGATTCCATCCGAGAGGCGATATTGACCGTATCACCCCAAACATCATAGGCAAACTTTTTCCGCCCAATTACCCCAGCCATGATTGGCCCGGAATGAATGCCAATGCGAACATCCCAGTAAGGCTGGTTGAGCTTTTTCTTTTGAGCCTTGCGGATTTGTATATACAGCTGCATTTCCATTGCAGCTAGAACGGCATCTACCGCATGAGTAGCGCTAGGGATAGGAATGCCCCCCACACACATGTAGCTGTCGCCAATCGTTTTTAGCTTTTCTAAGCCATACTTATCGATCACTTGATCGAAGTAGGAGAAGCAGGTATCCAGTTCATCAACCAGTTCTTCTGGAGTAAAAGATTCTGAAAGCTGAGTGAATCCATTGAAGTCAGCAAACAGAACTGAGACGGATTTGTAGTAAACAGGTTTTACTTTCCCTGTACTTTTTAGTTCTTTAGCAATTTCATCGGGCAAAATATTGAGCAACAGCTCCTCTGAACGTCTCTGCTCATCCGCAATAACCGCATATAGACGATTTATCTCCTCAAACCGTTCGGCGTTTTGAATCGCAGATGAAAGTTGCAAAGCCAGCAAATAACCAATGCGGACATCATCTAAGGTATAGGCCGCAGGCTGAATGCTTGAAAAAACAAGGGCTCCGAACCGCCCTCGCTGATTTTCCAATGGAACAATCATCGCTGCCTTGTGCTCTGGCCAAAACATATCAGATGGCTGGCGCACAACTTGAGGCTGACCTGATCTCAAAGCCCGATGAATTGAATCAAACTTAGAATTTTTGACTTGGTCTAGCTCTAGATTAGAGCCAAACAGATTCACCAGAGAATCTGATTCTTGAGAAATCAAATAAACGCTAAGGTGATCGATTTCGATCAGCCATTTTGATTTCTTGCCAACAATCTTTAAAATCTCATTTACATTAAGAGATCGATTAACTGCAACTGCTATTTCGTTAATTGCAGCAATTCGGCTTGAAAGGGCTTGGGCTGAGGCTAATTGGTTAGTCGATTTTGAGCTCTCCACGGCATTGATCGCGGATAGTTGAGGCATTGATGACGGCCTAAACGTTGTCCCGTTCTAAAGCTATTCTACTAGCCTAACGCACCTCAATAAATTAGAGAGCGTCGATCTCCAAGCCAATGGCGTCAGTATATTGATTTATCTGGGTAAACAGGTTTGCCGTTGCAATAATTTCAAATATTTCTGTGCTATCTAAACCACAGGACTGCAGATTCTGATAATCCTGAGTGCTCAGGTCACGAGGGTTGGTAGCTGCCTGTAGGCCAAAGCGAATAACGGCCTTCTCCCGGCTTGGGAGTGGACAGTTTTCAAAGTCTGTAGCCAGAGTTCGAAGAACCTCTTCGCTAATACCAAGTACAGACAGTCCGTGCAGGTGTACTTTTAGCGCATACTCACTCTGGTTTGCTTGAGAGATGGCAACACCAATCATCTCTTTTAAGGTGCGAGGTACTTCGCCCTCTAGAATGACTGAACGAAACTTGTGCCAGTTCGCCTCAAGAAAATCAGGGCGAACGGCCATTGATTTGAATAGATTGGGAACAATACCAAAGCCTAATTCGGCTGAAATTTCTTCATAAATTACTTTAGATTTTTCATCATTCAAATTGTCGTACTCTAGAATTTCAAAGTATGACATAGGGTTAAAGCTTTATTTGAGAAGCTAGCAAATTCTTACCCTATTAGCTTTACAAACCTAATTTCCCTTAGCCTGAGCTTATTTACACAATTTAATGTAAATTCTAGCTGTGTATTATGTACTCAATGTTGATTAATACCTATTGACTCCACTCATCCCACACAGCTCGAGCTACCTTTGCGATCACTGCTTCACGAGCCACATCATCAGCTCTAGAATCTGAAACAAAAACTGCGATCGCTAAGTGCTGCCCATTTGATAGGTGTTCATTGTTAGCGCTGTGGGTTGTTGATTCTTTAGGTATATTTACTTAGTTAGGTTGTCTCTGCTGACTACTGAGGTCGCTGCTTGTACAGCCAGAGGCTAATAGGTAAAAGCAAAAGCTATAAAACCAAACTTTTTTCATTTCTAAATCTAGAGCCAGGGTGCATTGTTCATCAGAGCACTTAACATCCGAACGAAGTTTTGGCGCAGCAGCACGGCTAATACACCGCAAGCAAGGGTTGTGCCTCCCATAACCCACCTAAAGTGGTCGACTTGCCAGATACCGCTAAACAGGGCAAACGCAATTAGTCCAGCGCCAGCGCCCCCTGAAAACAGTAAGGACGTTTCTTTGACAGTTTCTTTAAAGGTGTGGGGTTTCGATTCCATTGTGTAAAAATTCCTGTGAAAACATATTGTTGTATTTGATCAGCGGAAGCAATCATATAGGCAAAGACAATTGCAGAAGTAAGGGAGAGATTTCTGCCTAATCTTATTGAATCTCCTCAAAGAAAGTAATTAAATTGCCGTCTTCATCTGTAGCACCGAATTCACGGGTTCCCCAAGGCTTGTCTTGCAAGGATGCATTGGGATGAACGATGCCCTTAGATTGGCATTCAGCATATAACGCGCTAATTCCGTGAACATTGATACGACATGCGGTGTTTTCAGCAATGTGTTTTTCAGTACAAGCCCAGAAATGAATCTGTACTGCATCACGCTGAATAATCCCATAAACCATTGGCTCCTCATGAATTTTGGTAAATCCGAGCACTGAGCAATAGAAATGAATAGTCTTGGTAATATCTAACGAAGCCAAGACTGGAACAGCCGAATTGAACATTGGGTTACTCATGATCTTCCTTACCTGCGCTTGCAGATGTTGAGTGCTTATGAAGGAGCGACCAACAGCAGCTAGCTTAAATAGGGCGCTCCCAAGGTTTACCATATTGTCGATAGCCAACTCGCTTGAATGTAGAAATCATTCGCACATTCTCTACACCCGTATCACAAAATACTTGCCAAACTCCCACCTCTTGTAAGGTCTGTGTCCCCTTTGACAAGAGATCGTTTGCAAAACCAAAACCCCGGTACTCTGGCAAAACCCCTATCCCGTAGATAGTTCCTTCTTCTAATCCCGCTTTGGCACACCCTTCAAAAATTACCGGAAGTACAAACCCTACAATGTCACCATTCTCATTGATTCCAAACTGCCACCACTCATCTTGACACGAGAAGCCATCTCTGGCTGCACTCAAGAAAATCTCAGCGGCTTCCTCAGGGCCATGTCTGGACACTTGTTTCTGATAGCTTGGATCTGTTGACGAAGCCATCACCCGCCCAACAACTGAAATGAGCAGATTGTTGGGTACTGCTATGGCCGGTTCGTAGGTCAACCGAGGCGGAACCTCAATCAGTGGTTTGGGTTCTTCCCACGCAAAGGGCACTTTTAAGTAAGTTTGTTGGCTCATAAAAGTCACAAATAACCTGGTCAGTTAATACTACGGCTCAGCTGAGTTGCTGTATGACAGCTAAAAGCTTCTACAACACCAATTAACTTTTCTACTCCGTTCTAACAGAATGATGCTGCCGTGTCTGAAAGGAGATTCTGAGTTGCTTCAAACGATAGCCTAGGCATAGAGTGTCAAGTAACACTTGACACTCTATGCCTAGAATGTGTAAAGTGTTACTTGACGGCACACAGACTAATCCATGAAAAACCGACTTAAAGACCTTCGGCAGCTGCATCGATGGTCACAAGCTGACCTCGCCAGAGAGCTAGGGGTCAGTCGTCAGGCGGTCAATGGTTTTGAATCTGGCAAGTTTGATCCCAGCTTAGAAATGGCTTTCAAAATTGCCGATCTGTTTAATGTCGCGATCGAGGACGTTTTTATCTACGAGGCAAGGAACTCCATGCAAACACTGGTTGAGCGAGTCAAAAATTTCTTTGGTTTCGACTTTGGTTTTGAGCGGTTTACAGAAAAGGCAATTAATGCGATCGCATTTGCTCAAAATGAAGCGGCCCGCTTGCAGAGCTTACAAGTTGAGCCAGAACACCTATTAGCTGGGCTATTGGCTGATCCAGCGACAACTTCGGCCCAACTGCTGCGGGCTAATGGCGCAACAGTGGAAGTCATAACCGATGAACATTCTTTTGAATCTCGCGAGCATCTAAAATTTAGCCCCCAAGGTAAGTTTGTTCTAGAACTTGCTTTGCAGATCGTTCGGCTTCAGGGCAAAAGAACAATTGGGACTGAGCATCTTCTGTGGGCTTTGATACGGTTGTCTGAAACAGACAAGACAACCCTAAATGAACTATTTCAGCAATATACAGTTGATCTAAAAGCCCTGAGTAGTCAACTGATAGAAACAGTTTAATTTAGCTCCAACAATGTCTAAAGCTTTCGCTAGCGTCTGTTGGCTTATTCGATGCCCACCTCTTTGCGGCTCACTTTAGAAATAGGAAGGTCTCGCCATGTAGATATGCCTGCAAGTGGTTTTTGGCGACGTAGGGCACAGCCCGAGAAAGCCACTCGTGTTCCTGGGGATTGGCACTGAGAAAAGCGAAGTTTTCCACTGTTGCTCCTACGAAGAATGCTTCAACGATGCCTTGGTAGTCTGCTGGCAACGCCCGGACGCTTGTATAACCCTCAAAAAAGGGTGAACGCAAGGACGCATCCAGGTCTCCAAGCGATTGACCAATATCGTAGAGATAAAAGCCAAAGCCGCAACGTGAAAAATCAATAGGGCGCACTTCCTCGTTGTTATAGAGAACGTAGTTGCCTTGGTGAAGATCAGCGTGAATTAAGCCCCAAGTATCGTGCGCATGTTGCAGTCCAGTCATAAACTCTTGGACTTGCGCGGCAGCCTTTTGAAACACCTGATAATCATCTATCGAAATCGTTCCATTCTGAACTAACACGTCAAGCTGAGACGTTGCAGCCTTAAGCTGTTCCACGCTGTGGGTGGGGCGAGAAAAGCCAGGTGGTAACGACCAATTGCTTGAATGTTGGTGCAGTTGGGCCATCACCATACCCAATCGGCGGACCTGCTGTACTGTAGGTTCACCATCAACATGTTCGCCTTCTACCCACCGCAGCAATGAACAAAATATCGAAGACCCAAATTCCGTGCTGGCAATGTTGGTAACCCATTCACCCGAGCGATTCCGCACAGGCTGAGGCACAGTTATTTCAGTTTTATGTGCGATCGCATTTAGCCACAGCAACTCAGACTGAATGACATGCGGCTCTCTCCAAAAGCTACGCAAACTATCGCCGGCAACCTCGATTCCACTATGGAAACGGAGTAGAAACTTATCGCCTGTGGGTATCTCAACTCGAAAGGTCGTGTTCTGGCTTCGTCCTAAAAATGTCACTTGAGCATCGGGTAACCCATAGTGCGTCAAGGCGGTCCGAGCAATTTCTGCATTCATACTGCTTCAATAGGTCTAGCCTGCGTTCAGCACTTTGCGGAACACGACCTTATCATCGCCCGCCGCGTAGAAGTCGCGAATGCGCGCCTCCTCCTCATAGCCACACTTCGCGTAGAATGTCCGCGTGCGCTCGAAGCCCGGTAGCCCTGATGTTTCTACTAGCAGCACGCGCCCACCGCGCGCCGTCAGTGTTTGCTCAACGTAGCGCAATAGTGCCGCACCGCGTCCTTGCCCCTGACGGTCAGGCCGGATGGCGATCAACTGCAGGTTCCACGTCCGATCAGTCATCCGTTCCGGCTCACAATAGGCGACCCCAATTGGCCCATTGTCATCGTCAGTGATCCAAAAAGGAGCACTGTCGCTGCCGCCACTGAAGTAATCGGTCAGCATCGCGCTCAACTCCTCACGCTCGTTCGGCTGAAAGCCGATTGCATCGGCTATAGCGATTAACGCGGTTGTGTCATCAGGTGTAGCGGGTCGAATCATAGTGAGCTTCAGTGTCTTGAGATCAGTGAGTTGTCATGCACATATCGGCAGGCTGAAGGGTAAAAACCGTGGAGCTTCAATCGGCGGTTTAAGCACCTCCCACACAAAAAACACTTTAGGTAGAGTTGCTGAATCACAGGCAATCTGAATCACAGGCAATATTGACAAGACTTTGTAAACCATATCAGTATACTACAGTATACTACAACTGTAGTCAATTTGGCTCTGAATGATTACAAACAACTTTTAGGCTGTTGTCCTCGCGGCCAGCTAGCAGAATGACAATCTCAATAGAAAGAAAATTCTGCTTGCACTCAATCTTCTCTCTAGCTCCATATTTGCCTCGACTTGATAGGCAGCTGATCAAACGTGACAGATCTATGATGCTTAGCAAGTTTATAGAATCGCTTTGTTTTTCTCACGGTTACTAACCAATACTTGCCGAGTATTTCTCTAAACCCTCAAGTGAGATTTAAGCCACCATCAGAAACTAAGATCTCGCCAGTAAGATAGTTACTCGCAATCAGCATAGAAGCCAATTGCGCAATCTCCGCAGGTTGCGCTCCTCGCCCCATCGGTGAACGCTCTTTCCAAAGTTTTCGCGCCTCTGTCCAATTCTCGGTCATCGGAGTTTCGACCAATCCTGGTGCGACTGAATTTACTCGAATCTGTGGTGCGAGACTCACCGCTAAGAGCCGTGTCATATGGTTCAGAGCTGCCTTGCTGGCAGCATAGGGAATTGAAGCCCCTTTAGGACGAACACCTGCGTGGGAACTGATATTCAGAATGCAGCTGGGGCGATCACTACTCGACGACTTGCGTAGCGCACTTTCCGCCTCTGCAATGAGAGTCCAAGGTGCAATGACGTTGACCTCATACAGATTTCGCCAGATTTCCGCTGAGGCTTCCTTAAGAGAGTTATGAGGAATAACTGCATTAATACCTGCATTATTCACCAAAACATCTAGGCGACCGTGGTGCGATACAACTTCGGTTATCAAATAGCAAACCTGCTTTTGGTCAGCTAAATCCGCCTGTGTATAGGATGAACCGGGGTGACTTTGCGCCAATGCTTGCCCAGTTTCTAGTGAAGATTTGGAATGAAAGGCAATGACAAAGCCATCTTCGGAAAGCTGTTTTGCAATTGCCATCCCGATACCGGAGGTCGAACCCGTGACGAGCGCAACTCTTTTTTCACTCATACTTTAGACAATATCCATGTAACACTTACCGTTCACGCCAGTGACGGTGGCAAGTTTAGCAGCTCTGCTAGGGATGCGGAAAATTCCACCACGCCAGAATCGTTGTGTAATCGTTATGTAGCAGCATTCACTGCTTGCCCCAGAAATTGCTCATATCCCTGCTTGAATTTCTCCTTTCCAACCTCCTCTATGATGCTGCCGTGAGCCATAATCACTCGGTTAAAATCCCAACTTAGAACTTTCTCGACGGCCCCTCTTACCTTTCCCTTTTCTAGGGTCGCAACTCGCTCCAGTAATGATGGGCTCAAGCTTTTATATCCTCCAATCACTCTGGTCGCTAACTGCGTAATCACTGGAAAGCTCTCATCAAAGTGAAAGGCCGTATCAGTCAAGATCAGGGTGCGGCTCATTGGATGAAAAAATACGCATTCATTCAGTGAATCAAAACCCGTTAAACCAATTGTCTTGAACCCTTCGAAGAACACGTGTTCAATCCCATCCCATGGATTATTTATGTCGCTCTCAATTACTTGGTCGATTGGCAAATCTGGTTTTTTGTCTGCCAGACCTGGCACGGCCCATAATGTTGCGTCTGGGTAGGACTCTTTAAATCTAGCTGTAAATAGATAGTGATAAAGATTAGGAGCAATAATATGCTTAACGGTTCCAAGTTCTCTAAGTTGGCTTACGATTGTCTCGCTGGCTTGAATTGGAGAAATAACGACCAGTTCACGGTTTGCTAGCCGAACTACCGTCATCCTTGTGCCAATACCGAATCCTAAGTATCGAAACGGCTGTTCGGCAACCCAAATATCTCTATCAATTTCTTTAAGCATGACAATCTCTCAAACGATGGGCTTAAAAAGATTGTAAATATTATGCCGCTTCCTATTGAACAGTGAATCCACCATCAATGACTAGATTGTGTCCTGTAATGTATGATGCTGCATCAGAGCATAACCACACAACTGCAGTTGCGATGTCTTCTGCTTGCCCCGCCCGCTGCATTGGAATTGTATCAATCATCTGTTGAAGCGCTTCCTGAGGCACATTGGCAAGAATATCTGTCGCAATCAGTCCTGGGCTAATGGCGTTGATCCGAATTTGCTGTCCAGCAAACTCCATTGCTGCTGATCGAGTGAGTCCGACGACCCCTCCTTTGGCTGCGTTGTAGCTAGAAAGACCAGGAACACCAATTACTCCGCCGCCCATTGATGCCATATTGACAATGGCTCCCGATCCGGTTTTAAGCAGCGCTGGGATCTGATATTTCAGACATAGCCAAACAGCTTTCAGATTGACATCTGTTTCTGCATCCCATTCTTCCTCTGAACGCTCAGTCAGCGGAACAGTTTTGCCAAAACCTGCATTATTACAGGCACAGTTTAGCTGGCCAAAGGTTTCTAGCGTCGTGTTCACTAATGCTTCTACGTCGGCAGCTTTTGTTACGTCAGTTTGAATAAATAGAGCTTCAGCCCCTACATCTTTGGCAAGGCGAACGGTTTCTTCGCCTTCTTGAGTGCGTCGCGCTGCTACAACGATCTTTGCCCCAGCTTGAGCAAAGGCAACTGCAGTTGCCCGACCAATCCCAGAACTACCGCCCGTGACAATTGCAACTTTCCCATCTAGCCCAAGTTTCATGCTGCCAACTCCTATCAGCGGTGTTTTCAGGCAATTTTGGAGGGAATTTCTATAGCTGTCTATGCAGTTCTTGCGATCGCATCACAAGCCGTCTTCAAACGCTCGTCGTCACCGGTGATTCAGATAAGTCTCTACAGGCAATTGGACAGGGTAAGAGCACTCGTAGGCTGGGCAAAGGGCGCTAGCGCGTCTGTCGAGCTGTCTCTGATTTGATCTAGGCCAGCAGCAGAAAACCGGTCTCTCGGCGGTCAATAGATCAGCTTGCGCAGGTGGCGCGTCTTGATCCACCTGCGTAGCTCCTCCTCAGTCGCCGCATAAAACTGCTCGCCCGTCTGCGGATCGTAGACGTACCACCAGGCTTCGCTGTCATTGGAAAACTTGATGACCTGCAGATCAGAATGGCTAAACAGTCCTCTCACCAGCTTCCGCCTGACTGCCCTCAAAACCTTCAGCAGGGGATGGCATGGGGTAAAAACTCCTTTGCCTGGGGGGATAGACTGGGGCGGAATGGCGCACATGGAAAGATTACTATTGAGCACCTAAGTACTCAATAGTCGCCTGTTTGTCCTCTAAGCCGAGTGATAGACGCCGCCTAGCAGCGTGATCTTTTAGGCGGTTTCGGGTGATAAGAAGCGGCTCTCAGCGTGACGGGGCCGTCCTTACTGAGTGACAAAAATCACTTAAGCGGCATGAGTAGAAGAGGCTTCGAGGTGGTCTGTCAGGGCTTCGGTGGTCAGCGCTGGGGCATCTTGCCACTGGCTTTGCAGGGCGCGCTTTACCTCGTTGGCTAGCTGGCTGGCTACAACTTCGTGGGTGTAGCGGCACTGGGGCAGCATGGTTTGGCGGAAGGAGCAGTAGTAGTCTTGCGACTCTTCGTAGAGAAAGCGCAGTTTGCAGTCGTGGTTCACAACTGGCAGTCAGGTGCCGGGGCTGCTGCTCCCGGATCAACGAGCCGCAGTGAAAGACTACTCACCAGCAGGTGCGATCGCACCTACCCTCGACCCGAGCAGCTTAAAGGTCGCCACGCCCTCGACAAAGTGCAGTACATCTAGGTTAAGACTCAATTTGAGTTGCAGATGCTCACCCACCAGCGGGCTTAGGATTAGGGCTGGCAGGTAAAGCAACCGACTGCTGCTTGACCCGCTATTGGATCTGCATAGAAAACGTATAGTCGTAGCCCTTGTAGTTGGAGTCCAGCGTTAACGTGTAGTCGCCTGTCAGCGGCAGCCGACCACTCCAGTCGGTTTGAGTCTCCCATCCGACAGTTTCGGTCAAGGGTTGACCATCGGGGTCGGCAATAAATGGCAGCGGCCCTTCTTGGCTCTGCAACGTTAGAGTTTGGCCCGCAGTTGCAGGGATCACATACTGGTGGCTGCCAGTTCCCACAAAGCGGTCAGATATGCCGAGGGGGTTTGCCCCCGCCGAAAATCGGATACGCTCTACTTTTTGATTGCAGGAACTGTCTACCCGGTTTTGGGCTACCCAACCCGTCACCGGCTCGCTGATCTTGAACCAGCCGGACTGCTCTCCAGTCACCGTCAGATAGGTGCCGTTCTCTAGCTGATCTACCCTGTTACCGTCTGCGACGGCAGGACTTGAGCGCACATTGAGGGGTGGTTCTGGGTCGTCCACCACCGCCATTGTGACAACGCAGGTGATCACTTCACTGGAGGTAGGGGCCTGGGCGGTAGGTTCTGCTGCGTCTATGCCACCGGTAGGATCCGGGGTGCTGACGGCAGGGTCTGGGGTGCTGATGGTAGGGTCTGGGGTGCTGACGGCAGAAGTTGGGCTGGTAGCAGGCGGCGCTGAAGTCGAGGTCTGGGGAGTGGACTGCGACGCGCAAGAGACTGCGGTAAGGGTAGCTAGGGTTGCGATCGCACCCGCTAGCAGATAGGGCTTGAATAGGTTAAGTTTCATCGGTAACGTGGCTATTTTGGGGGGATACCGCCTAGTCGAAGCGGGCAGTACTCTCTTTAAACACACGCTAGCAGTTGCCCGTTACGGATGACAAAAGGCAGATGACAAAGGACCGAGAACACAAGACTATAGCAGTTGCCCTTTAGCTGCGGCGATCTCGGCGGATATCGTAAATAGCTTTTTCCCAGTACCACTGCTCCGACTCGCCCGGATAGCGCTGCCGCAGTTGAGAGAGCAGCCGCTCGGCAGTAGAGCCACTGCCGCCCACCAGTCGCAGCAGCTGACGGCGGGTGCCCGACTGCACAGAGGCGTTGGCTTTGCCCGCAAACGTGGGTACTTTGCTCCGAATGCGCTTGCTTTGCTTGCGCTGCCGCCACCAGAAAAGGATAGCCAGCGCGATCGCAACTGCCAGCAAAACTGAAAGATCCATGATTTTAGGTAGAAAGCCCGTAAAAACTGTCCGTTTCTCTTAGGATGCCCTAAAGAACCCTCAACCGTCATAACGTTAGCTTGAGGGAGATCTGGTCTACTCAGCAAACAAAACATCTTTTGTGATTAAGGAGCGCTTTTCATGGATCGGGTAGAAGCCATCTTAAACTTTTGGTTTGGAGATCCGATGGTGCCGGACAGCGAATACGGCCAGCAGCGACAGGTCTGGTTTAAAAAAGACCCAGCCTTTGACGAAACCTTGCGCACTCACTTTCTAGAAGACTACGAGCAGGCAGCAGCAGGGCAGCTCAGCGACTGGCAGACCACCGCTCGCCCTTGTCTGGCTCTAATTTTGCTGCTCGATCAGCTGCCGCGCAATTTATTTCGCAACGCCCCCCGCAGCTTTGCGACCGATGGTCAAGCGCTAGCTGCCGCGCGCTATGCTGTGCAGCAGGGGTTTGACCAGCTGCTGACTGACCTAGAGCGCATTTTTGTTTACCTGCCCCTTGAGCACAGTGAAAACCTAGCCGACCAGCAAGAATCGGTGCGGCTGTTTCAGGCCTTAGCTCACGAAAACCCTGAGCTTGAAACCAACCTCGACTACGCCCTGCGGCACCAAGAGGTGATTGAACGCTTTGGCCGCTTTCCTCACCGCAATGAGATTTTAGGCCGAGAGTCAACGCCCGCAGAAGCTGAATTTCTCACTCAGCCAGGTTCTCGTTTCTAAAGGCTGATTCTCAAGACCAGGCTACCCCAGGCTTAACCAAACTTCGTTAGCATCAAGCTAAGGCAAGGAGAAAACGCATGACAGTCTCATCCCGAATATCCCGCCAAGGGGAAATTGTTGAAGTGGTATTGCGCCACGGCTGGGACTCCATGCGGCGGCTGCTTAGCGGCAGCCAAGCTGGCGAACCCGAACTACCCCCACCCGCCGTACTGCGCAATATCCTGACCGACTTGGGGCCAGTCTATGTCAAGCTTGGCCAGATCCTCAGCACCCGGCCCGACCTCATGCCTGCTGCCTACATCGAAGAGCTGAGCAGGCTCCAGACGACGGTGCCTGCTGCTCCGGCAAGTGAGGTAGAAGAAACGATTCGGCGGTATTTGCCCAAGCCACCAGAGCAGCTGTTTGAGACGCTGGACTACCATGCGATCGCAGCTGGATCGATCGCCCAAACCCACCATGCCGTGCTCAAAGATGGCCGCCAGGTGGCCCTAAAGGTGCAGCGTCCCGGCATCGACCGCCTAATTGCCCGCGATACGGCGCTGATTCGAGACATTGCTCGACTGCTGTCGGCCACCCAGTTTGGCCAGCGCTACAACGTCGTAGCCCTGGCCGAAGAGTTTAGTGAAGCCATTCACAATGAGCTGGACTTTACCACCGAGGCCACCTATACCGATCAGCTGCGCCGCAGCATGTCTCAAGCCAAGTGGTTCGACCCCAAGCAAATTGTCGTCCCCGAGATTTATTGGGAGCTGACCAATCCCAAGCTGCTGGTCATGGAGTGGCTAGACGGCCAGCCCATTCTCACTGCCGACATTGCCATCGACCCCAGCCCCGCCGCCGAAGTCGTGCGCGGCTCCATTACCACGCTGCTGTTTCGGTCATTTATCAAGCAATATTTTCTAGACGGCTTTTTCCACGCAGACCCTCACCCTGGCAACATCTTTTACCTCAGAGATGGTCGACTAGCGCTGCTAGACTGCGGCATGATGGGCCGCATGGACCCTCGCACCCGCTCCACCCTGACCGAAATGGTGCTGGCCATCGTCAACTGCGACGCCCAGCGCTGCACCCAGCTCACCCTAGATATTGCCGAGCCGCTGCAGACAGTCAACCTGGCTAAGCTGGAGAGCGAGTACAGCCAGCTGCTGGGCCGCTACTACGGCCTTGACCTAGAGCAGGTCAATACAGCCAAAGTCTTTGGCGAAGTGCTCGATGCAGGCACCCGTAACCACCTGCGCTGGCCTGCCAACGTCGGCCTCTTTGCCAAATCTATGGCCAACTTAGAAGGGGCCGCCCGCCAGTTTAACCCCAAGGTCAATCTGCTGGATGAAATAAAGCCGCTGATGAGTGACCTATTCCGCCAGCAGTTGGTGGGAGAAGACCCGGTTCAGGCTCTTTTAAGGACGGGCCTGGAGTTTCGCAACCTGTCTTTGAGTTCGCCTCGGCAATTTAGCTTTTTGCTAGACCGGCTCAGCTCCGAGCAGCTTACCTGGAACCTCAACGTTCAAGGCCTCGATGACATTCGCCGCAGCGTCGAAAATGCTGCTAATCGGCGGGCCTTTAGTACGGTGGTAGCCGCACTGATTATTGGAGCTGCCATTGTCTCTACTAGCCAGCAGTCGTCGCAGGGGCAAATTCTCAGCAATATTTTGTTTGCCGCTGCTAGCCTCCTGGGTCTGTGGCTAGTGTTTAGCATTTTAAGAACAACCCGGTGGCGGTAAAGTGAAGCCAAAACAAAGCTTCTGGCGGCCCAACCCAACCTTCTCAACGGCTCTGAAGAAGCATAAATTTACCGGATCAAAGATGAAATAGACGGTCAAGACAGGCTCCTTTAGGATGCCTGAGAAGGTGAAAAATTGCTTCATTATGACTGTTCTGCATCATCAGATTCTTTATATTCCTGGTTCTGACCTGCGGCATGAGGGCATCTGTTTCTTAGGTAGCTAAAGTTTGAGCAAAGGCTTGCTCAAATAGGAACAGCTATGTTGTACCGAACCCTTGGCGAAAACAGAATTTGTATTACTCAACCCACCCATGCTTGGGTTTCTGGTCAACTGGCTCAAGCCTGGGGCAATGAATTATTTGGCAAGATCGCTCCTCGCCAAGAAGTCTGTTTAGGCGCAGAACAGCATGACGTTGGTTGGGTTTCTTGGGAGATGGCTCCGACGCTCAATCCTGACACAGGCTATCCGCATAGCTTCAATGAGGTTGCACCAGAAGTTCACACCCAACTTTGGGCGCGGGCAAAAAACTTGGCACTGCCCATGGGGCAGTATGCAGCACTGTTGGTTTCCCTGCACGGCACAGGGTTATATGAGCGTTTTACTCACTGGAAGCAATCGCCTCAATCAACACGAGTTGTCGAAGCTTTTTTGGAACAGGAGAAAGAGTTCCAGCAACAGTTAATTCGTCGTTTAGAACAAAATCCAGCCTATGCTTCGTATGTGACACCAAAAGCGATCACCCGCAACCAGCGCCTTGTCGCGACTCTAGACGCACTGTCTCTTACCATTTGTATGGGCTTAACCCAACAGCGACAGTTTGAACAAGTGCCGACCGCAACGGGCGAAACAACCTTAACGCTGATGCCTATCGATCATGATTTAACGCGAATATCAGTAGAGCCGTGGTGTTTTCAGCCGCGTGAAGTGACTGTTGTGTTTGAAGGACGGATTTTGGAGGAGAAATTTACTGACGAGCTAACCATGCGCGATCGCCTTGGTCAGGCTCCCTGGGTGACCCTGACAGCGACTCTTTACCCGACAGATAAAGAGGCAACCGTGAAACAAGGTTAGGAAAACAATCGTTTTGAATGTTAGTTGGGATCAAGCCTTTGCCATTTAGCTAAATAAGCTAGAGCAAAATCCGTCTTCTGGTCGCCATCCTGGCCATCTTCTAGTGTTAGGGTCGAACCAAGAGGAGGGCGTAATGGCTCGGTTTCGACCTACGCGGCGACAGGTTATTCAAGCAGCGGGTGGAGCTAGTCTTCTGACGCTCTGGGGCTGCAATCGGCAGGAACAAGCAATGGTGACGCTATACACATTTGGCGACTCGATTTTAGACTGCGGACGATACAACGAGTTTGGGGTGCACCCAGGACAGCTCCTGGTGCAGAACGATGATCGCCTGTTTCCTGAATTTCAAGGTCAAGACTTGGTCGCGCGCGGCCCTGCTCGCCTGGAACACCGAGCCCAAGATGGGGCCACGGTTGAAGATCTGCTGTTTCAGGGGCGGGGATTACGGGTCGAGGGAGATGCGATCGCACTCATTACCATCGGCGGCAATGATCTGCTGCGCGGCCTAATTCAAGACACAGGCCCAGGAATTGCAGCCTTTGCCAATGCCCTCGATACGTTCATCCAGCAGTTACCTATTCGTCCTGTTTTACTGGGCAATGTCTACGACCCCACTTTGGGAGACGACAGCCGCAACTTTTTAGGGATTGACGCAGGCACTGCCCGTAACAATCTCCAGCGCATGAATGGGGCAATTCAAGACATTGCCAATCGCTATGGGCAATTCGTCGATCTCCAGGCTCACTTTTTGAAAGGCGACTCGTCCTGGTTTACCGCCACCATTGAGCCCAGCTTGCGAGGAGCATCGGAAGTGCGGCGAGCTTTTCTCCCCTATGTCCTCGACAAAATCTAATAAGGTTAGGCCAGAAACCGGGTTTCTTCCTTGCAGCTTGAACTCATTTTGGGGCTGTAGAGGAGAAACTCAGTTTTTCTCTACAGCAATAAATAATTGGGCCAGAAACCGGGTTTCTACTTTGCTAGCTTAAACTCAACTTGAGGCTGTAGAGGAGAAACCTGGTTTCTCTCCAGCGTGACTGCCATTCTTATTCTCAAATTATTATGTTCGACACTCTATTTATTAACAATCCGGTGCCTGACCTGAAGGTAGATCCGCTGCGCCCCCTCAAAGGGGTGATTGTTGGGGCGGGACAGGTGGGTATGGCCTGCGCCTATTCCTTACTGATCCAAAACGTCTTTGATGAGATGGTCCTGGTAGACATCAACCGGGAAAAGCTGGAGGGAGAGGTGATGGACCTGGAGCAGGGCATGCCCTTTGTCGAGCCGACCACCATCAAAGCCGGCACGATGGCAGACGGAGCCGGAGCCGACATCGTAATTGTCACCGCAGGCGCAGCTCAAAAACCGGGAGAGACCCGCCTAGACTTGGTGCAAAAAAACGTCGAAATCCTCAAAAAGCTGATCCCCGATATCGTTAGCCACGCCCCCGACGCCATTTTGCTGATGGTGAGCAACCCGGTAGATGTGCTTACCTACGCGGCCTGGAAGCTGTCGGGCCTGCCCAGAGCGCGGGTACTAGGGTCGGGCACGGTGCTCGATACGGGCCGCTTTCGCTACTTGCTGGCCCGCAAGCTGCAGATCGATTCTCGCAGCCTCCATGCCTATGTGATTGGCGAACACGGCGACAGCGAAGTGCCTTTTTGGAGCCAGACCAATGTGGCTGGGGCGCGACTTTACTACGACGGCATGCCCGACGCCGACCGGCAGGCGATGGATGACGTGTTTAACCAAACCAAAAACGCTGCCTACGAAATTATTCAGCGCAAGGGCTATACCAGCTACGCTATCGGCCTGGCCGTAACCCAAATTGTGCAGGCAATCGTGCGAGACCAAAATCGGGTGCTGACCGTGAGTTCTTTGCTAGATGATATTTCTGGCGTTAAAGATCTCTGTCTCAGCCTGCCTGCCGTCGTGAACCGCATGGGGGTAACGCGAGTGCTCAAGCTGCCTTTGAGCGAATCGGAGCAGACCCAGCTCTGTGCCTCTGCCCGAACCCTGCGGGACGTGATCGACCAGATTCGGTTCTAGACTGAAAACGTCGCCCGGTGACGACCTCATGGCTCTGCTCTACTTCCTGATTGCCTTGTTACCGATTTTGACGGTGTTTTTGCTGTTGGTGGTAGCTCGTCGCCCTGCTAGTCAGGCAATGCCGGGGGCGCTGCTGGTAACGGTTGCGATCGCACTCCTAATCTGGCGTGTTCCCCCCATCCAGGTAGCAGCCTCGCTGATACAGGGCGCAGTGATTGCTGCTGAGATTCTCTATATCGTGCTGGGAGCCATTCTGCTGCTGAACGTGCTGCGCGAGTCGGGGGCGATCAGCGTCATTCGCGAGAGCTTACTGGGGCTGTCGCGCGATCGCAGAGTGCAGGTGATTATCATCGCCTGGCTATTTGGCAGCTTTATCGAAGGGGCCTCTGGCTTTGGCACGCCCGCCGTGATCTGCGTGCCGCTGCTAGTAGCCGTAGGCTTTCCGGCGATGGCTGCCGTCATGGTCGCCCTGATTATCCAGAGCACTCCCTCGACCTTTGGGGCTGTGGGCACCCCGATCCTCTTTGGCGTCGCCACTGGGCTAGAAGGAGCCGAAACCGTAGAGGCGACCCTGGCCAGTCAAGAGCTGCCCTTCCCAGCTTATCTAGATCAGGTCGCTGCCCAAGCCGGACTGCTGCACGGCCTGATCGGCACCCTCATTCCCCTGATTTTGGTGCTGACCCTGACCTACTTCTTTGGCCGCCCCTCTTCCCTCTCTGAGGGGCTAAAGCTCTGGAAGCTAGCCCTGCTAGCAGGCGTCGCCTTTACTTTACCCTACACCCTGACTGCCGTTTTTCTGGGGCCTGAGTTCCCCTCTCTAATTGGCGGCCTAGTTGGGCTAATGGTCATAGTTGGCGTACTGCGGCGAGGCTGGCTGCAGCCTCCGCAAATCTGGGACTTCCCCCCCGAGGAGCAGTGGCCCGACGAGTGGATAGGCAGCGTCATGCCCCAGCTGCGCACCCCGCCCCAATCGATGACCGTGCTTAAAGCCTGGCTGCCCTACCTGCTGCTGGGCCTGCTGCTGGTGCTGTCGCGGCTGCAGGCACTGCCCCTGCGTGGTTGGCTCCAGAGCCTGCGCTTGAGCTGGCCCAACGTGTTAGGCACCAACCTGGCCATCTCCTCCCAGCCCCTCTACCTACCCGCCACCCTGTTTTTGGTCGTGGTCGTAATCACCTACTTCCTCCACCAGATGAAGCCGCCGGAGATGAGGAATGCGATCGCACAAGCCCTACCCCTACTGCAAAAAACCGCCCTGGCCCTCGGCGCTGCCGTCCTCATGGCCCGTGTCTTCATCAACTCCGAAGTCAACACTGCCGGACTGGCCAGCATGCCCCTCACCCTAGCCGCAGGCATATCTGCCCTAGCCGGCCAAACCTGGCCCTTCTTCGCCCCCATCGTCGGCCTGATCGGAGCCTTTGTCGCAGGCAGCGTCACCGTCAGCAACATGATGTTTTCCCTGTTCCAATTCGGCGTTGCCGAAGCCATCAACGCCCCCACCGCCGCCATTCTTGCCCTCCAAAGTGTAGGGGCCTCAGCCGGCAACGTCATCTGTGTCTCCAACATCGTCGCCGCCGCCGCTACCGTCGGCCTCCTGGGCCGAGAAGGTCTGCTAATTCGCCGCCTCATGATCCCAGTGCTGTATTACCTGGGGTTTACGGGGCTGCTGGGCCTAGTGGTGGTGGGGTGAGAAGACACGGAGACACAGAAGAAGACAAGCAGCAAGATCTCCATCTCCCATCCTTCCCTTCTCCCTTTCCCCGCGTCTTCCCCTCTCCCTATTTCTACAAAAGGATCCAACCATGCCCCAACTCATCCTCATCCGCCACGGACAAAGCCTCTGGAATGCCGCGAACAAGTTCACTGGTTGGGTAGACGTGCCCCTGAGCGAGCGAGGTCGAGCTGAGGCCACCATTGCCTCAACCAAGCTACGAGACTATCGGGTGCAGGTCTGCTATACCAGCAAGCTGATTCGGGCCATCGAAACGGCCATTGTTTGCCTGACTGAGTGCAGTGAAATCTGCGGCGGTCGCGTTCCCATCATCCAACACGATGCCAGCGATCCCGACTGGCATGGCTGGGACAGGTATGAAGGCGAACCCAGCGAGGAACTGCCCATCTTCACCTGTGCAGCCCTCGATGAACGCTACTACGGTGACCTACAGGGCCTAAACAAAGCCGAAACCGCTGCTAAATATGGCGCAGCCCAAGTTCACGAATGGCGACGCTCCTACACCACCCGCCCCCCCCGTGGCGAAAGCTTAGAAGACACCCAAAAACGAGTCATCCCCTACTTCAACCAGCGCATCCTGTGCCACCTCCGGGAAGGCAACAACGTTTTAGTTGCTGCCCACGGCAACTCGCTGCGGGCCATCATCATGGTGCTAGACAACCTCAAAGAAGAAGACGTGCCAACACTAGAGCTAGTCACCGGAATTCCAATCATCTATGAGTTTGATGACGAAGGGAAAGTGACAGGCAAGGTGATTTTGAATAATTAAGACGCGGGGATAGGGGGACACGGAGACAAAGCTTATCTACTCCTTCCTTCCCCGCATTTCCCCTCTCTGCGTCCCCGCGTCTTCTCCACTCCCGCCTAACTCACCTGCCGCGTCGGCCTCACCAGCAAATCATGCACCTGCACATGCTCAGGCTGGCTCAGGATATACGCAACAGCATCGGCCACATCCTCGGGCTGGAGGACGGGGTATTTGCTATAGAGGTCTTGGGCTTTTTCGAGGCTGTTGTGATACTTTTCAGCAAATTCGGTTTCGACAAAGCCAGGGCTGACAGAGGACACGCGGATATCTAGCCCTTCGGATCTGAGTTCTTGGCGCAGTCCTTCGGTGAGCGATCGCACCGCAAATTTCGTAGCCGAATACAGGCCGCTGCCGCCCGGTACCCGGTGCCCCGACATAGAACTAATGTGCAGAATGTGGCCTTGGCCGCTCTTGTCCCGCATGTCGCGGGTGGCCTCGCGGGTACAGATACAGAGGGCTAGCACGTTGACCTCCAGCATTTCTCGCCAGGCTTCGGTGCCGCCCTCCATCAGGGACTGCTTGTGGCCCAGCCCGGCGTTGTTAATCAGTACATTCACGCCGCCCCAGCTATCGCGCACAGTCTGAAAGAAGGCCAAAATGTCTGCTTCTTGGCGCAGATCGACGGATTGAATCAGAACTTCAGTACCGTCAGCCTGAAGCTCTTGCTGCAGACTCAAGAGCCGCTCCTCCCGGCGGGCGCAGAGGGCAAGACGATAGCCCGACTGGGCTAGCCGCTGGGCAATTGCTCGACCAATACCGCTCGATGCCCCCGTGATCATAGCCACCTGGTTCGCTTGATCTGTCATATCGTCCCCCTGTACTCAACCCGTAAACGGTTAAGATTTTAGGCGCTTGCAGGGCCGTTCGCCCATGCGCTTGAGATACACCCCCCCTTTTAGCTGAAGAAAAGTGATGAAAAAGTGGTTTTTAGCAGTTTTGACGGTGGCTGCCCTAGCAGGCTGCAACGGTAACCAGGCTACAGTTTCTGTCCCTGAAGCAGCCTCAATCCCTGAAGTCACAGCCACAGCTCCTGAAGTTGACACCTTCACCTTTGATGAGATTGACCTGTCGGGCTGCGGGCTGATGCTTCTGGAGGAAGGAACTGATTTTAGGGCGGATGGGATCTACCTTTTTAGCGGTTATGTCGACCCTGCAGTTTCTCCTCAACCGGGCGGCAGTATGCGGATGAGGCTTGATAGTGAGCTCGTTCGCTTCACCCGCACCGAGATTGAGGGCGAGGGTATTCCAGGGGGGCAGTACTCCGTCCAACGCTTTGTCAGTGAGGACGGAGACACTACAGTAACTGTCGCAGTCGGCAACGTTGAGAGTGGTATCGAGGAAGCCAATGCTATAACCGATGCCACTATCACCGTCACCCGCGATGGTCAGGAAACTACCGTTGAAGCAGTCGGCGACACTGGCTGCTAGCGCCGCTTGGGATCGTGGCGCATGGCTTTGTGGATGGCTTTCCAGCGTCGCTTGGTGTTGAGGCTGGCTAAGCTGTCCTGCCGTTCGGCCAGATGGCGCTGCTCTCGCTGTAGCTTGTGGTAGCTGTGTAACCGGGCTGGATCGAGATCGCCGGTTGCGATCGCAGCCTGCACTGCACACCCCGGCTCTTGCTGATGCTGGCAATCGCGAAAGCGGCACTGCTGCGCCAGCGTTTCCACCTCAGAAAATGCTGTTTCCAGCCCCTCTGCTGTGGACCAGAGCTGCAGTTCCCGCATACCCGGAGTGTCGATCAGCAGCGCCCCAGAGGGCAGCCGCAGCAGATGGCGGTGGGTGGTAGTATGTCGCCCCCGCTGGTCGTTGGCCCTCACCGCCCGAGTCTCCTGCAAAGAGTCTCCCAGCAGTGAGTTGGTCAAAGTTGACTTACCCACGCCAGAGGAGCCGATTAGAGCTACCGTTTGCCCCGGCTGTAGATAAGGCTCTAGCGCCTCTATCCCAGATCCCGTTAGAGCACTGATCGGCACGACCGGCACACCGAGGGCAATTCCCTCTACTGCCTCCAACCGAGTCTCTAGGTCTTCGCAGTCATCGGCCTTGTTCAGCACAATCACCGGATTAGCTCCACTTTCCCAAGCCAGCACCAGCGATCGCTCAATCCGCCGCAGGTTAAAATCACCGTCCAATCCCGACACCAAAAAAACGGTATCTATATTGGCAGCAACCACCTGGGCCTCTGTCTTACCGCCAGCTGCCTTGCGCGCGAACTGGCTTTGCCGGGGCAGCACCTGGTGAATCGTGGCATGGGTGCCGTCGTCGTGCAGCTGCACTGCGACCCAGTCCCCCACTGCCGGAAAGGCCGAGAGATCTGCTGCCTGGTGCCGAAATTGTCCGCTGAGCTGGGCTGGGAGCTCACCCTGCTCGGTATAAATCCGGTAGGTTCTGCGATATTCCAGCGCTACCCGCGCGGCTACGTACTCTGAACCGTTGGTCAGCGTAGCAAAATGCTGGTTGGTGCGATCGCACCAACCCAATTCAGTTAAGTTCAACGTCTTTTTCCTCAGTGAAGCCTACGAAGGGCAAGGCTTCTAAGGGCTGAAGCTGGGCGTGAAATGCTTAAGCAGCCAGATCAGCCGCTGACCTTGCCAGAAGAGTATTGAAAATGCCGTGCGATACAGACTCAGCCATAATCTTTACCTCCTATAGCAAGCAGCCCGGTGAGGGCAATACTCCCAAAGTAGCCTGTGGTTCAAGATTTAGCAAACTCGCAAAGCGAGCCCTTTGGCAATATCCGTGAAAAGGGAGATGTGTAGCTACGGATACTTTTTGTAGGGTTTGCCCAAAGCTTAGGAGGGTTTAAGGATTTCATGGACAGGCAAAACGACCACGCCCGAGACAGCTTGGCCCACCAACGTCTCCAGGCAGATCAGCGCCAAAATGCCATGCGCACTCGCACTGAGGCTGAAATGCACCAGGCTGACTCATCCAACCTAGAGGAGCAGTCTCGAGCAACGCTGGCTCGCCAGCGGCAGCACAGTGAGCACCTCCAAGATACGCTGCGGGAACGCACCGAAGAGGAAATTGAGTAGCAGCCAAAAGCGGCTGCAAAGCACCTTTTCTTAACATTTTCTGGCGATTTACAGGAAAACTCGCCTCGTCATTTCTACCCTAGGGGAGAATTCCTTGCTTTCTTAAGCCTATGCCTAGGAGGGGGATGCTAGGCTTATAGCGATGCCTGGACACTGAAGCATGGTATTGACTCCCGAAACGCTACAACCCTCCTTCTCCTCTGATGCTCAAGCAGGCAACGACAGGGTCGCTGTTCTGCTGATGGGCTATGGCGAAGTTGAAAGCTACGAAGACTTTGCTAACTACAACGAGCAGGCGCTAAACCTGCTCACAGCCAAGTTCGCCCCCGTGCCGACCTGGGTGTATCCTCCCTTGGCTAAGCTGCTGGCCGCCTTTGACCTACACGAGTGGGATCACCAGCACGACCACTTCATTTCTCCCCACAACGCTATCTTCGAAAAACAGCGGGCTGGCGTTGAGCAAGCCCTGAAAGAGCGCTGGGGCGATCGCATTAAAGTTTTCAAAGCCTACAACTTCTGTAAGCCATTTCTGCCTGAGCAGGTGCTGGCCCAGATCAAGGAAGAAGGCTTTGACAAATTGCTGATCTATCCCCTACTGGTGGTCGATTCTATCTTCACCAGCGGCATTGCCGTAGAGCAAGTCAACAAAGCCCTGAGCGATCTTGCAGGCGGCACTGAACATTGGCTTAAAGGCACCCGCTACATTCCCTCCTTCTTCGACAAAGCTAGCTACATCGATCTGTTGGCTCGCCTAGTCGAAGAGAAGATCCAGAAGGAACTCGCCGTTGCCCACCTGCCCTCTCAAACGGGCATTGTGCTGATGAACCACGGCTGCCCCCATAAGGCCAAAGGCTTTACCTCCGGCATCGACGAGAGCCAAAAGCTTTATGAACTGGTGCGGGAGAGGCTGATCTACCGCTATCCGCTGATTTCGGTTGGCTGGCTCAATCACGACACACCCCTGATTGACTGGACTCAGCCCAACACCCATCTGGCCGCCCGCAATCTGATTGATCTGGGCGCGACATCTCTGGTGTTCATGCCTATCGGTTTTGCCACCGAGAACCACGAAACCCTACTCGACGTCGAGCATATCATCGGCAGCCTGCGGCGCAAGCACCCCGAAGTGACCTATGTGCAGATGGACTGCGTCAACGACCATCCCGAATTTCTCAAGATGGTAGCAGGCTGGGCTGATACTCACATCGCAGACTTGCTTTCGGCTCAGGCCCAGGTTGTTAACCCGGCGATGGCCGCACTGCAAGCTCAGAGCTATCAAGGCCACAGCCACGATCATGATCACCCTCACGATCACGATCACCACGCTGGGCATGGGCATCACCACCCCAGCGAGCACGAGCATCATCACGCTCATTAATGGTTTAATCTCCCAGTAACACAAATGCGGTAGAGACAGTTTCCCTGTCCCTACCGCATTTCTCTGTTTAGGTCCTGCTTAAGCCTTGCTCAGAGCTGTTGCCGTTTAATTTTACTGGCCCGTCTGAATGTAGGTATTGACGTTGCGTATGGCCTGCAGCGCATAGGGATTGTTAGGCCGGATTTGCAGCCCTGTATTGAAATATCGCAGTGCGGTCTCGTAGTCGCGGATCTCCGTAGCTGAATAACCTGCATTGATGTAGCGATCAAAGTCAGGGGCCGCATTAGCAGGGGCCGCATCGTTACTGACCCGGGCAACAGTTTGGGTAGCCTGGGCAGCCTGAGCCGTTTTTTGAATCGCGTTTTCCATATTCCAGGAGGCAATAGTGGCCATGCGATCGCCCGGATTGACCGCCAATGCCTGCTCAAAATACTGCTGCGCCACCCCATAGTTACCCACCCTTGACTCGGCATAGCCCAACCGCATCAAACGATCATATTCAGATTTGCCTGGTAGGGCCGCCTCTGGAGCAGACACACTCGCTCCCTGGGCCTGTCTAGCCTGAGGCGTATCAGTCTGTCCGCTTTCAACAGACATAATGCGCTGAATGTAGATTTCAGGAGTTATCCCTAGGTTAGAGAAGTTGGGGCTTTCTCCTTGAGTTGAGAGCCTACGACCTGAAGTATCCTCAGCTTCGGCATCGGCTAGCGTAGTTTGATCGGCAGCCTGACCATTTTCCTGGCCGTTTGCAGGGCTGCTACGAGGCTGGGTTGAGAGACTGTGGCTCTGATTTTGCTAGGGGCTTTTGTATGCCTGCCCTCCCCTGCTGCTACGAGGCTGGGTTGAGAGACTGTGGCTCTGAGCACTCACTTGCCCAGCCGGCAGCCCACTCAGCAGCAATAAACCAGCTGACATCAAAGACGCATACTTAAAGACTTTCCTCGGGTTTCCTCCGCCAAGTTAAAAATTTAAATAGTAAAAGTGCCTGATCAAGGCTTCTCACTCACACTCCGCAGCAGATCAGGCAATAACGGAAAACAGTCTATTTTTCCGCTACCTATTACCTTTGCTTTTTCAAATATTAGGCAAATCGACGTCTGCCACAGGGCAAGACCTGACCCCGAAGATCTCGCCCAAGGGGGATAGCCCTAAGTCCTAGTGCCTCAACCTCTGGGGGCAGGTGAGGGCTGCTGGTCAGAAATGGGGAGAGTTAATTTCCTGGAGGTAGAGGGAAAGCTCTGCTGTAGAAGTTCCTGTGTAGAAGTTCCTGTAGGCATAGGTTTGGGGTTCACTTCAGCGAAAGCCAGAGGTCGCTCTGTTGTTTCACTGAAACTCCCTAGAGAAATGGGTGCCTACTTTAGTTTATACTTCTTTAGATAGATGCGCGTTTCGTTGGTATGAATTCCCTATGGAAAATTCCTGGCTGACCGACTACATCCTTTATTCTGAGCGGAATGGGCAAGCATTTGCTCGTCGGGCCTGTCGGCCGCTTGAGTCTTATATGAAGCGGCTGCAGGGGCTTGCCATTACCAAAGAAGGAATGGCAGCAGAAAGTAAGTACCTAAATATTGTGCCAGGTGGAGCGACCTGTGAGTGTCCTGCCTGCCAGCTTAGGGTACCGGGCAGCTCCGGCATTTTCTGGGCTTTCAAAGACGATGAAGCCACCTTCCCCGATGAATGGCTGCGACGATTCCGTTAAATCTATTTTCACTAAAATTCGGAGCAAAATCAAAAAGGGAGGCCACTGCCTCCCAAGCTGAATCAGGGCTGCGTCACCTCAGTTCATTTCTGTTAAAGAAGCCGTTTCAGGATCTGGAATCATGGGCTCCTGAACCATTCGGTCTTCCCTAGATTTTGGCAGCACCAGATTGAGCACCAAAGCGCAAATGGAGCCGACAGAAATGCCAGACTCCAAGACGCTGCGCATCTGTTCTGGAAACCCGACCAGTGCCTCAGGAATGAAGGTCACGCTTAGCCCCGTGGCTAAAGAGGCCCCGACGATTACCAGAGATCGGTTCGTCATATTAATCTCGCGCAGAATATCAAAGCCGGCGACGACCACCGTACCGAACATCAACATAATAGCCG
The DNA here is from genome assembly GCF_014696715.1 of Pseudanabaena sp. FACHB-2040. Lineage (NCBI taxonomy): Bacteria > Bacillati > Cyanobacteriota > Cyanophyceae > Pseudanabaenales > Pseudanabaenaceae > Pseudanabaena > Pseudanabaena sp. FACHB-2040. Next base: position 159,709 of record NZ_JACJQO010000001.1, read on the forward strand.
CTCCAAAGACAGGGGCCGGAACCGCTGTTGAAACTGCACCAATAATAGGAAACAGCCCCAAGACTGCCAAAATACAGCCGACATAGAAACCGATGTAGCGGCTGCCCACGCCCGTAAGCTGAATAATGCCGTTGTTTTGCGATAGGGTCACTGTCGGCAGCGTGCTACAGCAGGAGGCGATAAAGGAGTTAAAGCCATCTCCTAACAGGCCGCTCTTAAGGCGTCTGATACATTTAGGCCCTTGAATGGGTTCGCCAGTCACTATTGAGATGGCTGTGATATCGGCGGCTTCCGCATTTGTCATGAGTCTTCCTTTGTCACTACAAAGCTCTGGACAGATAGAAGTGGATAGCCAGAAGTAAACAGCGCTACCAAAACCTATTAAATGCCTGCTTGAGAAACCTAAGGCTATGGTTGTTAACGGCAACCTACTTAAGCTTTTTGAATAAGCTCAGCTCATTCTGGTTGTTTGAATTGATTTTTATCTGCTTTGTTTGAAGTAATTTGTATATGTCAAAACATTTAGAAGATGATCTGGCCTAGCGCCGCCGCAATTGCCGTGCGATCGCATCTCCCACCCACTGCACCACCTGCACCAGCACAATCAGCAGCACTACCGTAATCAGCATAACCTGGGTGTTAAATCGCTGATAGCCGTAGCGAATAGCCAAATCTCCCAAACCCCCACCGCCAACTACTCCCGCCATTGCCGAGTAGCCAATCAGGCTGATCACCATAATTGTTAGCCCCAGCACCAGAGAGGGCAGCGCCTCCGGGATCAGCACTTTGGCGATCACCTGCCAGTAGCTGCAGCCCATCGACTCCGCAGCTTCTACCAGGCCCCGATCCACCTCTAGCAAAGAAGTCTCGGCCACCCGAGCATAGAAAGGAATGGCTGACAGCGTGAGGGGCACCAGCGCCGCTGTACTGCCGATGGTCGTACCTACAATCAGGCGCGTTAACGGAATGATGGCCACCAGCAGAATGATAAAAGGCACCGACCGCCCTGCATTAACCACAGACCCTAGGCTCTGATTCAGAGCAGGGTTGGGCAAGAATCCTTTGGGCGCAGTGATGACCAGCAACAGGCCTAGGGGCAGGCCAAACAGGGCTGCCAGCACAGCTGAAACGCTAACCATATAGAGCGTTTCAAGGGTTGCTGTCCACAAGCTGCTCAGAAGCTGTGGGTCCATGATGCACCTCTACTTCGATGTTGAGTTGATACAGGTGTTGCAGAGCTGCCTGCACCTCTGCGCCAGAAAGCTCTAGCTGTAGCTGGCCCACTGATTGACCGCCAATCGTTTCGATACTGCCGTTGAGAAGGTTGACCTCTACATCAAATTGCCGCACTAGGCTGCTGATAATGGGCTGATTCGCTGCTGCCCCGTTGAAGGAAACGGTGGCGAGCAGGCTGCCAGAGCGCAGCGGCCGCTCCCGACGACGAGGAAAAAAGTCTTGAGCCAGCCGAGAACTAGGCTGAGCGGCCAAATCAGCTACCCGCCCCCGCTCTACCACCTGCCCCTGCTCCAAAATGGCAACGCGATCGCAAATGTGTTTGACCACACCCATATCGTGGGTAATCAGCAAGATGGTCAGACCCATTTTCTGGTTCAAGTCCTTCAACAGCTCCAGAATCGAACGAGTTGTTTGGGGATCAAGGGCCGAGGTGGCCTCATCTGACAAGAGCACCTTGGGCTGGGCAGCCAGAGCGCGAGCAATGCCTACCCGCTGCTTCTGCCCACCTGAGAGCTGGGCTGGGTAATGATTTCCTTTTCCTGCCAGCCCCACCAGCGCCAGCAGCTCCTCAACCCGCGCCTTGCGCTGCAGGCGGCTATAGCCCATCACCTCCAGGGGAAAGGCAATATTTCCAGCTGCCGTGCGAGAGCTGAGCAGGTTAAAGTGCTGAAAAATCATGCCCATGCGCTGCCTCGCCCGCCGCAGATCGGCTCCCGACAGGGCAGTAATCTCCTGGCCATCGACCACAACTGTGCCAGAAGTCGGTGTTTCCAGACGATTGACGCAGCGGATCAAAGTACTCTTACCGGCCCCACTCTGGCCGATTACCCCAAAAATCTCGCCTGCCTGGATGTCTTCACTGAAGCCCTCCAAAGCAACAAAGGGCCCATACACCTTGCGTAGCTCCCGAATCGTAATCATAAAGCCGCCTAAAATGCTGGGATCACAGCTCCCTGGTACTGGTCATTGATAAACTGCTTGACTTGGGGGGAGGTCAGCAGGGTAGCTAGCTGCTGAATCTGAGGATTGTCTTCCTGTCCCTGCACAACTGCCAGCACGTTAGCGTAGGGATTGTCTTGGGCTGCTTCTAAGGCCAGCGCATCTTGCGAAGGATTCAATCCACTTTCAATGGCGTAGTTGCCGTTGATTACTGCCAGGTCAACATCATCTAGAGCACGTGGCAGCTGAGCCGCTTCTAACTCTACCAGCCGAATGTTTCTGGGGTTGCTCTCAATATCGGCAGGGGTTGCCCCAACCCCTGCATCTGCAGTGAGCTGCAGCAGCTGATTACTCTGCAGCAGTATCAGCGCTCTCCCTAAATTAGTGGCGTCATTAGGAACAGCAAGCTGAGCGCCATCTGCAACTTCACTCAAAGCAGAGATTCTTCTGGAATAAAGCCCTAGCGGTTCAAGGTGGACTGCCGTAACGGCTACCAAGTTGAGGCCGCGCTCCTGGCTAAAGTCTTCCATATAGGGCACGTGCTGAAAGAAGTTGGCATTTAGCTGGCCATCATTCAGGGCAAGGTTGGGCTGTACGTAGTCTGTAAACTCAACAATCTCAAGAGACAGTCCGGCGTCAGCGGCCAGATTCTCCTGCACGTACCTGAGAATCTCGGCATGGGGCACTGGAGAGGCCCCCACCCTCAACGGAGAGCCTCCGGCCGGAGCATCGGCACCAGCGCCTTCCGTTGTAGTCTGCGGCTGGGAAGGTTCGCAGCCCGCAAATAGAGCTGTGGCTGTAAAAGAGCCGGCCGTAATAAGGAAAAAGCGCCGATTGAATCGGGGCGAAATGTGAAGACTGCGAGGGTTTTTCCGGGGTATTTTCATAGATCTCTCGAAATTTTGGGCTCCAAACGGGCTGAGGCGCAATAGTCAGCGGTTAACAGCAGCAAGCAGGCGACATACAGCCGTAACGAGCAACCAGAATCTGTTGGCCTGCCAGCTTGCTGCCTGATTTTCTACATCCCGTTCGACATATCGCAGTCTACGAGCTAGAGCGGGGAAAGTCAGTCGTCGCAATGACAATGCCCCGCGAAGCAGAATAAATGCCTGTCATCCAACATAGAGGCTAGATTTAAAGGCTGGGAATCTGCCAATAGAAAGATTCTCAGTCTTTAGACACCTGGCCCTATCTGCTAGAATAATCTCGCATTGCGCCATAAATAGCAGCCCAAAAACCTGGGGAATTAGCTCAGCTGGTAGAGCGCTGCGATCGCACCGCAGAGGTCAGGAGTTCGAATCTCCTATTCTCCATTCCTGTACATTCGCACATTAAATGTCGCATTTCGCCAATTGATGTCGTTTTTCGCAAGATAGCATCGTTTTTCGAAGATCAATGCTGCAATAATTTTTTGGAGAACGTTGGATGCTATTCGCAACTAGAAGAACCGCATCGACGCCACAGCCGACTAAGACTCCAAAGCCCTTTTCTCCCTCGACAAAAATGCAGTCGATTGCACCTCTAGCGAGTCATGACCAATGCGCCCGCCGAGAAGGCGTGTAGTTCGAGCAGAAGGTTGATTAAAGAAACTTTTTACGAGACGGGTGGATATTGGGATAACTGCAGGAACTTCGATGAGTAGCGAATTGAAGTTGAACGACCTGGATTTAGCCAAGGATCCGGAGAACACACAACCGAGGTATCTATTTCTGAAGCGAATTGCAAAGACACAGTTTTGTTAGTGCTGTTGCAGAACAGGCGTTGTCAACATTTCCTGAATGAGGGCAATTAAAGCATGAGAGACAGATTCTTGATTGGTAGCATCTAAGCAAACTAGAGGAGGTCGCTTTTTCTCATCTAATAAACCTAAAGCCAGTGCGATATTGTCAGGTGCCCAGGCATTAGGGAAATCCATGTGAGAAAGACCAATAATCATGGGAATTTGAGCTCGTTGGCTCATGAAGCTGAGAATACGACGGCCGTTACGAAGATCTTGAGGCCGATGGGCATTGACTAGAAGAACGTAAGCGTGAGCTTTTCGGATGAGTATGTCCCACATGAAATCAAATCGAGATTGTCCAGGCGTGCCGTATAGATGCATTGCCTGCTCAGGCCCAATAGTAAGACGACCAAAATCAAAAGCAACTGTAGTGTCTCGTTTGAGCAAAGCAATTTCATCAGTGGCTCGTCGGTCAGTATCTACTACTTCAATTTCGCTGATAGTGCGAATAAAGCTTGTCTTACCTGCCCCGACTGTGCCTGTAACCACAACCCGTAAAATTTCCATCAAACCCTACTCCGTAGAAAGCCAACTAAATTTTGAAGCAGTGAAGTACTTACCGTTGGTTTCTCTACTTCTTCTATTCTTTCTTCATGAACAGGGTGAGAAAGCTTAGTAGCGTTACCGAGAACGTTTAGTTCACTGTTTGCAGTAAGTAAAGGAAATGTGGAAGTCACCAAAGGAACTTCTTCCACTAATCCAATCAACATCAGGCGGAAAGCAGCTTGTTGAATTATGGCAATTGGTTGGTTAAGCTGCTTGGCAGTATCTCGTAGGGAAACTGTGCCCCTAGCAAATTCCCATACCTGCCATTCAAGAGCATTCAGACGAGCTTGAGGTTTGCCTGGCATGATGCTTTGAATAGCTGATTCAGCATCTGGGAGAGCATCTGCCAAAGCTTGCCAGTGCTTCAAAGTTCTCAATCCCACCAGTGCAACTTCTATTGCAGGCGTGCTTAATCCAGTCATTTCTGTAGTAGGCAGAGGCGCTTTGCCATCCAAATCAAACTGACCAATGCCAAATTCAAAAAGCGTCCAAATTTTTTGCATTTGAGCCATAAACAGTAAGTTTAATTGCTCAGACTGAAGAGCCCCTTGCATTTTAAGAGCCAATCCTAAGGGGGTTTCAGGCCTGCAAAGGCCTTCAAGTCTCTCCATTACACGATGACTTAACCAGCCTTTTTCTGTAATCTTGGAGGCTAAACCTTGTCCATCAAGCCGTTCTGAAGCAGCAACTACCCGCCCTTGACGGAACCAAACATAATAAGGGTTTTTCTTGGATTCTTGAGAATTAGCTGAAATATAAAGGGTGAGGCGACCAGTTTTACGTCCTTGATCAACCATTCTGAAGAGTTCAGCCAGGGAAAAGCCTTCGAGGGAACTAGATAAAGTCATCATCAGGGCCAAGTTGTGGAGGGGGTAGAGAGGCTGTATCCCGTTAGTGGCGCTTTGCCCTCAGCGATTTGCTTCTCTAGATTCTTAACTTAGAGTTTAAAGGTGGAGAACTTGGGGAGAAAGGAAGGAGTTTTGATTCAAGCCCTCAATGGTGTTCCCCACGACTGCAATCAGATTGAGAAGCTGTAGTCATTGCACAGAGCACTCACAAATCGATTAGGTGACCCGAGACCGTTTTTAGCACTTGATGCGGTGCTGTCCCAGCGTTTCAGTTGCTAGTACAGCACAGAGTCTAGATGCGCTTGGCGTTCCCCGCCCTGGGCGCATCTGCAAATTCTGTTGATCAAGCAGCCAGTACTAACAAAACCTCTGGGCAATGCCTAGAGGTTTTGTCTAACGAGATTTACAGCTTCAGCTAAGTATTCGTTGTGAATATTCGGGTTGTTACAGACTCCAACCAAGCGTCGCTGCTACCTGGCTAGCTAACTCTACCGGATCAAAAGGTTTAGTTAGCACGGCCATCACACCTAAAGCAGCAAACTGGCGTTTGTCAGCAGCTTGAGCTTTAGCCGTTAACAGAATAACGGGGATCTGGCTAGTGCGTGGATTTTCCTGAAGTTTCTGAAAGGTAGTTGGCCCGTCCATATCTGGTAGCATCACATCTAGCAAAATCGCATCAGGTTGTTCAGACTCAGCTTTGGATAATCCCTCACTGCTAGAACTTGCGGTCAAAACCTCCCAACCTCCCATCATTTCTAGGCTGGCTTGGGCGACTTCTCGAATGTCATCTTCATCATCAATGAGTAAGATACGTTTGGCTGTCACGGCTTGCACCTCAATTCGGGTATCAATGAGCTAATGTTCTGATACTTGGTTTAGTAGAGCAATGATGTGATCCGCCAGTGCTTCTGGAGAAATTCGACTTTTGGTAATAAACTCAGTTTGTCGCGACTGTAGACGAGCCCGCTCGGTGTTGTCGAGTTCCCTAGCAGTGTAAACAACTACAGGTACTTGAAACAAATGCTCCTGTTGACGAAGCCAATCGACTACCGCGAAGCCATCTCCTTTAGATAAGGCAAGATCGAGTACTAATAGATCAGGAATGAGTTGTTGACAAAGCTCAATCGCTGCAGGCTCGGTTTTAGCATGGGCAGTCTGAATGCCGTGGTGGTTGAACATTGCAGTGAGGACACTAGCTAAATCCAAATCATCTTCTACAATCAAGACTCGGCCATCTTGCCTCCGTCGTTTTGCAGCTTGCTCTAATGCTTGGAATAGGGAGGCTTGATCAACGAATTGGCAAAACCAAGCTGCAGTGTCTTGCAGCTTAGCTTGACTTTCAGAAGATAGATTACTGAAGCCTAACAAAAGAATGTCTTGGGTATTTAAGTTGTCCTTTAAGGTTGCTAGGCTGCTCCAGCTATTTGTTGTAGAGGCGTCTAAGTCAATCAGAACCGCTAGAGGTCGCATGGCTGAGGCCTGGCCGATTACTTCCTCGCTTGAAGTAACCGTTAGCACTTGATATCCGTGCTCTTCTAACAAAGCTTGCAGTGCGGGAGATCTAACTGAAACAGCTTGGTAGAGCAATATCAGGCGATCGTTACCGGAAACGAGGGGAAACTCTGGTTCTTTGTTGACCAGGACAGGTAGGCTTAAATAAAAGGTGCTGCCCTCACCTGGCGTGCTTTCTACCCAAATCTTGCCATCGTGTTGCTCCATAATGACGCGGCAGATCGCTAAGCCCAGACCTGTTCCTCCTTTCTGCCGAGTATCGGATGCATCAACTTGTTGAAATCGCTCAAAAATGGACTCTAGCTTATCTGCTGGAATGCCTCGACCTTGGTCTTGAATCGTAACCAAAAGAGTAGGGTGACCGAAAGCCGGAGAAGATGGGAATGCCGGCTCGCGACTGGAGCTATATCGCTCTTGAGTATTGTCTTTTGCTTTTGAAGGGTTGGTAATTTCTGCACTCAGCAATACTGTTGTACCAGGAGGCGAGAACTTGATAGCGTTGCTGAGCAAGTTTGTTAGAACCTGGATTAGGCGATCGGGATCAACATGGCATTGAGTAGATAGGCTAGAGACAGATAGTGTAATGGCCGCTTTATCAGCCATCGTTTGCATTGTCTCCACAGCTTGATGCATTAAATCTGCAATGTTACAAGGTTGCCTAGAAAAAACGATTTTGCCAGATTCTAAAGCTTCTAAGTCGAGAATATCATTAATAAGTCGCACTAAGCGATCGGTGTTATTAACCGCGATTTCAAGCATTCGATGCCCCTTTTCAGAGAGTGTTCCCATCTTTCCCGTGAGCAGCAGGCCAAGGGATCCGCGCAATGAAGTTAAAGGAGTCCGAAGCTCATGGCTGACAATAGAGACAAATTCATTCTTCATTCGTTCAATTGCCCGGCGATCGCTAACATCGCGGGCAATGATTGAAGTTCCTACAATTCTTCCAGCCACGTCTTTTACAGGAGACATCGTGAAAAACACATCGATTAATGTGCCGTCCTTGCGCTGGTGTTGAACCTCGGAATGGTTAAAATAAATTTGCGAGAGATCCTGAGACGTCTGCAATAGCGAATCTGTGTTTAGGGAGGGGATTAGGAGAGACATGACTGGTTGACCAATTGCCTCTTGAGCAGAATATCCATAGGTTCTCTCAGCTCCTGAATTCCAGCTCAAAATTTTGCTGTCTAAGGCGGTGCCAATGATGGCATCATCGGAAGACTCCACAATGGCCGCTAATCGAGCAAGCGCTTCCTCGGCCTGTTTGCGATCGCTAATGTCGCGTATGATGACCAAGACCTCATCTTCACCACTGACGACAATCCGGGCCTCCTCAGTGCTAATTTCGTCGTCAACTTGAAGCTGAAACTCATAGATTTGAGTTTTACCTGTTTGAAGTGCTTGCTCTGCATAATAGATTCTTTGTTGAGCAGTCTCCAGTGGCATTACCTCAAACAAATTCCTGCCGCGCATATTCTCATAAGGTATGATGGCGTGAAAGTCTTTGGGGGGAATAAAGTCTAGATAAGTGCCATCCCTCCGCATACGAATCATTAAATCTGGAATAGCTTCTAGAAGGGCGCGGTTAGTTATTTCACTCTTATGGAGTGCATCTTTTACTTGCCTTTCGTCCGTAACATCAATTCCAGTGCCGATGACGTACTCTACTGAACCTTCACTATCTAGTAAAGCCGTATTTGACCAGACAATGAGCCGGCTTTTGCCTTCTTTAGTAGTCCAATAGTTTTCATGAGTATTAGGAAATTGCCCTGCCTTTAAATTAGCGAAGACCTCTCTTACTGGCTCTATTTCTTGAGGGAGCAGAAATACACTCCAGAAAGGTTTATGCCTAACCTCATCAAATGAATAGCCTGTTGTTTGCTGACAGTTGCGATTAAAGCGAACAATTCTTCCTTGGCAGTCAAGAACAATGACTAGAGCATCAATGGTGTCAAGGACAGCGGAGATAAAGTCGCGCTCCTGCTCCAAAGTTATCTCAACTTGATGGCGTTTAATAATTTCTAGATAAATCCAGTAAAAGATCAGGAAGAAAAGCGTAAAAACAATAAGAACGCCGCCTATCGAGTGAGAAAGTGTGCTTCGAACATTCGTCTGCACATGCCGCAGTTGAGCTTGTATAAGAGCTGAATTTTCCTTTGTTAGAAGGTCCATCTCTTCATGACTTCCGCTGAGCGGCTCTTGAATCTGGTTTGACAGAAGTATTTGAGCAGCTTCTAAACCCTCCTCTTGCCGAACCACGATCAACGTCTGGGTTTCAGCGATTTCATTGGCTAAGATTGCATTGATGTAGTCAATTCTGTCTTGATAGCTGCGATTAGCTCCAACAGCCTGCTGAATCTCTTTGATTTCCTTCTGAACTATCTCGACAGTTGAATTATGCAACTCTAGGTGTTTCTGGTTTCCAGAAAGAACATAGCGGTGTTGACTCATCTCGATGTCTTTCAACCGAAGATGCACATGATCCAGTCTCTCAACGACTGCTTGTTCTGCAATGGTTGAATTTGCCGTCCGTGCTAGCTCAGTAATACTGCGGTAAGAGGCTGTGCCAATAATGGCTAATACTGCAGAGGCGGCTCCAAAACCGAGTCCGATCCTTTTTAGAAAGAGACCAGATTTTGTTTGCCGTTGTTTACGGCGAATAACAGTACGCTCTAGATCCGCCAAGTTTTGCCTTAACTGGATCTGTTTGGTCACCTGACGGCTTAGAGTTTGAAGTGCCTCTATTTGCTCTTTGCTCAGTTCGCGTGGTACCTGATCAATTACGCAAAGCGAACCTAAAATGAAGCCTTCAGGGGTAATGAGGGGAGCACCGGCATAAAACCGAATATGGGGAGAACCCGTTACCAAAGCGTTATTAACGAATCGTTCATCGGCGAGCGCATCAGGAATGATAAGAACGTCGCGTTGCAGAATGGCATGAGCACAGAAGGCTAGATTACGAGGAGTTTCTGTAGCCTCTAACCCAATTCTGGATTTAAACCACTGACGCTCTGCATCGATCAAGCTAACCAGAGCGATTGGCGTTTGGCAGATATGAGCGGCTAGACGAGTAATATCATCGAACGCTTCTTCAGGAGCAGTATTTAAGATATTACATTGAAGAAGGGCTGCCAGCCTGGATGATTCGTTATCGGGGAAGGGGGCACTGAACATAAAGTCTTTAGGAATGCTGGAGCCGTTAAAGTTTTGAGGCGCGGCGAAGCTGTTGCATTAATACGGAGAAGCTGAATGGAGCGACAGTATAGTCAAAGGCTCCTATCTCTAGAGCTTTTTCTGCTTCATTGGATTGAACCTCTAGTAGGATTACCCGTGAGCTGCGCGTCACTTTATTTCGTTTCAAACGTTTAACGAGTTCTAACCTATTCAAGCCAGGAAACGCCCCTAATAAGATGACATGACTAGAAAGGGAAGGGGCTGCTCCTCCTAATGTCTCGATCATCGTCTTGCCATCTTGCAGCCAATGGCAATGATAGCCGCGTGTTTCTAGTGCCCGTAGAGTTGCCTTGGCAAACGTGGAATCAGGATGCACCAACACAACATCAATATTTAATAGGGACTGGGGCTGAATTGGTTGCCAGCCGAAGGGTAAAACCCGATCGCCTCCTGCCTTTTTAGCATCAGCTAATGCCGCCATTGCTGCCTGATAGAGCAAGTTTAACCCTGTTCCATCCTCCGGGTATTGAGTAACTCCAGCACTGAAAGTTACCTGAAATCGCTTGCCGCTCGAGGCAGTAAACTCCTTCAAGCGTAGGGTTTCTAAAACGTCTGCTAACCCTTCCACTCCTTCGCTGCGGGTCATACCATAGAGCCCGATCGCAAACTCTACCCCGCTCCAGCGAGCGACTACATCCTCACTCCGAAACTTTTGTCGCAGGAGCTGCCCGATCTGGTACAGCACCTGATCGCCAATCACCTGTCCGTACTGGTGATTGATCTGCTTTAGGTCATCTGGCTTCAGCATTGCTAAGCAGACGGGTTGTTGCGATCGCTTTGCTAGCAGCAAAAGTCGATTGAGGTCTTCAGTTGACTGCTGCCGATTGGTAATGCCGGTTAAGGGATCTGTTTTGCTAAGGCGGCGAAGCATCCGGGTTCGCTCTAACCGATTGAGAATGCGCGTGACTAACTCTGTAGCCACAATGGGTTTGCTGATATAGTCGTCAGCTCCGGCAGCAAAGACCTGATGAACGGTGTCGGGGTCTGTCTTGCTGGTGAGAAATAAAATCGGAAGCCACCCCCAACGAGAATCATTGCGAAGGGTCTGACAAAGCTCAATTCCGCTAACCTCTGGCATCTCGATATCTAATACCAATAAATCGGGAGGTACAGTCTCTAAGCAGTCCCATAACTGCAAAGGATGATCCAGGGTAATCACCTCAAAGCCCCAAGGTTCCAAAGTGACTCGCAGCATTTCCAAAATTGAGGGATCGTCATCTACGATCAAAACCCTGCCCTTACTAGCTTCAGTCTGCTGGAGAATATGGTCAATTGCGTCTAGAACCTGAGTTGCGGTGGCTGGTTTTTGCAGAAAGCCTCTTCCCCTCAACCGAGAAATGCTAATGCGATCGCTAAATTGGTCCTGTTCTGAGCAGACCAAGACAGGGAGAGGCGGTGTATAACTAGCAAGTTCGTTAAGCAGAGATTGTTCGCTCTCAGAGACATTGGCTAAGGGCAAGTCGAGCAGAACAATATCAGGGCGATCGCATCGGATTGCGACTCTGGCTGCAGCTACGTCAGCAGCAGTAGAGATCCGTATTTCACCCGCTGCGACGTCTGGCTGCAACAAATCAGCCCACTCCCGGCTAGCACCGACTATTAATACTGAGGGCTGGCGACCGGCTTTTTTCTCTCCTTGATGCTTTGCTTCTAGCTCTGCATTAGAGGAGTCAGGCTGTTCCAGCGGTTGCTGAGTCGCTCCTTCCACCAACTGCCGTAGAGCTTTTATCAGTCTTTGCAAGGACTTTAGTTGTGGTTGTTTGAGCTGAACTTCAGGCTGGCAGAGGGATTCAATTTTTCGAGCTAGCTGAGATCCTTCAGCAATGCCAAATGTGCCTAGAGAACCTACTAGCTTGTGAGCTTCCTGTCGGGCTTCCTGCCGTGTGTCTTTTTCCAGAGGATTTGTTTGTAGGATGGCAATCGCCTGATCCAAAAGCTCTACCCGATCTAGGATCTTTCCTTGAGCTCGCTGCCAAATTTTGGCGACAGTTTCTCTTGTCTGCTGCATCTGGCTAACATTTGCCAGCAACGTACTAGATGCCTGAGGTTTGATCTCATCTTTCAAGTAAGTCTGATTCAGGCGATAGCCTAGACCGTATACTGTTTCAATTAAATCAGGCGCGCCCACGGTCTTTAGCTTTTGCCGCAACCCCTTAATGTGAGACTTAATAGTGTCCTCTTCTGGAAACTCATCAAAAGACCACAGCTGATCTAAAATGGCGCTGCGGCTATACACTCGATTACTGTTGCGCAGAAACAGCTCTAGCAAAGCATATTCTTTAGGAGTCAAGCGCAGCGGAACGTCGCCATAGGTCACCCCACAATTGCTTGGGTCAAGTTTTAGATTCCCCCAAGTCAGCACTAAGGTAGAAGTAACCTGTCCTCGGCGCAACAAAGCTCGAATTCGTGCGGTTAACTCTGTCGGTTCAACGGGCTTGATTAGGTAGTCGTCTGCACCCGCATCCAAACCCATTACCTTATCAGTATTGGTGCTGCGAGCAGTCAGTAGCAGTATGGGGACCGGATTGCCTTTGGCCCGCAACTGACGGCAAAAGCTTACGCCATCTAGCTTTGGTAGCATGACATCTAGCAAAACCAGGTCGTAGGAAATCTCTTCAACTAGCTCCCAACCAGCCTGGCCGTCTGCTGCTGTATCTACAACATAGCGATGTTCTGTCAGAACCGTCTTGAGCAGTTCAGCAACGTGTTCATCGTCCTCCACCAGTAAAATTCTCATTGCTGATCGCTGCTTCTCGAAACTTGACAATTGAAGTTTTTGCTCAAGAACCTGAACCGAACTGGCTAGGAGTGTGCAGTGGCGGCCTCATGGAAAGGTCAAATCGAAGGTAATGCGCTTAGAAAAAGGTTCTAAGCGTTAACACTTACTTAAAAGAACTCGTTAGTCAGCGGGATATCGGTTGGAGCCGAAGTTTGCAGTCCTAGAAACAAATCTGCTCCTTAAAGATTCCCTAATCACTGCCGTAAATTCCATCAGAGCCTAACTTTCAGTTCTAGCCCTTAGCCTTATAGCTAGAAAATAGGCTGCTAATTCACCTAATCCGCTTGAGTCAACGCAGCGGGCTCAACGTGAATGCATATCGTCACAAGTGCTGAGTGCCGACGAAACGGGATGAAGATAGCCCCGAATGTACTGCAAAGTTATACAGGTAAGGTGAAAGCTCATTAACAAGCCACACATACAGAAGGATGAGTTGGAGCGGTTGGTTGCTCAAGCAATTTTGTAGACTGCTCAAGATAGCGCAGGTTGCTCCAAAGAGTGTATTTAGAGTCAGAAACAGTAATGACGACTTGAACACCTTCTTCAGCCAAAGCCCAGCCTAGGTCATAGATCTGCTGCCGCTTCCGGTGATCAGCAACCCGTAAACAGCTAAAGATCTCATTCCGGCAGCCCATGCCATCATAAATTTGTCCATCAAACCAGAACTTGAATAGCGAAACCAACTTTTCATTGATGACTAAGGGTTCCATATGAGATCTCCAAGGGAACAAAGTGGGGCTGGACTCAACCTGGCGTAATTTGAAGGTAAGGCCAAAAGGTGGAGAACCCGTGGAGAAATTCCTCTAATACGGTTGAAAGCCTGCTTTCTCGTGCCAAACGCATGAAGAGACAAGCTTTTTGCGGATCATGCGTTGCTTGGCCTTCTGTTGCTCTTGCTCCAAACCAGCAGCAAATTCCAAGGTTAGAGCCGAGAAGTTGTTTTGAGGCTGTTTTGGGTACCTTAAGCCCCCACCCAGCATAAAATAGCGTAACACAAGGCAGTATAAATACTTAATGGACTAGATCGTTTGCTTCAGAGGGTTTCTCTGAGGCTAGGAAGTTTATCGCTGTGTATGCAGATGTTTGTGTGCGATCGCAAAATGGTCAACACGGTAACAGAATATATTGCTGATACTAATCACTAACCAACTTTGTATATAATCTTGAGCTGCTGTACACCGTTTTGAACGAAGGGACGAGCTTTGAAAAGCGTTTGGCTATCTGCACCTCTTCTTCTGGCAGTATGTCTACTGCTATCGGAAGGCCTTGGAAGAGCACAATCTCTACAAGTTGGGGTCAATCGTTGGCTAGAAGTCCGTCAAATCGTGGGCAGCGTCACTTTCAATCAGGGGCAAACCTCTCAAGCCGCCCGAGTGGGTACTCGCCTCCAAGCAGTTGGAGACACTGTCAGAACAGGTTCAGGCTCTAGTACAGTTCTTGCTGTAGATACCGGCATCGGTTTCGTCAGCGTTGCAGAAAATACAGCAGTGAGGGTAGAACAGCTGCAAACGGCTCCTAACGGCGGCAAAATCACTCGGCTACGAGTCACCGGAGGACAAGCCCGTCTACAGGTACGTCCATTCACCAACGGTGACTCTAGACTAGAAATTGAGACGCCAGCAGGCGTTAGCGGGGTACGAGGTACAACTTTTGGGGTAAGTGTCCATCCAGATGGCAAAACAGGCGTTGCTACCTTAGAAGGAAGCGTAGTTACCGCAGCAGAAGGACAATCAGTCGCAGTTAACACTGGGTATCAAAGCCTCGTTATTCCGGGTGAACCTCCTTTACCCCCTACCCCCTTGACTGACAATACTCAGCTAGACCTGAGGGTATTGGTAGCAGTGAACAACCAAACTGTGCGAGTTGCAGGACAGGTTGATCCAGTTAACTTACTGCTTATTGCTGATACCCCCCAGCTGGTAGAGCGTAACGGGCAATTTGACATTAGAGTGCCTCGTCCTCAGAATCAGCGGATCAAAGCCGTTGTCATTACTCCTCTAGGAGCTAAACAGACTTATGAATTGGCAGTTCCATAAAAGCTCCTTAAGCGCTCCTACCAAGAAGCTCTTAGCAGGAGGTGTTGGAGCAGCTCTTGCATTAAGTTTGGTTGTGCCCTCTGCACAAGCACAATCTAGCTATCCTGAGTTCTGCTCAACCCATAATGTCATTCAAGAAGATAGCGTCATTGTCTTAGGCAGAGTACCCAACAGGCCCTATGTTGTGGTGGTGCCTGCTCAGGGGCAATATACCCTCGAAAGGGTACGCAGATGTGTTCCAGATGCATTTCAATCGAGTTCTAGGCTAGGAGACTATATTAATGCTGGCGCTTTTTCAGACCGAGGCAGCGCGGAACGTCTATCTTCTTATCTTCGAAGTTTGAATTTAGATGCAAGAATTGTTCATTTTTAGTAAGCATCCTAAACGCAGCGAAACTTTTTCCTATTATGCAGGTACTGCATGTATCCCCAATTGGCGGACAGGAATCTCGATCGCAAACTCTGTACCCTTAGCTGATTCTGAAAAGCATTTCAGGAATCCATTATGCTTCTGAGTTACAATCTGATGGCTAATCGACAACCCTAGGCCTGTTCCTTTACCAATCGGTTTAGTGGTGAAGAAAGGATCGAAAATGTGCTGCTGCTGCTCTAACGATATTCCTGGTCCGTTATCTCGAATCCTGATTATTACCTTATTTTGCTGAGCTAACTCTGTATAAATTTCAAGCTGGCACTCTTCTAAGCAACCGCTCTGTTTTGCCTCGTCCAGAGCATCAATTGCATTACTTAGAACATTCATGAATACCTGATTTAGTTGGCTAGGATAGCACTCAATGAGGGGAAGACAGCCATAGTGTTTAAGAACTTTAATCTGAGAATTCTTGGGCTGGGAGCGCAGTCGATACTGCAAAATATCGAGCGTACTATTTAGGCCTTCATGAATATCAACTGATTTGATAGCCGACTCATCGAGGCGAGCAAAGGTTCGCAAAGACTTTACAACCTCACGAATACGATCGGTCCCAGCTTTCATTGAATGAAGAATTTTGGGAAGATCTGCTGTTATAAAGTTCAAATCTTTTTCTTCAAAGGTCTGTTGTATGGCAGGTGTAGGATCTGGATACTCTTTTTGATAGAGTTGCAATAAGTCTAAGAAGTCCTGAGCATGCTGCTGAACATACTTGAGATTACCGTGAATAAAATTAATAGGATTGTTAATTTCGTGAGCAACACCTGCTACCAGTTGCCCTAAGCTAGACATTTTTTCGCTGTGAACTAATTGCGCCTGGGCCTCAGCCAGCTTAGCTAGGTTATGGCGTAACTCCAATTGCGACATAACCTGCCGACTCAACACCTGCAAGGCTGACAGCTGCTCAGGACTCAATTGACGAGGTCGATTGTCAATTGCACAAAGTGTTCCTAATGCGTAGCCTTCAGAATTAACCAGAGGAACTCCTGCATAAAAGCGGATAGGCACAGACGTGACTAAAGGATTGTTAGCGAAACGCTCATCTGCCAAAGTATCTGGTACGATCAGCGGCTCCGGATGCAAAATAGCATGAGAGCAGAAGGCTAAATCACGAGACACTTCTGGAACCTCTAAACCCACCTTGGACTTAAACCACTGGCGATCACTATCAGTCAAACTGATTAGAGAAATAGGGGTGCCGCAGATATAAGACGCCAAGCGGGTGATATCATCAAATGCTTCCTCAGGCAGCGTGTCGAGGATATTGTACTCTGACAGCGACTTGAGTCTTTGCATTTCATTATCAGGTAGAGGCGCTACTTGCATAAGGCATTCGGGATAAAAATGAATCCTTTTGGTTGATTCCCTGACTATAGATTTTAAAGGTGGAGAACTTGGGCAGATTTTACCCAGCTGAGGGAGGGAAGACTAACTATGGCAAAGTTGCCTGGCTTGACTACACTGCGAGTTCACAGTGGATCTGCTAGGGGTGAAATGCTGAAACTTCAGGCAAGAAGAAGTAACACTTCCTCCCCTAATTTTCCACTTTCCGGCTTTACACTTGATTTCTATAAGGACTGATTCGATTTAGCGGCAGTCCTCCTTTGGGACCATGACCTTTGAATATGAGGCTACGATCTCCAAACCTTCGAAATTTTGAAAGCATTAGCCCTCTTCGGTGTGCTAGTTTTTTAACCTGAGCTGCCAATGCAGAAACAAACAGTCGATCGTCACAGCCACCTCCAAAATGAGAACCGTACCAGCTCCGTAGATGAGTCGCTCTACAATCTAGATGAGATTGCCTCACTCGTGAGCTACGAGCTAAGAACACCGCTGACTTCGATTCGAGCCGCCCTTGGACTGTTGCTTACAGGTATGTTTGGTACTTTACCTAAGAAGGGGCAGCGAATGCTGGAGATTGCTTTAAACAATACCGATCGATTGCTGCGCTTAGCCGAAGAGTTAGAGCATGACCCAAAGCTATCCAGAAAAAATGTAGTTCCAGAGCCCTCATCTTTCAATAGCGCTGCAGATCCGGCAACCCAACGCTTAGCTCTTCTTAGCCTTTGGCGGCAGCGAACTTACTACGATCGCCTCACGGGTTTGCCTAACCAAACGCTTTGGATAGAACACTTGGAACAGGCACTCGTTCATGCTCAGCAAAAGTCCGATCAAGCAGTTGCAGTCCTCTTGATTGGACTAGACCGGTTTCAAATAATCAACGATAGCTTAGGTCGTGCGGCTGGAGATCGGCTGCTCATTGCAGTTGCTCAACGGTTAGAGGCCTATATTCAACCTATTGGAATAATTGCTCGGCTACAAGAAGATGAGTTCGCTGTTCTGTTAGAGGATGTTAAAAGTATTGATGATTTAGTTTCAATAGCACAAGGAATTCAACAGCTGCTTTCTGACTCTTTCAATTTTGAAAACCAAGGTGTATTTGTTACTGCCAGCATTGGTATTGCCTGGAGCCAAGAGGGCCACGCTTGCCCCGAAGATCTTTTATATGATGCAGATACAGCTATGCATCAGGCCAAAAACCAAGGGAAAGATCGCTACGAAATATTTGATATTGGGGTGAGAGTTGAAGCTATCTCTCGCTTACGCTTAGAAACCGATTTGCGCCTTGCATTAGAGCGGCAGGAATTTCAGATTTACTATCAGCCAATCGTATCTTTAAAGACATCAAAACTTACGGGATTTGAGGCACTATTGCGCTGGCAGCATCCTGAGCAGGGAATGATTTTTCCTACACAGTTTATTCCATTGGCGGAAGAAACTGGACTGATTAACCCTATCGGAGAGTGGGTATTGCGGCAGGCTTGCCAGCAGCTCCAAATTTGGCAACAGAGATTTCCGGTCAGCCCACCCTTGACCATCAGTGTTAACCTCTCAACTCAGCAAATCACTCAGCCTGATTTAGTAGAGCAAGTTCGGCAAATACTTGATGAAACGGGGGTTAATCCAAACAGCGTGAAGCTAGAAATCACGGAGTCTATTATTATGGAGAATCCTGAAACAGCAATTGCTGTGCTCAAGCAACTCAAGCAGCTTGGCCTTGAACTTTGTGTGGATGACTTTGGAACAGGCTATTCTTCCTTAGCATATTTGCATTACTTTCCAGTTGATACGCTAAAAATTGACCGCTCTTTTATTAGTCAAATTGATTCCGAAGGTGAGCAATTAGAAATTGTACAAACAATCATTCGACTTGCCTGGAACTTAGGCATGAACGTGGTTACCGAAGGAGTAGAAACCCCGAACCAATTGGCTCAACTTAAGTCCCTTAGATGTGAGTATGGGCAGGGGTATCTTTTCTCTCAACCAGTGGATATGCAAGCTGCACAGCAGCTAATTGGACAAAAGCTATAGGTAAGTATTTAGAATTATTCTCTCGACAGAGGCTGAGCTGACAGCTCAGAATTAATGTAAACCGTATAGCACCACTCTCAAAATAAGAGTTTATGAGCTGGCGATTGAGCAAAGTCTGGTGGTGGCTACTTCCAGGTGGATTGGTTGCCCTAGTGGTGACGGTGTTGTTTGAGTTAGGAGTTTGGCAGCCACTAGAGCAGCTTGTCTATACCAGCTTGTTTCGCCTCCGAGGATCTGGTCCCTGGAGTGAACAGGTTGTGGTGGTGGCAATTGACGACGAGAGTTTAGAAAAACTCGGACAATTTCCTCTGCCTCGTCAGCGATATGCACAACTTCTTGATATTTTGTCAGAAGCGCAGCCTAATGTTGTTGCATTCGACATACTTTGGTCTGAACCTAGCCAAGACGACTCACAATTAGCTGCAGCAATGGAGCGTCATGGTCTAGTTGTACTGCCTCGAGCTTTAAACGATGTAGGAGTAGCCCTACTGCCAACTTCAGAGTTGCAGAGCGGAGCAATCACTACCGGCCATATTAGTACTCATCAAGACATTGACGGCATTGTGCGTAGGATTGAGCCTCAGCTGCAAGGGGAGTTAGCCCTAGGGCTTGCTGCGACTCAAGCTTATGCTCTGGTGGCAGCACCAACTCTTGAATTCCCAAGCTTGAATCGGCCTTTGTGGATTAACTGGGCGGGAGTAGTACAGCATACTCCCCACTATTCTTTAGCCCGAGTCCTTGAAGGAGAAGTCTCTCCCGAAGCATTTCAAAACCGAATTGTAGTAGTGGGAGTGACGGCAACAGGACTTGATTCGCTGTCCACTCCTTTCAACCGTAATCCACCCGCGAGCGGAGTTTATCTCCATGCAACAGTTATCAATAACGTGCTTCAACACAACTTCCTGCATGTTCCCTCACAGAGTTGGATCCGGCTAGGGCTACTATTGGCAGGCCCAAGCTTGAGTTTGCTGCTTGTTTTTTGCCCTAAAGAGCTACGGTTGATTAGCTGGATAGGGTGTTGTTTGATTTGGGCGATACTCAGCTTAGTTTTGTTTCGGGCAGGTCATTGGCTACCTGTTGCCTCACCTCTGATACTTCTAAGTGGGACAACCGGAGCAGCTATGCTGAGCAATCGATTGCAGGAAGATGCGCTTTTGCGGCGACAGCTAGATCAGCTTTGGCAAGCTTATCACCAAGATTTGGTTGTCTACCAAGCCAAGCATACAGATCTGTCTAAAAAAGTACTGTCTCAAAGCAGCCGGGTAAATTCTCACACAGTTCAACTAGCAGCCCTAGCCGATCAGTTTGGGCGATCGCAATCAGCTCAGGCGGCCATTGCTCGTAGCCTCTCTACTGGTTTACTGGCAGCGGATTTAGATGGGCTAGTTTGGTTCTGTAATCCGGTTGCTGCAAGTTGGCTGTCTGTGAAGGTAGGCGACCGCCTCGCCTCTTGTTTAGTTCCCCACTGGTTGAGTGAGGCAGAATGGCAAGCCAACCTCCATAGGCTAAAGACTTCTGGCTTCACCAGTTCATGTGAGCTACACCGCAACGAGCGCTGGTTTGAAATCGGCTTAGAACCGCTGCTGTACCACTCTCAAACTCTGGAGGCCAAGAACCAACCCTGTGCCCCTGATGGTCTGCTGTTGGTTATCAAGGATATTACGGAGCGCCAAGAGATTGTGCGATTAAAAGATGAATTCGTTTCGATTGTCAGTCACGAACTTCGTACACCTATCACTTCTATCCGAGGCTCTTTAGGGCTTTTGCTGACTGGTAAGTTGGGAAACCTGACTGACAAAGGTCAGCACATGTTAAATATTGCTGTCAACAACACCGATCGCTTGATTCGTCTAATCAATGACATCCTTGATTTCGAGCGTATTGAGTCTGGCAAAGTTGCCCTGCTCAAAAAGTCTTGCGACGTTGCTGACTTAATAGTGCTGGCAAGCGAAACAATGCAGGCAATGGCAGACAAAGCCGAGGTGAACCTAAAAGTTACAACAAAATCCATCTATTGCTGCGCTGATCCTGACCGCTTAATTCAGGTCTTAACCAACTTACTCAGTAATGCAATTAAATTCTCGCCTCAAAACACTACAGTTTGTCTGAGTGCAGAAATCATCAATCCTTCAGAAATCGAAGGCATCCGATCAGAAGCATCTCGCTTCAATAGCAATCCGGCATTTTTATCTTCTTTGACATGCATACCTCACCCTGCCCTCTTGATTACTGTCCAAGACCAAGGCCGGGGCATTCCAGCAGACAAGCTAGAGGCTATTTTTGGGCGATTTCAACAGGTTGATACCTCTGATGCGCGACAAAAAGGGGGAACCGGGCTGGGCTTAGCGATCTGCCGCGCCATTGTAGAGCAGCACGGCGGCAAAATATGGGTAGAAAGTACGCTGGGTGAAGGCAGCACTTTTTATCTGATATTGCCAGGGATAGAGGAGCTAGAGATCTGCCACAACGGCATCTAAAGCAGCATTGGCGTGAGTTCGCTACGGTCGGTGTGCGACGGGATTTTTAGCCTACATTACGTCAACGCAAATACAAGGTTCTCATTCACTTAGGAGCGCTTTGGCAATCGCTTCAATCTGATTCACAACTACCGAGATATGTCCTTCATTTGGATACATCACCAGCTTAGTCGTGGGGAGAGTCGCAGCAATCCGCTTTACTAGATCAAGCGGAACATTCCTATCCTCTTCACCATAGAACAATGTTAGCGGCATCCGAATTTCATCTAAACTAAAGTCCCACTTTTTGAAGTAAAGCTGAAGATCCCAGACAGTTCCTCGTGTTCCTGAACGAAGTCCCTCGTTTAAAGCCTCACAGCTTTTCTTGATCCGGCCTGACGATTTTAATACCGCGTAATCTGCTGCCGGAAGTCTTTTTTCTAAAGTTTCTAATAGTTTATCTGGAGGACCATTAAGAGATCGCTGCGTCAATTTCATTGAGGCTTGATACAGCCAGGAAAAATGCTTGATTAAAATCAAACCCCAACGATTGTATTTCAGCAAATCCGCAGTTGTAAATTCCCATGCTCCTGAAACGATCACGGCTGAATACAATCGATTAGGAATCTTTGCAGCACAGGCAGCAGTATAGCCGCCTCCCGACGAAACACCCAACACTGAAAATTTGCCTAACCCCAAGGCATCGGCAAGAAATGTAACATCCTTCGTCCAATCAGAAAATCCGCGATTCGGTTGGAAGTCTGACTGTCCTATTCCCGGACGATCTGGCGCAATCAGTCGTAAGCCTAATCGGATAAATACTTCATCGCCTAACAACAATGGCTCTAAACGAGAAGCTCCACCACCGTGAAAGTAGAAAACAGGATGCCCGTTGGGGTCGCCGTACTCTGCATAGGCTAACCGTCGATTGTCGGGTAGGGTGAGAAGATTCGTACTTTCCATAGCAGCTTTCTTTAATCGTTGAGTCTAGCATCTCAAACTGGGTCTGACATCTCACTATCTCTCAACTAATAACCTTGACAGACAACTTTGCAGGCTAACTAAGTATTAAGTCTCAGGTCTGCTGAATAAGACTCTCTATGATCGGTATTATCCCGGTAATCTGATGGATAGCACTCAAATTCAGGGAGTTAAACACCTACAAAACTTTAGTAAGACGAGCTGTCATGGGTTAGGTAGGGTGCGAATCGCAACCCCAGTCTGCGCTAGACCAGTGCGATCGCCCTTTCAATTGCTGGATGGAAGTCTGAATAGATTTTAGTTCCGGCAGCACACAGACTCGACTTTATCAACAGCTTTCAGTTGAAGCAGAAGGCCAAGATAAAGGAGAACAGGTTGCGGATGCTGCGTGAGCGATGCTTTGCCAGGTTGTGTCGTCAACCAGTAGAAATATGTTACCTCTCACAACATTGTCGTGCTAACGTTTCGGGTCAGCGGTTGCAGGGAACTTTGCATCTAAACTAAGTAGCTTCGGTTAATCCGCTGCACCCGAATTGTTAGAAGCTTCTGCAATCATCTCTACCAACTCCTTAAGTGAGAGGGTTTTCGCTTTCTTCCTATGGACGACGGAATGACAGTTTGCGCACAATGGCACTAAATCGGTCTCCGGATCAATAGACTTTGGAGCATCAAACTCCGACACCGGGTTTACATGATGGATGTGAATATATCCATCACCATATTCACCATAAAACTTTCTAAAGTTGAAGCCGCAAGCGGCACAAGTTGTTCCGTGTATAGCAATCGCCTGGCTTCGATATATTGGATCTCGTTCGTAAGTGGTTACGTATCTCTTGCTGGCCGTTCCCTCAGTACCTGATTCAAGTCCCCCGCTCCTATCGTTAGCTGACTCGTCCGCTTTAGCGGATGACGTCCGCTGCCAATCACTTCTCGGTTTATGAGCTGAAAGTATATTGTCATATACCTCTTGCTCAATTGGCCGAACACCATCTCGCCAATAGTTCGTCTTCCTGGTCGCCGGAATTGATTCCAAATATCCGTTATCCGACTTTGCAAGCACTGGCAACTCAAATGGCACGTAATCAACGAGAATTGCAAACAGATCTCCCTTTGAGCTCTGTTTGTCGGGATAGACCTTTCCTATAGCCGCTTTAGCAAAGTAGTGCGGTTCGTCGGCCAGTCGCTGAGATCTAAATTCAGAGTTCTTTAATTTTCCCTTGTAATAGATGACTTGCGTACCGGGGAGGAGGAACTTTTCATACCTTTTTGGGAAGTGATATAAAACCCCGGTTTGGTCTTCCCATTCCGACTCGTCATTTTCAGTGATAATCGTTCGCACGACACCCCCTAAAGCTTTTAACAATTATTTAGAGGGAAACTTTCCACCTAATCACCTGTATTGGGTGATTAGGTGGAATTCTGTCAGCCTAATACCCCTATAGAGGTGATTAGGTGGAAACACGTCAGCCTAATACGCCTGTGGGGGTGATTAGGTGGAAAAATTCAGTATAACCACCCCTTTTCCTGGCAGGCTAGGTTGCTTAGGTCTTATTTGCTGTCCAATTAGCATCTAGCTACCCTATGGAGCCGAATCAACTCCTGCCTTCAAACAAAATTTCTCGATACGGTTGACGCCCGCCTAACACACACTGTATTCTCAGCCATTAAGCTGTCGCGACTGACAGCCGATACCCGGAACTCATCGACTTAGCGCCGCCTGCAAGTGTTGCAACCACAAACAGGCGACTAGTCCCCCGAAGCTGATCATGGCAGTTCGGAGGCTTGGAGGTTAGTTTACCTCCCCAGCCGCCCCGACCGCACACACCGACGGGGCTGCTAGGAAAGTGAGTTCTGGTTTCCTAAACCACACCATATAGGAACCAGAACCACCATGTTTCAATCAACCGCAACGGGCGCTCAGCCGCCCACAGTTCCGCCTGCCCAATCGAGCAAGGCCAAACCCACACCAACGTACTTTACGGCAGCCTAGAAGCTCTTGATCGCATGACCAAGTACCTGCACACTCTCCACTATGCAGACCCCGACGAGTGGAGCGACCCCATCCCTAGCGGCAAAGACTGTCAGTGGATGGTCGTGCATGTGAAGCACCTGCTGATTGAGTAGGCCATTGTCTACTTCGCTGCTCTTTTGAGTTACGCAGAGGTTTAAAGCAGACATGCCAGAGGGTTACAAATCCTCTGGCACTGCGCGAGCGTTGGTTAGCCTCACTTATGGTCTGCGTAGAGCTAAAGGCCTAACCAACTGCCCCCTAGCAGGTCGTTACACTGAAGGTAGGTATCCGAGGCGCTATGCCATGAAATTGAATCAGGTTCTATTGATATTGGGGGTTGTTGCTGTGGGAGCCGCTGCCCTGCTCTTTGGTGCCTATAGTGCTGCTTCAGCTCCCTTACCAGAAGGCTTTCCGCCCCCAAGCGCCGATGGAAGTATCGAGATCAAGCAGTACCCAGAATATCGGGCAGCAACTGTCCAAGTGACAGGAGATTTGGAGTACGCCCCCTCACGAGGGTTCACGCCCCTATTTCGCCACATCAGCAGCAACGACATTTCCATGACTGCCCCTGTGGAGACGCGCTATCCTACCGCTATGCTCCAGGCGGGTTCAGCTAGTGAGGGAGACGCTTCAGTGTCTTTCCTCTATCGCAGCCTCGATATTGTGCCTCAGGAAGTGGCTCAAAACATTCAGATTGAGGACATCCCGCCGATGACTGTAGTGAGCCTTGGGATGCGGGGCGGCTATGGGCTCGATACCTATACGAGCGGCATTCAGCGCTTACAAGACTGGCTGGTTGAGCATCCTAACTATGAGGTAGTTGGCCCACCCCGCCGATTTTTCTATGATGGCCCCTTCATCCCCGACACGCTAAAGCGCAGCGATCTACAGATTCCAGTGCAGCTAAACGAAAGTAGCTCCGCTCCAAGCTTCTAATTTTGGCTAGTGGTAGTGGGGCAGTACCGCTTGCCCTATCTCTTCAAGCACTTCAGAAGCTGGGCGTTGCCCGTACTTGAGGTTGAAGACGACATGGTTAACTCCCATCACCTCTAGGGCCTGTAGCAGATCAATGAGCCGATTCCGGCCTAGTCGATAGCCCAGATGGATAGGCATTACTGGGCTGTCTGGATCTTCGGCCAGGTCAACATAGAGAGACTGAGCAAAAGGCTTAAAGACACCAGGAGCGTGCTCTGCCGTCAACTCCTGCCACTGCCTCACGTAATGCTGCTGCATCTGAGGATGTCGGGGGTAGTAGAGCCATCCATCGGCATGGGCCGCAATCCATTCTAGAGACTGCTGGCTGTGGCCTGTCACAAGAACCGGGATAGCGCCGTTGGTAGGCTTTGGAATCAGGTCGCCGCCTTCTAGCTTGCCCAAAGGCGAACGGATGACCGGGAACTCTTCAGCGAGGGCTTGCTGAAAGTAGGCTAGCGTCTCCCGGAACCGCTCTCCCCGCGTCTCAAAGTCCACTCCAAACGCTGGAAACTCAACTGGGCGATCTCCGGTTGCTATTCCCAGAACAAGCCGTCCACCTGAGAGCTGATCTACTGAAGCGGCTGCTTTGGCGATATGTAGCGGGTGGCGCAGCGGCAGGATGATGCTGCCAGTGGCAAGTGCGATCGCATTGGTCTGAGCAGCGATAAATCCCAGGTAAACCCAAGGATCGTAGATCTGCCCTACGTCTCCAAAGGAGGGATCGTAGAGCGGCACATCTCGAAACCAAAGGGCAGCGAATCCTAGCTTTTCAGCCCGTTGTGCCAATTCGGTCTGTCTGGTCATGGAAGGGATACTGCCCTTGTATGCCTCAATGGGAAAGGTAACGCCGAGGGTAAGGCAATCAGGGGCAAACATTCGCTGAAAGCCCGAATTCTTAGGCATCTCACTAGTCGCCAAAAGCTTCTCTCGCAGTTTAGTATGGGTCTGAGATTTCTTGAGGAGAGCCGTCTTCATGCTTCATCTTTTGCGGCCTCCCAGTCTGCCCGAATTAGAACTGACGGATTCCTCTCAGCACTTTAGCCCGCTTCAGCGTTTGGGCACGAGCAATTTTCTTCGGGTGATTGAGTTGTCTGGAAACTTTTGTGCCTGAAAGTAGTGTTATAGCGTGGGCCAATAGCGATCAATTATCGAGCTGAGACAATGGACTTTGCCACGGAACTCAAAAACTATTTGGATGACCAAGGACGACTCAAGACATGGCCTTCTAAGAGCCGTAAAGGACGGCTTCAGCAGATAGCGCTAGAGTATCTAGCGGCTAAGTTTGAGCCAGACTTCTTATACAACGAACGTGAGGTCAATGCCCTCTTGAATCAGCACCACACGTTTGGCGATCCAGCCCTGCTACGCCGAGAACTCTTTGAGCGGGGAATGGTGGATCGGGTAAAAGATGGGTCTGCCTACTGGCTAAAACAGGCATTTTGATTCATTCAAGTTTGATACTCTGGCAGCTTTAGAGTGCCAAAATTGGGTGACCAAAATTCGCCTCGGCTCTGAAAGAAAGCGACATCTTTGCACTTGCCCCGACGATTTTCTAGCAGCGAGCAGCGCAGCATCACCTTGTCTTGACCGTCTCGGGTGTAGGTGTAGCGCTCTAGCAGCGCACCGCAGACAGGGCAGGGATAATCGGTAAATTTTTCGGGGTCAGGCGTGGCCTGGTGCTGGCGGTAGGGTAGTTCATAGCGCTTGGCTTTGTCATTCCAAAACATGACGGTGCCGCAGCCTGTTGCTGAACACTTGAGAAAGTGCTTGGCTTTGAGCTTGGCAGAGCGGGAGGGAATCTTGGCCATAGCCTCACTGCAGGTGGGGCATTTGGTTTTGGTGAGTTTTGCGTTAGAGGGCTTTGAGACGGTTTTAGGGGGCTTTGAGGCAGTCTGGGGCTGGGGCTGGAGAGTTACTGCTGTCTCGGGGGAGGGGTTGCGGGCTGGGGTTGGAGTTGGGGCTGGGGTTGGGGGTTGCGATCGCAACTGCCGCTGCGCCTGACTCAAAGCTGGGGCAAAATAGCTCTGATACCAGCCATTGAGGTAAGCCTGCCACTCTTGCTCTCCGGTGGCTATAGCATCTAAAGCAGCCTCCATTTGAGCTGTAAATTCTGGCTGAATTAGATCTGGCAGCAGCGTTTCTAGAGCACCGTCTAGATCCAGTCCCAACGGAGTTGGCTTCAGTTTGCCCTGCAGCAGCTCAACGTATTCCCGCTGTCTCAGCGTTTTGATGGTGGGCGCGTAGGTGCTGGGGCGGCCAATGCCCTTTTGCTCCATCAGCTTCACTAGGGCTGGTTCACTGTAGCGAGGCGGGGGCTGGGTTTGCTTTTGGTCAGCCTGAGCCCTTTGGAGTTCTAGGCTTTGCCCTACGGTGAGAGCCGGTAGCACCGAGTCTGAGCTGATGTTGTTCCAGTAGCGGGTGTAGCCTGCAAATTCCAGTACTTGGCCTCGCGCCTCCCAGTAGGCTTCACCAGACTGGGTCACAATGCGGGTTTTTCGCAGCTGGGCTGGCGCACATTGGGAGGCAACAGCGCGATTCCAAATCAGCTCATACAGGCGGGCTTCATCGGCTGAAAGCTCTCGCTGGAGCTGCTGAGGCAAGTGATTTACGTCTGTGGGCCGAATCGCTTCGTGGGCTTCTTGGGAGCCCTTGATCGCCCGGTGTTGGGTGGTTTTGCGCGGCAGGTTAGTGGGGTCGTGCTGCTGCAGGTATTGGCGCACCGATTCACAAAAAGGGGCAGAGAGAATGACCGAATCAGTCCGCATGTAGGTGATGTGGCCCTTTTCATAGAGCGACTGGGCCACCTTCATGGTCTGCTCGGGGCTAAAGTGCAGCTTGGAACCGGCAGACTGCTGCAGCGTGGAGGTAACAAAAGGGGCAGGCGGCGATTGCTTGGTCTGCTTACCCTCAATCTCAATAACTCGGTGAGGGTGGGACTGTGCGATCGCAACTAGCGCGTCGGCCCGCGCCTGAGAGGTCACCCGCTCCGACTCCTTCTCAGTACCTTGCTCTTGGGCAATATCTTTGGCTGCTTGCCTCTGGGGTTTGGGGCTGCTGCGGTAGAAGGCTTTGAAGCCCTCACGGTAGTCTACCCAAACGCTCCAGTAGTCCTGCGGGACAAATGCTTGAATGTCTCGCTCGCGCTTACACAGCAGATGCAGCGTAGCACTCTGCACCCGCCCCATAGACTTTGCTCCGTTATTAAGGGGCCAGACCACATGGCGACTGCCCTTGTAGCCCACCAGCTTATCAAGGCAGTCACGGGCTCGTCCGGCAGCGACCAAATCGGAGTTCAGGGTGCGGGGCTGTGCGATCGCAGCGCGAACCGCCTGCGGCGTAATCTCGCTATAAACCACCCGCCGAGGATTTTTCAGATGCAGGGCTTGCTGCAGGTGCCAGCCAATCGTTTCCCCTTCTCGATCTGGGTCGGTAGCGATGTAGACGCTATCGGCTTTTTTGACGGCCTGCCGCAGGTCAGAGAGCACCTTTTTAGAGCGTGCATCGCGAGGCTGGTAGCGGCACTCAATGGCGTTAGCGCCTAGGTCAAAACCAAGGGCGTCTTCGCCATCATTCGCGAGTTCACGCACATGGCCCATGCTGGCTTTGATAATCCAGTTTGGCCCTAGGATCTGTCCTAGCTTTTTTAACTTGCCGGGGCTCTCAATCAGGAGCAGGTTGGGCATTGTGTCTTCGCCTTGACCATCAAGATCGCTAACTCCTATTTTAATAGTACATCTGAACTTGACGAGAAAATATTACCTAAAGACAAAATGCGATCGCAGGTTGAACGTGAAGGAACTAGCCCTACTGCTGAAATTGGTTCAACAGCCAGGTTCCCACCTGGGATTGGTCGGTTTCTCGGCTGCGTCGCAGCGCTTCTTCTACAACCGCCAGGGTTAGCCCCGGCAATACCTGGGATGTCTGAATCCGCTGACTGCCCTGATCAGCCACAGCGTAAGCGAGCAGCTGAGCATTTTGCACATCCACCATCCAATATTCACTCACACCCAACTCCTCATACAAGGCCCGCTTGGTACCCACGTCATCCAGTAACGAAGTCCTAGCAATCTCAATCACTAAATTGGGTGCGGGATATTGATCTAGATTCACAATCCCCGTTCCAGACGGGATAGCTTGAGCGCGATCGCTAAGGTAATAGGACACATCCGGCTGACATTCGCGCACACCTGTTTTACGCAGCGTTGTCGTATCTAGCCCAGTCGCCGGAATTCCTTTGAGTGCCGCAAATAAATTCACCGCAAAAATGATCACCACCTGATCTTTGTCGTGATCAAAGCTAACTGGCGACATTTCGATCCTCATGTGTCCCTTGTAGTAATACCCCTTTGCCTGTTCATAAGTTGGATTTGAGATTGTATGAACATACTCATTCCAGGAGGCAACAATCCAGTTATTGATGAGTGATTTAGTTTGTAAATTATTCACCCCTTAATCCTCCCGTCAAAATGAGAAGTTCTGCTTTCTAAGCAGATGCGCCTTATTACAACTATTACACTCAGAATTGGGCGCTGACCCTAGTGAAGAGAGATAACGCGGCTTTATTGAAACTCACGACTAATCAAATTGTTGTGAACGGATTCTACCAGGAGCATTATCTAGACCAGAGCGAATGACAGCAGCAGACGCTGGAGCGAGCTAGAGACGCCTGTGCTGTACCGAAGGCCAGCGTTGGGAGAACGTCACGAAGTAGATCTTTCTGAAGGTGGACGGGCACTTCCTCCAACAGATAGAGAATTATAATTATCAAATGCCCAGTTGCTAAACTTCATTGATGCCTTGCCCAACTCATCCGCTAACCCTGCACCCTTTCCAGAGAACGAAGTTGATAGATTAGCTGCCCTGCGCCGCTATAGCATTCTTGATACTCCGCCAGAAGCAGCTTTTGACCGCATTACTGCCCTGGCAGCTCGCCTGTTTAATGTGCCGATCACCCTGGTTTCGCTGGTAGATGAGTCGCGAGGTTGGTTTAAGTCGGCCTATGGCTTTGACCTACAGGAGGTGGAGCGAGATGCGACCATCTGCAGTCTGGCTCTGCTATCGGATGAGGTACTGGTTATTCCCGACACTCGGCAAGATGAGCGCTTAGCCTGCAATCCCTTTGTCCAGAGCGAATCAGGTTTACGCTTCTATGCAGGTGCGCCCCTGCTGACCCAGGATGGCTTTAACCTAGGCACCCTTTGCCTGATCGATACCCAACCCCGCCCTGCCTTGAGCGATGAGCAGGTAAGCATCTTGGCAGACTTGGCAGCCATGGTGATGGATGAGCTGGAATTGCGGCTGGCAGCCCGTAAGATAGCCCAGCTAGATGCCGCCCTGCTGGAGGTGACGCAGGGTGTCTCTACCGCGACGGGGGAAGCTTTTTTGGCAGCATTGGCGCAGCACTTTACAAAGGCGCTGGGGGTTGATTACGCCTATATTGGCCTGATAGATGGCGACAACCTAGAAGCGATTACTACCGCTGCTGCCTGCGCTAAGGGTGAAATCATCGAAAATTTTGGGTACTTGCTGCAAGATACGCCCTGCCGGGAAGTGCTGCTGCAGCGCAAGCTCTGCTGTTACCCCAGTGGAGTACAGGCGCTCTTTCCCCATGCGCCGCTGCTGGCCCCCTTAGGGGTAGACAGCTATGCGGCCATTCCGTTTTTTGACTCAGCTGGCACGCCGATTGGGCTACTGAGCGTGATGAACGGTAAACCTCTGGAACACGTTCAGCTAACTGAATCTCTGCTGACCATCTTTGCCCTGCGAGTGGCCACCGAGCTAGAACGGCAGCAAACCGAGGCTGCCCGACAGCAAGCGCAGCAAACGCTAGAAACCCTGATTGAACAGCGCACGAGTGAACTCTCTCAGGCAAACCAGCAGCTCCAGCTAGAGGTGACTGAGCGACAGCAGGCCGAAGCTGCCCTGTATCAGGAACAAGAACTGCTTAAGGTGCTGCTCGACAACGTGCAGGCGGGCATTGTAGCCTGCGACGCCGAAGGCCGGTTGACCCTGTTTAACCGGGTTGCCCGAGAGTTTCATGGCTTGCCGCCGCAGCCTTTGCCGCCAGAGCGATGGGCGGCCCACTATGATCTGTATCGGCCCGACGGCAAAACGCCACTGCCCCTAGACGAAATTCCTCTGTTCCAAGCGCTGCAGGGACAGAGTGTGAAGAATGTTGAGATGGTAATCGCGCCGAAGCAGGGCGCTCCGCGCACGCTGCTGGCTAGCGGTCAGGTGATTGTCGATGCCCAGGGCCAGCAGCAGGGGGCTGTGGCCGTGATGCACGACATTACAGAGCGCAAGCAGGCAGAAGCAGAGCGGGCTCGGCTGAATCGGCAACAAGTTGAAGAGCAAGTTGCTCGCTTGGAGGCCGAAACTGACCAGCGCCGCTCAGCCTTTTTAGCTGATATCAGTACGGCTCTGGCGTCGTCTTTGAAATATGAGCAAACTCTGGCTAATGTAGCCGATCTGGCGGTTCCGTTTTTTGCCGACTGGTGTGCAATTGATCTGCTGCAAGACAATCGGATCATTCAACGGGTTGCAGTGGCTCATCACAACCCCGAAAAGGTTCAGCTAGCTTGGGATCTGCATCAGCGATATCCTAAAAGGCTGGAGGAGGCGGAGGGCATTGCTAAGGTTTTGCGAACCGGGCAGCCTGAAGTTATGCCGATCGTTTCCGATGCTGCATTGGCGAGCGTAGCTCAAGATGCTGAGCACCTGCGGATTTTGCGCGAACTGGGCTTAAAGTCTGCCATCGTCTCGCCCCTGATTGCCCGAGGTCAGATTTTGGGGGCTATTACCTTTGTGACAGCCGAATCGGAACGCCGCTACAGCGAAACTGACTGCATATTGGCTGAAGATGTTGCCCATAGAGCTGCGATCGCAATTGACAATGCCCGCCTCTATCAAGAAGCCCAAAAGGCCCAGCAGGCGGCAGAACGCTCAGCCGAGCGCATTACCCGGCTGCAGTCGGTAACAGCCGCTTTATCGGAATCGCTCACCCCGGCTGAGGTGTCTGAAGTCATTGCCGATCAGGGCATGGCGGCCCTAGGGGCTGAATTTGCCATGGTGGCCCTGCTAGATGAACGCGCCCGTGAACTGGAGGTAGTGCGGTCGGTGGGAGTTGACTCTCGTCAGCTCGAAGGCTGGCAGCGGTTTCCCCTAAGTACGGCAGTGCCTTTGGCAGAGGCCGTACGCACCGGGCAACCGATCTGGGCCGAACCGCCAGAGGTTCGAGCTGCTCGCTACCCCCACCTGGCAGCATACTATGAGCAGCACCCTCTCAAGACCTGGATCTCGGTGCCGCTGATGACCGAGGGGCGGGCAGTGGGGGGCATCTCCTTTGGGTTTATGAAGCCGCCCTATCTGGTAGAGGAGCAGCAGGCGTTTATCCTGTCGCTGGCGCAGCAGTATGCCCAAGCCATTGTCCGCACCCACCTTTACGAGGCCGAACGCGAGGCCCGCACTCAGGCTGAGTCGGCCAATCGAGTGAAAGATGAATTTCTGGCAGTTTTGTCACACGAGTTGCGATCGCCCCTCAACCCGATCATGGGCTGGGCTAAGCTACTGCGCACCCGAAAGTTAGATGCGGCCAAAACAGACCACGCGCTAGCCACGATCGAGCGCAACGCTAAGCTGCAAACCGAACTGATCGAAGACTTGCTGGATGTCTCTCGCATTCTGCAGGGCAAGCTCAGTCTCACGATGAGCCCGGTCAATCTAGCTGAGACCATTCAATCGGCCCTCGAAACCATACGATCTACAGCCGCCATCAAGTCCATAGAAGTCAGGAGTGAGGGGATAGGAGATAGAAGTACAGATCTGGCAGACTCTTCTCTCCTCTCTCCTCCCTCCTCCCCCCTCTTCGTCCTGGGAGATTCGGCTCGGCTCCACCAAGTTTTGTGGAACTTGCTGACGAATGCCGTTAAATTCACGCCAGCCGGCGGCCGGGTTGAAGTGGTGCTGTCTTTAGTCACAAGTCAGGGGGCCCAGGTAGAAGAGGCTGCAGCTAATGATTTAAGTCTCAAGCGCCAAGACACATTTGCTCAAATTACCGTCAGCGACACTGGCAAAGGCATTGCTTCAGAATTTTTGCCCCATGTCTTTGACTACTTCCGGCAGGCAGATTCGACGACGACGCGGCAGTTTGGGGGGCTGGGTCTGGGGCTAGCAATTGTTCGACACCTGGTAGAGCTGCATGGCGGCACCGTGCAGGCAGAGAGTCCGGGAGAGGGCCAGGGAGCGACTTTTACCGTTCGCTTACCAGCGCTCAAAGATGAGAGGATCGGGGTAAAGAATGACCCTGTCAGCCCTCTGCCTACCGCCCCCGGCCTACAGCCGCTGCCGGGGGTGCACGTTTTGCTTGTAGACGACGAGGCAGATGCCCGAGACTTAATGGCTTTTGTGCTAGAAGAAGCGGGCGCAACAGCCACAATCGCAGCCTCGGCTGCTGCGGCCCTAACCCTCCTGCCCCAGGTACAGCCCGATATCGTGATCAGCGATATTGGCATGCCGGAGATGGATGGCTACATGCTAATTCGAGCCATTCGGCAGTTGCCGCCAGAACAGGGCGGCCAGGTTCCAGCCATTGCCTTGACGGCCTATGCAGGAGAGATTGATCGCCAGCAGGCGATCGCTGCCGGATTTCAGCGTCACCTGGCAAAACCTGTAGTCCCCAACGACTTGGTAGAGGCCATCAAAGCTTTAGTCGAAGAGACTGCTCTGCAAAGAGCCGTGACCTAATGAATGCTCAGACAGCCTGATAGGGCAGGCAAAGGGTGAAAGTCGCTCCCTGACGGGTTTCGCTGTCGACAGTAATGCTGCCGCCGTGGGCTTCGACAATTCGTTTTGCGATCGCAAGCCCCAAGCCAACCCCACTGCCCTTGCGGGAAGGATCGGTGGTATAAAACTGCTCAAAAATACGGGGCAAATCAGAGTCGGCGATGCCCTTTCCCTGGTCTTGAATGGTTAGGTGTGCCTGCTTGCCCTGCCTGCGGGCGACAATCAAAATCTCAGAGTCTGGGGGAGAATGTTTGAGGGCATTGTCCAGTATGTTCAAAATCGCCTGCAGCAGACGCTCTGGATCTCCGTGAATTTTTAGGTCAGCTGCCTCGACCTGAACTGAAACTTTGGCCGATTGAGCGCGAGAACTAATGGCTCTAACAGCTCGATCAACTAGGTCAGGGAGAAAAACAGTTTGCTTTTCGAGCTGAGTTACCCCTGCTTCTAGCCGCCCTAGATCTAGCAGATCGTGAATCAGCCGCGACAAACGCTTAGTTTCGTCTTCAATAGTTTGAAAGAAGCGATCGCGCAGTTCCGGTTCTTCGTAGGCCCCACTTTTGAGCGCTTCAACCGTAACCTGAACATTGCTAATGGGGGTGCGCAGCTCGTGAGAAACGTTGGCCAAAAAGGCTCTGCGCTCCTGATCGAGAGAGGCTAGGCGCTCACTCATGCGGTTGAGCTCTACCGCCAGCTGATCCAGCTCATTGCTCTGGCGAATGACGAGTGTATCGCCAAAGCGACCGCTACCCATGCGAATGGCGAAGGTACGCATTTTTTCTACGGGTCTAGACAGGCTGCGGGCAAAGCGATCGCTAATCAGAGCACACAGCAAAATGGTCAGCAGCAGGGTGCCAACGACGGTCCAGATCACCGTGGCAAACTGCCGCTGGAACTGCTGTAGCGTAATCGACATCCGCAAAATGCCGAGCAGCTGATTATTGCGAATAATTGGGCGGGCAATGTAAAGACGGTCTTCGTCAGAGAGAACCCCCTTAGCAACGCCTCTCACCAGCTGACTTTGCTGTGCCTCCTGCATTCCAGGAATCTGGAGCCAGGCCGTAATCTGCTGATCGCGCGGATCGGAGGTTGCCAAAAGATCGCCCTGAGGATCAAACACCCGCAGCGTGACGGTTTCTGGGGCTCCAAAGCGCTGCACGATCAGGTCTACTTCCTGAAGGTCCTGCGCTTCTAAGGCGTCAGCAACATCTTCCCCAACAGCATCTGTCAAACTTTCTAAGTCGGCCTGCCGGGTTCGCATAAAATACTGGTGGAACGACCACATGATGTAGCTTCCCAGGAAAGTCGTTCCCAAAGCTGCCACTAGCAGGTAGGTGACAAACAGCTTGGCATGGATCGAGTTCCAGTAGGTGTGACGCTGCTCCCCCATTGCAATATTAGGGTGTAGCCGCGTGACGTCGCAGCACTGAACGAATGCGGGCTACGAGTTCGCGGGTGTTGAAAGGTTTGGTCATGTAGTCGTCGGCCCCAGCTTCCAAGCCCCGGATTTTGTCACTGTCATGGTCTTTGGCTGTCAGCATCACAATCGGCACGTTGGAGAAAGCTCGAATTCGCCAGCAGACTTCCATGCCGTCGACTTCCGGCAGCATTAGGTCGAGCAGAATAATATCTGGAACTCGCTTGTGAAATTGCTTGATTGCGCTTTGCCCGTCTTCCGCTGTAGTGACCTCAAAGCCTTCCTTTCTCAAGGTATACGTTAGGCTTTCCCGCAGGGGTGCTTCGTCATCAACCAGCAGAACATGAGGAATTTCCATAACCCTTTGCCTGATCTGAAAAGCAGTGACCGAGACTCTACTGTGGAGGCACGTTAAAGCCCGCTTGATGCAGCGTTCGCTTAGTCAATTCAGCCAGTATGGTTCAACGAGGGGGCTCGGCACCTCTCTCTAGGGAAAGAATCTTATTTCCTCATAAAAGAAATACCGCAAACGGCTCAAAAACCGCTTTCTATTGCTTTTACAAGGGCAGCACTGAGCCCTTTTCTGGGGCTGTCGCGCCACTGACCTGAGCGACGACAGCCACTAAAGTATCGGGCTCAACGGGTTTTGTAATGTATAGCAAAAATCCTGCTGCTAAAGCCTGTAGCCGATCCTCTTGTCGGCTATGAGCTGATAGTGCGATCGCAGGAATGCTCACCTGGCGCTCAGCCTCAAGCACTTTGACTTGACCAATTAGCCCATAGCCATCGGCATCCGGCAAGCTAATATCGCTAATCAAGACATCGGGGATAGACTGCTCCAAACACTGAAGCGCCTCCTTGACTGAGGCGGCTGCCATGACCTGCGCCCCCGCCCCTTCTAAAACCGTTGCAATAAAGTCTCGATTATCGTCATGATCTTCAACCAATAGCACCTGAGTATGCGCCAGGGAGGGAAGCACCCCCGGTAAATCAGTTTGGGGAGCACAAGGTCCAGCCTCAGCTGGCTGCAGAGAATTTGGCGTCAGGGCAAGGGGCAGGCGAACGGTGAAGGTTGAGCCTTGCCCCTCGCCCTGGCTATCGGCACAGATCTTGCCACCATGCAGTTCGACTAGGTGATATGCGATCGCAAGTCCCAGTCCCAATCCCCCATAGACGCGAGTGGTGGTGCTATCCGCCTGACGAAAGCGATCAAACACGTGCGGCAAAAAATCAGCCGGAATGCCAATCCCCGTATCAGTAACCGTCAGCTCAGCAAACCCTTTATCTCTGACGGCTCCATCGCTAACCGCTGACAACCCTACCGTCACTCGCCCCCCTTCAGGGGTGAATTTAATGGCATTAGAGAGCAGATTCAGCATAACTTGCTGAAGCCGCTCCGGGTCGCCCAAAACTTTGCCCATTGCCGCATCGAGCTGAGTTTCAACGTGAATCGATTTGGCATCAACCAATGGCCGGATCGTCTCCAGCACAAAGCCCAGCAAAGTCGTTAAACTCACAGGGCAAATTGCCAGCCGCAGTTTACCCTGCATCAGTTTAGAAACGTCTAGCAGATCTTCGATCAGCTTGGCCTGGGAGCAGGCATTGCGATTAATCGTCTCCAAGGCCCGAGTGATCGTTTCTTCATCCAGTTCTCGGGTGAGCAGTAAGCGAGACCAGCCCAAGGTTGCATTGAGTGGCGTGCGCAGCTCGTGGGAGACCAGCATCAAAAATTCATCTTTCATGCGGTTGGCAGCTTCAGCCTGCTGCCGCGCAGCCTGTTCCCGAATCATCTGCTCATGGATAGCTTCAGCCTGCTTGCGCTCAGAAATATCCTCAATCGTGCCAACCTGACCCAACAGCTGCCCATTATCCGACAGCATCGGGGAGGTGCGCACCTGCACCCAGCGCACATCCCTATCGGGCGTACAAATGCGAAACTCGGTGGAATAGGCCCAGCCCTTGTGCATAAAGTCGAGCCAGTCTGGCAAAACGCGATCGCGATCTTCAGGATGCATAAACATGGACCAGCCCAACTTCCAGTTATCCTCTAACCGAAAGCCGCAGATCGCTTGACAGCTGGGATTGGTGTAGGTGCAGCGACCGTTTGTATCGGTGAGAAAAATGCCGATGGGAGAACAGGCACTCAGAGAGCGAAACCGTTCCTCGCTGCGTCTCAACTCATCGTTAATCAGCGTCAGCTGAGCCGCCTGACGCTGCACCTCCATCGTCTTTTTAAACAGGTCTACAAAAACGGCCACCTTAGAGGTGAGAACGGCTGGATTAATCGGCTTGAGCAGGTAGTCTACTGCCCCCAATGCATAGCCCGTAAAGGCTGACGTTTCGCCCGTACTAAAAGCAGTCAGAAAAATAATAGGCGTATGGCATGACCGCTCTCGCTGACGAATCAAGGTTGCTGTTTCAAACCCATCAATGCCCGGCATCTGCACATCCAGCAAAATTACGGCAAAGTCTTGATTCAACAAGCACCGTAGCGCTTCTTCGCCTGAGCGCGCCTTGACCAAATTTTGACCCGGCCGTTCGAGCATGGCCTCTAGGGCAGCCAGGTTTTCTGGATGATCGTCTACCAGGAGCACATTTACAGTAAAGTCTGACAGCATAGAGACATGGGAGCAGGAATGGGATTGGAGTGTGTTTTGTTGACCTAGGCAGAGGTTTAGTCTAGCCTGAGCTGAGATGGCATTAGGCTACCCTCTGGTAAAGCTTTTCAGACCCATCTAATGTTTTGTAATACGGCGCGCAGGGCGTGTTAAGCAGCGTTTCTCCTTTCCCCAGTCCTACAATGCCAAATGGGGCCAGGCTCTCGTATAGAAGCTTGTGCACCTGATTTTGGAGCTGCCGATTAAAGTAAATCAACACGTTACGACACAGAATCACGTTGAACTCATTAAATGACGTATCTGTAACCAGGTTGTGCATCGAGAAAACAATCTTTTCCTTGAGAAAAGAGCGAAAGATGACGCTGTCATAGGCCACTGTGTAATATTGCGAAAATGACTGCTTCCCTCCGGCTTTGAGATAGAGCTGCGTGTATTTCTGCATGACCTCTAGCGGGAATACGCCTGTCTTAGCTTGCCGCAATACCTGTTCATTCATATCTGTTGCGTAGATACGGCAGCGAGAATACAGCCCTTCTTCATGCAGCAAAATGGCCAGGGAATAAACTTCTTCTCCTGTTGAGCAGCCTGCATGCCAAATGCGAATGAAGGGACAGCTTTTTAGGAGCGGCACGGCCTTGGCCCGAAAAGCCCGATAAAACTCCGGATCGCGAAACATCGACGTAACGTTTACGGTTAACCCCAGAAGAAATCGCTCCATACAGTCTGGTTCATGCAGCAATCGCGCCAGCAGCTCAGAAATCGTACTGAGCCGCTCGGCCCGAACCACATTCCAAATCCGTCGTTTTAGAGAAGCCATTGCATAGTTTCGAAAGTCAAACCCGTAGTAGCGGTAGATGCCCTCCAAGAGAAGCTGAATTTCGATGTCTTCGAGTTCCTGCATGAGGGAATTGAAATTGGGAGCAGTTGGCTTGAGGCTAGGGCTGGTTTCTACAGCCCTAGCCGCTATTGGTAAAGCCAAACCCGCAGCAGCGACAGCAGCTGCTCGGTGTCTACAGGTTTGGTGATGTAGTCTGAGGCCCCCGCTTCAATACACTTCTCGCGATCGCCTTTCATCGCCTTGGCCGTTAAGGCAATAATGGGCAAATTGCTGAACTGTTCGACCTTTCGGATGTGACCAATGGTTTGATAACCGTCCATTTCGGGCATCATCACGTCCATAATGACAAGATCGACGTCCGAATTATTCTGCAGCAGGGTGATGCCATCTCGCCCATTTTCGGCGTAAACAACCTGCATTTGATGACGCTCCAACAGACTCGTCAGAGCAAAAATATTGCGAACATCGTCATCGACAATTAGAACTTTTTTCTCCGCTAGCACAGGATCGCTTTGCTGCAGATGCTCTAGCATCATCCGCTGGGGGGCAGGTAAGTTGGTCTGCATCCGGTGCAAAAACAAAGACGTTTCATCTAGCAGACGTTCGGGAGATTTAACGTCTTTGATGATGATGGTGTCTGAAATCCGGCGCAGCTCGGTTTCCTCTTCTGGCGTCAGTTCTTTGCCGGTGTAAACAATGATCGGCAGGTGCCTCAGCTGAAGTTCCTGGTGGATTCTCTCGATTAGCTCAAAGCCCGTCATGTCAGGCAGTCCGAGATCGAGCACTAGGCAGTCATAGGGTCTGGTGCGCAGAGCCTCTAGCGCTTCTGCTCCTGTACCGACAGCCGTACTAGCAACATCGGTGTTACCGATCAGCTCGGCAATACTGTGGCTTTGGGATTGGTCGTCTTCCACAATAAGCAGGTTTCTGACTGGACGCTCAATGAACTGCTTGATGTCGGTTAGGGCTTGAGAAATAGATTCACTGCTGATGGGTTTTTGCAGAAACGCCAGAGCACCCTGCTGCAGACCCCGTCTCTGACCATCTTCAATAGACATCAGGTGAACCGGAATATGGCGGGTTGACAGCTCATGCTTGAGCCGATCTAGAACCATCCAGCCATCCATCATGGGCAGGCGAATGTCGAGCATGATGGCGGAGGGTTTGAACTCTCGAGCTAAAGCCAGGCCAGCATCACCTCGGGTAGCCACGATGCCCTTAAATCCATTTTGTCGGGCCATATCTAGCAAAATGCTAGCAAAGTTGAGATCGTCCTCCACAATCAGCAGTGCATGATCACCGGGCTGCAGCGTATCGCGATCGTCTTCGATTTCCTGCTCTAGCAGCAGGGTCGAGAGGGGCTCGGAAGGTGCGGGGCTGACAGCAGGTTGCCAGCTGGTTCCGGGTAGAGCTAGAGGCTGCCGTTGCGGCTCTATAGAACCGTCTAGCCATCGCGTGTCTCCACTGCCCTGGTATGAACGCTCCATCAAACTGCGATCGCCTTCGCGACCTCGGGGATGGGGGTGGGGCAGATAGAGCGTGAACGTGCTGCCCCGGTTGAGTTCGCTGACCAGCTTAATTTCACCCTGCAGCAGACGGGTAATCTCTCGGCTAATCGATAGGCCGAGGCCAGTGCCGCCATAGCGGCGGCTGGTGGTGCCGTCTACCTGCTGGAAGGCTTCAAAGATGATCTGCTGCTTGTCAACCGGAATACCAATGCCCGTATCTGTAACGGCAAAGGTAATCACCTGCTCAGCGTTACTCAGGGCCTCGTTGTTGGGGCTCCATCCCTGAGCGGCTACACCAATATCGAGCTGCACCTGACCCTGATCCGTGAACTTAAAGGCATTTGCCAGCAGATTTTTCAGCACCTGCTGCAGCCGCTTCGAATCGGTGTACAGGGCCTTGGGTAGCCGCTCATCTAGGCGAATTGCGAAGTCTAGCTGCTTGTCTTGAGCCACTTGGTGGAAGGTACGCTCGATATGGCTGCGCAGATCTGTAAAGGTCAAAGGCTCAATCTCGACCGATAGGGTGCCTGACTCAATCTTGGCTAGATCGAGGATGTCGTTGATTAACTCCAGCAAATCCGCCCCCGAAGAATGAATCGTGCGGGCATACTCAACCTGTTTCTGAGTCAGATTACTCTCGCTGTTGTCGGAGAGCAGCCGCGCCAAAATCAGCAGACTGTTGAGCGGCGTTCGCAGCTCGTGAGACATGTTGGCCAGAAATTCTGACTTGTATTTGGAGGTGAGCGCTAGCTGCTCTGCCTTGTCTTCTAAAGAGAGACGAGCTCGCTCGATTTCCTGGTTTTTACGCTCCACTTCCCGTTTTTGCAGCACCAGTAGCTCTGCTTTTTCCTCTAGCTCCTCGTTGGTCTGCTGTAGCTGTTCTTGCTGGTTCTTGAGCAGTTCCTCCGAGGCCTTGAGCGATTGGGCCTGCTGCTCTAGCCGCTGGTTGGTCTCGGTCAGCTCTTTTTGCTGAGTTTGCAGCTCTTCTGCCAGAGATTGAGACTGCTTGAGCAGTTCCTCAGTTCGCATGCTGGCTGCAATCGTATTGAGCACGATCGCAATGCTCTCTGTTAGCTGATCGAAGAAGGTCAGGTGGATTTCACTAAAGCGATGGAAGGAGGCCAACTCAATCACCGCCGTGACCTGCCCCTCAAACAGCACGGGCAGCACAACCACATTGAGCGGGCTGGCTTCACCGAGCCCCGAGCTGATTTTGATGTAGTCTGACGGGACTTCGGTGAGCAGAATG
This sequence comes from Pseudanabaena sp. FACHB-2040, assembly GCF_014696715.1. Lineage (NCBI taxonomy): Bacteria > Bacillati > Cyanobacteriota > Cyanophyceae > Pseudanabaenales > Pseudanabaenaceae > Pseudanabaena > Pseudanabaena sp. FACHB-2040. Next base: position 201,249 of record NZ_JACJQO010000001.1, read on the forward strand.
CGCTCTTTTTCTAGGGCGCACTGGCCGACCAGCCCTTCGCCCAGGTGGAAGCGGTTGGCCAGGTGCTTGCGCTCCCGGTAGGCGTAGGTGCTGATCAGCTTGAGGTAGGAGGATTGGCTGTCACTCGCCTCCATCAGGTAAAACATGCCGTGCTGGGCAAATACCAGCGGGGCTAGCTCAGAGAGGATGAGCTTGGACACCGTTTCGAGATCGCGCTGGCCCTGCAGCATGCGGGTGAACTTAGCCAGGTTAGTCTTGAGCCAGTCTTGCTCGGTGTTCTTCTGGGTTGTTTCCCGCAGGTTGGCAATCATCTGGTTGATGTTGTCTTTGAGGGCGGCCACTTCCCCTAGGGCTTCGACTGAAATGGAGCGCGTAAGGTCACCCTTGGTTACAGCCGTGGCGACTTCTGCGATCGCACGTACCTGAGTCGTCAGGTTGGCCGCCATCGCGTTTACGTTGTCGGTCAGGTCGCGCCAGGTGCCTGCTGCGCCAGGGACTTTGGCCTGTCCGCCCAGCTTGCCTTCAATACCCACCTCGCGGGCGACCGTCGTCACCTGATCGGCGAAGGTGGCAAGCGTGCCGATCATCTCGTTGATCGTATCGGCCAGGGTTTCGATTTCGCCCTTGGCATCTAGCATTAGCTGGCGTTTTAGGTCGCCGTTGGCAACTGCCGTTACAACTTTGGCGATGCCTCGCACCTGGGCTGTGAGGTTGCCCGCCATTGAGTTCACGTTGTCGGTCAGGTCTTTCCAGACTCCGGCCACGCCCATGACGTTGGCCTGCCCGCCCAGCTTACCTTCAGTGCCCACTTCCCGAGCCACACGGGTCACCTCAGAAGCAAAGGAGCTGAGCTGGTCCACCATCGTGTTGATCGTGTTTTTCAGGTCTAGAATCTCACCTTTGACGTCAACCGTGATTTTCTTGGAGAGGTCGCCACCTGCGATCGCAGTTGCCACCTCAGCAATGTTCCTCACCTGAGCCGTGAGGTTGCCCGCCATTAGGTTCACGTTGTCGGTCAGGTCCTTCCAGGTGCCCGCTACGCCTTTTACATAGGCTTGCCCACCTAGCTTGCCTTCGGTGCCCACTTCCCGAGCCACCCGAGTCACCTCCGAGGCAAACGAGTTGAGCTGATCCACCATCGTATTGATCGTGTCTTTTAGCTCTAGGATCTCGCCTTTGACATCAACGGTGATTTTTTTAGACAGGTCGCCATTAGCGACTGCCGTAGTCACTTCGGCGATGTTCCTCACCTGGGCTGTTAGGCTGCCCGCCATGAAGTTTACAGAATCGGTTAGGTCTTTCCAGGTGCCTGCCACGCCTCGAACTTCGGCCTGCCCACCCAGCTTGCCCTCAGCCCCTACTTCTCGAGCCACCCGAGTCACCTCGGAGGCAAAGGAGTTGAGCTGGTCCACCATGGTATTGACCGTGTTCTTCAGCTCTAGGATCTCGCCCTTCACGTCAACCGTGATCTTCTTCGAGAGATCACCGTTAGCTACCGCCGTAGTCACTTCGGCAATATTTCGCACCTGCCCCGTCAGGTTACCTGCCATCGAGTTCACGGAATCAGTCAAATCCTTCCAGGTGCCTGCCACACCTCGGACATCGGCCTGCACGCCCAGCTTGCCTTCAGTGCCCACCTCACGGGCGACCCGAGTCACCTCCGAGGCAAACGAGCTGAGCTGATCGACCATCGTGTTGATCGTGTCTTTTAGCTCTAAAATCTCGCCCTTGACATCAACCGTGATTTTCTTGGACAGGTCGCCGTTAGCTACAGCCGTAGTCACCTCAGCGATGTTCCTCACCTGGGCGGTCAGGTTACCCGCCATTGAGTTCACAGAATCGGTCAGGTCTTTCCAAGTACCCGCCACACCTCGAACTTCGGCCTGCACGCCTAGCTTGCCTTCGGTGCCCACCTCGCGAGCCACCCGGGTCACCTCGGAGGCAAAGGAGTTGAGCTGGTCCACCATGATGTTGATAGTGTTTTTCAGCTCTAAAATCTCGCCTCTAACATCAACCGTGATTTTCTTGGACAAATCACCGTTAGCTACCGCCGTAGTCACTTCAGCGATGTTCCTTACCTGGGCTGTCAGGTTGCCCGCCATCGAGTTCACGGAATCGGTCAAGTCTTTCCAGGTGCCCGCCACGCCTCGCACATCGGCCTGCACTCCCAGCTTGCCTTCTGAGCCTACCTCACGAGCTACGCGGGTCACCTCAGAAGCAAACGAGCTAAGCTGGTCCACCATCGTATTGATCGTGTCTTTTAGCTCTAAAATCTCGCCCTTGACATCAACCGTGATCTTCTTAGACAAATCGCCGTTAGCTACCGCAGTAGTCACCTCAGCGATGTTCCTTACCTGGGCCGTCAGGTTGCCCGCCATGAAGTTCACAGAGTCAGTCAGATCCTTCCAAGTGCCTGCTACCCCCGGCACCTGAGCCTGGCCGCCCAACTTACCTTCGGCCCCTACTTCTCGGGCTACCCGAGTCACCTCTGAGGCAAACGAGTTGAGCTGATCCACCATGATGTTGATGGTGTTTTTCAGCTCTAGGATCTCGCCTTTCACATTCACTGTAATTTTCTTCGAGAGGTCGCCGGTTGCGATCGCAGTTGCTACCTCAGCGATGTTCCTCACCTGTCCCGTCAGGTTGCCTGCCATCAGGTTCACGTTGTCGGTCAGGTCTTTCCAGGTGCCTGCTACGCCTGGCACTTCGGCCTGTACTCCGAGCTTACCTTCGGTGCCTACTTCGCGGGCCACCCGAGTTACCTCCGAGGCAAAGGAGTTGAGCTGGTCCACCATCGTGTTGATCGTGTCTTTTAGCTCTAAGATCTCGCCTTTGACATCGACGGTGATCTTTTTAGACAGGTCGCCATTAGCTACCGCAGTAGTCACTTCAGCAATGTTCCTCACCTGGGCTGTCAAGCTGCCCGCCATGAAGTTCACAGAATCGGTCAGGTCTTTCCAAGTGCCTGCCACGCCTCGGACTTGGGCTTGTCCGCCCAGCTTGCCCTCAGCCCCCACTTCTCGGGCGACCCGAGTCACCTCGGAGGCAAAGGAGTTGAGCTGGTCCACCATTGTGTTGACCGTGTTTTTCAGCTCTAAGATCTCGCCTTTGACATCGACGGTGATCTTCTTAGACAGGTCGCCATTAGCCACTGCCGTGGTCACTTCAGCGATGTTCCTCACCTGGGCCGTCAGGTTGCCTGCCATCGAGTTCACGGAGTCGGTCAGGTCTTTCCAGGTGCCCGCCACGCCCCGGACTTCGGCCTGCACGCCCAGCTTACCTTCGGTGCCTACCTCGCGAGCTACGCGGGTCACCTCAGAGGCAAAGGAGTTGAGCTGATCCACCATGATGTTGATGGTGTTTTTCAGCTCTAAAATCTCACCTTTAACATTCACCGTGATTTTCTTAGACAGATCGCCATTGGCAACTGCCGTGGTCACTTCGGCGATGTTCCTCACCTGGGCTGTCAGGTTGCCCGCCATCAGGTTGACAGAATCGGTCAGGTCTTTCCACGTGCCTGCAACCCCTGGCACCTCGGCCTGCACGCCTAGCTTGCCTTCGGTGCCTACCTCGCGGGCCACGCGAGTCACTTCTGAGGCAAAGGAGTTGAGCTGCTCCACCATCGTATTGACGATATGGGCCGTTTGCAGAAACTCTCCCTGCAGCGGCCTGCTCTCGATTTCGGTCGCAATTGTTTGAGACAAGTCGCCATTAGCCACCGCTCGAATCACGCGGGCCGTTTCTGCTGTTGGCTGCACCAAGTCTGTGATGAGCGCGTTCACAGATTTAAAGCAGGCATGCCAGGAGCCTTTGGCACCGCTCAGCGAGGCCCGTTCGTTCAGCTTGCCCTCTTTGCCCACAACCGTACTAACGCGCTCTAGCTCTGCTGCGGTGCGCTCGTTGATCTCAATGATGTCGTTGAGCGTGTCCGCGATTTTTCCGGCAATGCCTGTTTGGTCAATTGGCATCCGAGCTGAAAAATTGCCTTTCTTGACCTCTGAAAGCACATGTAAGAGTTGTTTAAGATCGAGAGAATCGGCATCACTCGCGACTCGTGCAGTTGGCATTGCTTAATCCTCTGAAAACGAGTTCAGTGCTAGACGGAGCGTTACAAAACATAATCTCTGCCGGGCAAACGAGGCAGAGGCAATTCAAGCCATTATTCTGCAGTACGGCAGCCTGCAACTTCTATCTATCGATAGAGGCCAAGTTAAACTTACATGCGGTACTAAACAGGTTTTACTTCCCACTTTTGGTTGAAGGAGATTGGATTAACGTCCGCCTTAAACCCTGATTAAAACGGTTTTGAAACCAGTTTTCAGCTCGTTCGGCCCAATTTGAAAATTTACGTAGAGGCATTCCTTGCAAAATAACGCAGAAGAAATCAAAAAGCTGTTGGGGATTGACTTAGGCAGCTTAACCAACGCAGTGGTTCAGGCTGTGGTTCGGGCAGAGCAAACCCAGTCGAAGGAAGACGCCCTCTTAATTCGAGACGAGCTGCACCGCTTACCAGACTACCTGATGACGGAAGTTTTAAATGACGTAATTATTGGGCTGGTGAAAGTTGATCCAAATTTGTGCCGCTGGTTTATTTTAGACGTCTTTTTACAGGATGCCGAGCCTGAAGGAAGGGCTGATGTCGCAGAACGAATCAACTTACTGCTGGCAGATTTACAGTCTTCCTGATTGGACCAGCGGCAGAGTTGAACTCTATGAGTATTGGAGCACCGCTACTGCTCGCTAGATTGGAGAAATCCCTTAACTCCGCACGAAGTTCAGCGGATCTTGGTCGCGGCGATGCCGAACGGGAATAGGAGCGCCCTGACGATCACCCACTAACGCAGCGGTTTTTTCTAAGGCGTCTCTTAGCCGCTTGGCTGCGTAGATCGACATATCGCGGGGCACGTTGATGCGATCGCACAAATACCTCAAAGCTGTATCCGATCCAGACGGCGGCGGGCACACCTGGCCGGTCATCATGTGAGTGAGGGCACAGCGCAGCGCCTGATCAAACAGATCGTCATCGGCAGGGTTGACCTTAACAATGTTGTCGCGGTGCCGAATCACGCGGTGAAGGGCTTCCATGCGAGAGGTTTCCGGCTCAGGGTAGGTCACATCGGGCAGACCGAACCAGGGGCCTCTATCTACCCGCTGCTTGTTGAGCAGCATTTGAGGCTCGCCGTTTTCGTAGCAGCCTCCCATCTGGGGCGGTAAGTCGTGAACGTGAGTGTGGAAGTCGCTTTGGGTGCCGCAATAGGTGGAGCGGCTCTCCATGCCATCAAACCAGGCCGCCATGCGGGGGTTCTCCTCTCGCAGAGAATAGCCTTTGTAGTAGTAAAGGCTGGCATTCATGCGTTCGACATAGGGCGTGAAGACGACATCGGCAGTGCTAAACTCCTCCAAGAAATAAGGGCCGGGCGTGCGGCCCAGGGCTTCTTCAACCTTGGCCATAACCGCTGTAAACTGCTCTCGGCTGCGCTGTTCCTCACTCGCAGAGCGGGCCGGATAGCAAAGCCAAGTACACCAAGCTCTAAACAACAGCCGCTCTAGCTGCCGCAACGGCACGACCTTAGGATCGCCCATGCCCCAAGTTAAGGGGCCAAAGACCTGCTCCAGGGCGATCAAAATGTCATCGCTTTCGGTAATCAGGCGACCGTCTAACTCTAGGGCGGGCAGCATTCCCGAAGGCACCTTGCGCTTGTACCAGCTCTCTTTCTGCCCGTAGCAGAACATGGTGACTTTTTCGATGCGGTAGGGAATCTGCTTTTCCTCCAGCCACAGCCAAATTTTTTGGCAGTAGGGGCACCAGGCATGGTTGTCGCGGTACAGCGTCACCCGCACATCAGATTCGGACTGGCCAAAGAGACGCAGCCGGGCCTGAGCATTGGTTGGCCCATTGACGGTATCGAGCTGAAAATGGTCGAGAGCTTCAAGCTCTGACCAGCTTAGGGGCGCAAGGGTGGTGGAGGCGGATGTCATGGTTAGCTCAGAATTACCGGCAAGGCATATCCAAAAATCGTAAACCATTGGCACCCCCATTGCCCCAAGGTGACCTTACTCCGGTCACTTACAGCCAGCCTCTACGGAGGTGGTAGTTGCGATCGCAACAGCAGCAAGATTTTGAAGCGATTAAAAACAATCTCTATGCGGCAGGAGTTTCTACAGTAAAGGCCGCAAAAGCTCAAGAGGAGATGTTTACCACCACGTTAGAAGCGCTGTCAGAAGCCTACGAGGGTATGGGTGTAAACCAAATTGAGGCGGGCGAGGAGCCAATGACTGACGTGTCGCCTCTTGTAGAGAACCTGTTAGCCCAGCGGCAGGCTGCTCTAGCCAAACAGGATTATGACGCCTACGTAGCGGCAGAGGAGAAGCTGCAGCGGCTAGACGAGTTGGCTGTGGTGCGCCTGGAGCGTCAGGTGAGGCTGTTGGTGGCGCAGCAGCAGCTATCCTCAGTCGAGCAGCAGCCAAAACCTGGAGGCGAGCAGCCAAAATCTGGGGGCAAGCAGCCGTGGACAGAGGCGACTCTGAAAGCGAAGTACAAAACATTAGAGCAAGTGCGGCAGGCATTTGGCATTAGCGCCCGCACCTGGAAAGAGGCTGTCAAACAAATCAGCAGCGCTACAGAGCGCTAGCCGGGGGTGCGTTTCTGTTAAAGCTGTTTGAGAAATAGCAGAGCTTACTCAAAACCCCCAAATCTTCTCTAAAAAGGGAAATTCGGGGGATCTTTACTAAGTAAGCGCGCTGAAAAGAACTTCTCAAACGGCCTTGGAAGATCGCTCAAGAAATAACTTGCGACACCAGCTCCATCAGAGAGGTGAACAGTTCTTCCAGCCAGGTGCAGCCCCAGCGGGTGCAAAATTCTGTGGTTGCAAGCAGTAGCAAAACATTCATAGCTAGCTCTCTAAGACATCTAGCTACGGATACTTCAGTTACCCCGCTTAGTCCGGCAGAGCCCGGTGAAGATCCAATGAAGCCTTAGCCCTTTTAATCATGAAGCACGAAAGGCTTCTCTCTGTTCCAGTTGGGCAGCAATCACACTGGCGTTTGCTGGTGAAGAACCAGCTGCCAGGTTCCCTCACGCCTTACATACGTGCTGTTGATGAGAGCTACGTATGGATCGCCCCCTTCGCGTTGGGCCGTGACTTTATAAACGACTGCGCTGGCATTCTCCGAAAACGAAATCACCTGCGACTCTTCTATCTGAAACGATTGCCAGGGTTGAGCGGCTAGAGCTGCCAAAATCTTCTCCTTGCCATCTAGGCGCATGCCGCCTGGGAAAAGCATAACTGCATCGTCACGGAGAACAGAACTATAGAACCTTTTGCCTGCCTCTCCTGCTGATGAAAGGGCTTGCCATCCCTGTTCTTCGAGGGCAATTAGATCTTGCGTCATGGTCATTGTTTTACCTCCCTACGGAGCCCTCGAGAGCAGCCGGGCTTTTAGGTATTCGCACCCTCACAATAACCTATGCAATCTGCCGCAGTCGGTCTGCTACCCAGTCTGCCGCCTCAAGCGGCAATAAATGTCCGACCCCTTGGGTAGCTATCAAATTGGCACCGGGAATGATGCCCAGAACATCGCTTTGAATCGTTTCAAAGGAAATCACCGGATCATCTTTGGAGGCAAAGACGGTTACCGGCACACGGAGCTGCGGCAGCTGATCTACCAGGGAATGATTCATGCCCTCTAGTAGCCACCAGCGCCAAGCCGTTTCGCTTACGGCCATGTGGGTTTTAATTGCCAGAGCCTGCTGGTCTTTGTTCAAGGGCTGATGGGTAGCGTTTGCAACCGTTGTTTTTGCATTGTCTTGGCTGGGATGGTTGCTGAGTAGCCGCTCCTTTTCCTCATCGGGCATAGGCTCTTGTGAGGGCGGTGAGGGCGCAATTAGAACAACGTGCTGAGGGGGGCGATCGCTGCTTATGGCAACCTGCAGTGCAATCTTGCCTCCCATTGAGTGCCCTACTAATGTGTAGTCCTCAATATTGAGACGAGCTACCTCCTCAGATACGGCATTGGCGTACCCCTTTAAAGAGGGCGGCTCAAGCGCGGGTGCCCCACCAAACCCTGGCAAGTTGATAGCCACACAGCGATAGTCCTGCATCTGGGCAGCGACCCATTGCCAACTCATTGCAGCACCGCCAAAATAGTGCAAAAACACAAGAGTTTGATTGCCGCCGCCCCACTCAAGGGTGGGCGCAGCGGTGTCTGCAATCGCCATAAATATCTCCGGTGTAGGACAGGTTTTAGTGGTGTACGGTTGCAACTGAGCCGCCATCAACGCGGTAGTTGGAGCCGACAACAAAGCTCGACTGTTCGGAGCAGAGGAAGGCAATGACGGATGCAACTTCTTGCGCTTTACCTCGCCGCTTGAGGACGAGATGGGGACGATTTTCCTCTAAGAAGCTATCGATTGCTTCATCAAAGCCAACCCCTAGCTTTTGCGATCGCTTATTCATCATCTTGTCTGTCATCGGGGTTGCAATGAATGCCGGGGAGACAGAATTGACGAGTATGTTGTCCTGAGCGTAGGCTTTAGATAGGTTTTTGGCAAAGTTGAGAATGGCAGCTTTTGCAGCACAGTACGGCATTTCTTCTACATAAGGCTGCACAGCGTCTTCTGAACCGATTAAAACAATGCGGCCCCAACCAGCTTGCTGCATGGCTGGAATGAATGCCCGACAGACTCGCACAGCGGCCATGAAGTCTACTTCAAGGGACTCGTACCAGTCGTCGTCGCTCAGCTCTAAAAATTCTTTTTGGGCACCCGTGATGCCTGCGGCATGTACCAGAATGTGAACGGAGCCAAACTGGTCAAGAATGTGCTGTTTCGCAGCTTCAACCTCTTCTAACTTCGTTAGATCTGCCTGGACTGAAATCGCTTCCCCAACTTTTCTAATCTCCTCGACAGCCTGATCGAGCTTTTCTGATGTCTGGTCGAGCAGGGCAATTTTGACGCCTTCAGCAGCTAACAGTTTGGCTGTCGCCTGACCGATACCTGAATCTCCTCCCGTGATAACTGCAACCTTGCCTTTGATTCCAAAATCCATGATTTCCTCAAGTAGTTAGTGCTGTGTGGGCTGAAGCTGTAGAGATAGCCACTGAAGCTCGCCCAAACAAGCCCACTCAAGCCCTAAGGCTCGTGAGTGCTTTTGTTTAGTTTTGTTAACTACCTTAAAAGGATGCTAGCCTGAGCCGCTCTATCAAAAGTAAGACAACAGGCAAGCTCTTGATCTACAGGATATGCAGGACGAGCGTGGCGCAAAGGAGCCTAATGGGTGATTTCACAATACCTGCAGCAAGACTTACGTTTTCTTGGTCGCTAGAACAATTCCGCTCGCCCAAGCCAGTTTAGTAAGAACTAAATCCTGCCTGTTCTCTAGATCTAGTACCAACGCCTCGACGTTAGCTTCATGGCCTGTAATCCAGTTTATTTGGGGCAGCATATCATCGATTACGTACAGGCCAGCGGAATTGAGGAGATTCAGGGTGTCTTCAAGTCGAGCATATTTTCCTATCCAGGTATCCGCAAAAATTAGATCAAATCGTTGGTTCTGCTCTATAAAATGCTCAATTAAAGCACCCGCATCTTCAACTCTAAAGCTGACTCGTTGATCATGCCCTAAGTACTTTTGAGCGATCGCTGCGGCAGCGCTATCATTGTCGACTGTAAACAGCTTAGATCCTTCATCCATTCCATCCAATAACCAGGCTGTGGCAATTCCTGTGCCTGTCCCCAGTTCTAAAAAACATCCAGATGGCTTACTTGCAACCAGGGTTCTGAGGAGGCAACCTGTTTGTGGCTCCGATGCCATTTGAAAATCTGCTGCTACTGTTGCAGACAAAATTTGTTCAAGGACAGCTGGAGCCTGAAGATTCTCTTTATCACTACCTTTTCGTATCATGAGGTTCTCCATTTCTCAACAAGTTATTATTCCTGTTTGAAGGGATTCGTTGCCTGTCGCAGTTTGCCTGCGGGTCAAATTTTAGGATTTATATCGGGTCATCCTGAAGCCGCAAAAGGTCTTGTGTTTTTGATGGCTCTTGCGGGTGTCTCGCCTTCCAGTGTGAGCTAAGCAGGGGCTGGCAACTGACAACTCTCCCGCCACTGCTACCCTCGCTCAAAAAAAATGCTCGATACAGTTGACGCCTGCTTAGCTCACACCGTATTCTCAGTCATTAAGCTGTCAAGTCTGACAGTTGAGACACAGAACTCATGGACTTAGCGCCGCCTGCAAGTGTTAGCAGCACAAACAGGCGACTATTCCCCCAAGCTGTCGTAGGCAGTTCGGAGGCTTGGAGGTCAGTTTACCTCCCCTGCCGCCCCGATTGCACACATCTAGGGGCTGCTAGGAAAGTGAGTTCTGGTTTCCTAAACCACACCACATAGGAACCCAGAACCACCATGTTTCAATCCAACGATCCGGATGCTCAGGCATCCACAAATGGGCCTGCCCAACCGCCCAAGAGCCAACGCCAGCCTCGACGCGACAAAATTCGCGTGCTGCTCTACGGCAGCCTCGAAGGCATCGATCGCAACATCAAGCAGCTGCACACCCTCAACTATGCCGATGCTGGTAACTGGAGCGACCCCATTCCCACAGGCCGCCTTGGCGAGTGGATGGTAATTACCACCAAGCACCTTTTAATCGAGTAGCGTGTTTATCCAAGGTTGCAGACAGCCAGATACCCGTTTTGCAGTAAATATGCACTAACAAGCCGTCTGATAGGGGCGCAATCTCTTGCGCCCTAATAAATTCAGTGCATCTCCAGAACAAACTCCCGGTTTGCCGAAATGGATTTGTTTGACCACAACCGCCAGAGCCAGATCGACCAAGAAGCGCCCCTGGCAGCGCGGATGCGGCCTCGCACCCTAGATGAATTTATCGGCCAAGATGCCGTAGTCGGGCCGGGGCGGCTTCTGCGGCGAGCAATTCAGGCCGATCAGCTTTCGTCGCTGATTTTTTACGGGCCGCCAGGAACTGGCAAGACCACCCTAGCCCGCATCATCGCCAACACCACCAGCGCCCACTTCATCGCCATTAATGCCGTATTGGCCGGGGTAAAGGAAATTCGAGATGCGATCGCAACTGCCCAAGAAATTCGCGGTCTCTACAGCCGCCGCACCATCCTCTTTGTGGACGAAGTCCATCGCTTTAACAAAGCCCAGCAAGACGCCCTGCTGCCCTGGGTCGAAAACGGCACCGTCATTTTGATTGGAGCCACCACCGAAAACCCGTATTTTGAGGTCAACAAAGCCCTAGTTAGCCGTTCCCGCGTGTTTCAGCTCAAGCCCCTAGAAGCCCCTGATCTATACCGAGTAGCAGAGCAGGCCATTAAAGACCCAGAGCGAGGCTACGGCAATCGCCCCATTCAGGCCCAGCCCGAAGCCCTTGATCACCTAGTTAACGTTGCCAATGGCGACGCCCGCGCCCTGCTCAATGCTCTAGAACTAGCTGTCGAAACCACCCAACCCGCCGCAGACGGCACCTTAGTCATCACCCTCGCAGTTGCCGAAGAATCAATTCAGCAGCGGGCAGTGCTCTACGACAAAGAGGGCGATGCCCACTTTGATACCATCAGCGCCTTCATTAAGAGCGTGCGCGGCTCCGACCCCGATGCGGCCCTCTACTGGCTGGCCCGCATGGTCTACGCCGGGGAAGATCCTCGCTTTATCTTCCGGCGACTGGTCATTTTGGCGAGCGAAGATATTGGCCTAGCCGATCCTCAGGCCGTAAGCGTAGCGACCAGCTGTGCCGCCGCCTTCGACCGGGTGGGCATGCCAGAGGGGCGCTATCCCCTAGCTCAGGCCACGCTGTATCTAGCAACGGCTCCCAAGTCGAACAGCGTCATGGGCTTTTTTGATGCGTTGGCCGCCATCGAGCAAGAGCGCGAAGAAGATGTGCCCAACCCCCTGCGCGATGCCACCCGCGACAAGAAAGGCTTCGGCCACGGCCAGGGCTACCTCTACCCCCACTCCTACCGCGAGCACTGGGTAGCTCAGCAGTACCTACCCAATGGTCTACAGGGACAGGTGTTTTACCAGCCCTCCGAGCAGGGCTACGAAGATGCGATTCGGGTGCAGGTGGCGCGGCGACGCGAGGCTCAGCTAGCGGCGATGGTTGATGGCGGCGGAGCCTTGCCCGAAACCCTCACCTACAGCCCCAATGACCCGGCGCGCGATCGCTGGCTGCAGCGCACCCTGGGACAAGTCGGGCAGCAGGTGGGGCAGGTGCGCGATCGCATCTTCGCCCTGGCCGCGCCCCAACGCCACCACCGCATCCTCGATCTCAATGCCCGCACGGGCCTGCTCACCTGGGAAGCGGTGCGGCGGGTACCCGAAGGTGGCGTCTACTCACGAGTGCAGAGCCTGCAGGATCAGTCAGCGCTGACAGAGCAGGCGGCGCGGCTGACAGAGTTGTCTCGGCCCATCGTGTTTCAGGCAACCTTGCAAGATTTGCCCAAAGCATTGCAGGCGCTGACGCCAGAGATTCACTTTGACCAGATCGTGGGCCGCAACGTGCTAGGCCCAGAACCTGACAAGGCAGGGATAATTGCAATTCTACAAGCCCATTTGAGCCGGGAAGGAGCCATTGTTTTAGCAGAGTCACTCCCCCGACACAGTCAGCGAATCTCGGCGCTCATTAGCCCTGGTACCCTAGAGCCTTCGCTTTGGCAGCAGTGGCAGCAGGCCGAAGCAGCGATGTTTGACGCAGCCACCCCTCCGTTTGACTGGGATGGGGAAGATTTGCGATCGCACTTCATCGCCGCCGGATTCACCGTAGATCTGCAGAGCGAACCCATTGCTGCCGATCTGCTGATCACCCCCAAACTACTGCACCGCTGGTTTTCCCAGGCGGAAGACAGACGCCCCAGCTATGGCGAACAGCTCAAGCAACACCTAGGGCCAGATGAGGTGCTGCAGATTCAGCAGAGTTGCGATCGCCAGCTGTCAAACCAGACCGTTCGCTGGCACAGCCGCATCACCTACCTCAAAGCCCTTCTGCCCAACCCTGAAAGAAAAAGGTAGATCCCGGTCTTTTGCCGCAATTCTCGATTAGTAGTGAGAAAGCCTATATCGATTGGTGGAACTCAAAACGACGCAACACTGATAAATTGTGCGGCAAGATCGCCTCACAAAGTCTTTTCGGCTAGCAGTGCGATCGCTTAATTAGAGCCTTTCTTTAATTGAAGATTAGCCTCCAGCTATTGCTTGCGAGACCCGCCTTCTTGATTAAGATGCAAACCCAACAATAAGGATTTTCAACATGGCGCTCAAAGTTGGTATTAACGGATTTGGCCGGATCGGACGTCTGGTATTCCGGGCCGCCATTAAAAACCCAAATATTGAATTTGTCGGCATCAACGATCTGGTGCCCCCCGAAAACCTGGCCTACCTGCTCAAATACGACTCCACCCACGGTCGCTACCAAGGCACGGTAGAAGCCGTTGAAGACGGCATTGTAGTAGACGGCAAACACATCCGCTGCATGGCCGTTCGCAATCCGGCTGAGCTGCCCTGGAAAGATCTTGGAGCCGATTACATTGTCGAGTGCACCGGACTTTTCACCAACTTCGATGGAGCCCAGCAGCACATTGAGGGGGGAGCCAAGCGCGTCATTATTTCCGCTCCTACCAAAGACCCCGACAAAGTGCCGACCTACGTCATCGGAGTCAACCACGAGAAGTTTAATGCCGAAACCGACTCGGTCGTTTCTAACGCCAGCTGCACCACCAACTGCCTAGCCCCCATCGCCAAGGTCATCAATGACACCTTCGGGCTAGCTGAAGGTTTGATGACCACAGTTCACGCCGCCACAGCCACCCAGCCCACCGTAGATGGCCCCAGCAAAAAAGACTTCCGAGGCGGTCGCGGAGCCGGACAAAACATCATCCCCGCCTCTACAGGAGCAGCCAAAGCCGTGGCCCTAGCAATGCCTGAGCTAAAAGGCAAGCTGACCGGCATGGCCTTCCGAGTGCCCACTCCCGACGTGTCAGTCGTAGACCTGACTTTCAAGACCGAGAAATCCACCAGCTATGCCGAGATCTGCGCAGCCATGAAAGCGGCTGCAGAAGGGCCTATGAAAGGCATTCTCGGCTACACCGAAGATCCCGTCGTCTCGACCGACTTCACAACCGACCCCCACTCCAGCATCTTTGATGCCAATGCCGGGATCGAGCTAAACAGCAACTTCTTCAAAGTGGTGTCGTGGTACGACAATGAATGGGGCTACTCCAACCGCATCGTCGATCTGATGCTGTACATGGCCCAGCAAGAAGGCCTCATCTCCGGCGTCCAAATCCCCACCACAGTATAGAAAGCAGCCCTCGTAGGATGGGCAAAGGGCAATAGCCCATGCCCATCTTAAATATGCTTACGAAAGTTAATAAGCACGCTTTGCTTTGCTGCTAGGAGCGTAAATTCCACGCATCTCTAGAATCTGTGAATCGAGTGCTCCACTGTAGGTATTTGCCAGCGTCGCACACAGGGAGCCAGCGTGATCAAGTCCTCAATATTGCGGTACATGGTCAGGCAGATAGCGTCTAAAGGTAAGTCATTGGCATCGGTGCCAAAGGGATTTTCAATCTCAATGCCGATCTCTTCAATGCCAAATACCGCAAAGCTAATCAGCCCCACGATCAGCGCCGTCCACCACTCCAGCTGATCCACCACTTGAAAGGGCAGAGCAAAGCAATAGAGCAACAGCAGCTGCTTTAGGTGAATTGAATAGGCCAAGGGAATGGGCGTTTTGAGAATGCGCTCGCAGCCGCCCAAAGCGTTAATCATGTCATCCAAGCGCCCGGTCATGGCGGTCATCTCATAGATGCTGAGTTTGCCGTAACCATGCTGTAGCTGCAGGTAGTCGGCAATCCAAAAAGCCACCTCAATGGGGGGGTTGTTCATGCTCTGTAGCTTGTCAAACTGCTCCGGCGTGAGTAGTTTGCTCAGTTCAGCCTGGTTAGGGGGCTGGCATCGCAGGTGCAGCTTGGTTGCGATCGCAAATGCCACCAGCAGCTTCAGGGTCTGCACCTTGCTAGCCCGATCCTCCGGGCTAGTCTCTTGAATCGCTACCCACATATGTCGAGCCAGGTTACGCGACGTATTGACCAACTGGCCCCAGAGCTTGCGCCCTTCCCAAAACCGCTCATAGGCCGTATTCGTGCGAAACACCAGCAGCAAACCCAAGACAATGCTGGGCACCAGCGTTCCCAGCACCGGCCAAGATACCCGCCAGCCCAGTTCATGCAGCCCCGCAATCAGCACACTAAACCCAACACAAAGCAGCACCCTAGGCCAAATCGAGGGAATGACCGACCCCTGCAGCCTAAACAAGATGCGAAACCACTGACGCTTGTAGCTCTGGGTCAGATCATCGAGGACGTGCCTAGACATTAAGCTGAGCCTCCTGCCTCACCAAACAGCCTCTCCTTTTTACTCTTTTTAGCCTAGATTGGCCTTGTGTAGAACACCGCCACACTCCTTAGCCAGGCTACCCAGACTTGTGTAGCGGGCACACAGGCCCCAACCTCAACCCTAGGCGTCAATCAACACTTCCGTCCCCTCAACGCGCACAGAGTAAGTCTCAAGCGCATCTCCCGCCGGGCCCTGCAGCACTTCACCGTCTGGGGCATAGCGGGCACCGTGGCAAGGGCACAGAAATTCCTGCTCTTGAGCCTGCCATTTTACTGCACAGCCCTGATGGGTGCAGGTCGCGTTGACAGCCCTCAAGCTCTCTGGGTTAGCTGCATCGCCCGTCACCAGCACCGGACCCAGAGCCGTATTACGCTCTAGCACCCCTGCCCCCGCCAGGTCACTCACCGAGCCCACAACCACCCTCTCAGCTGATGCCCCCTGACCACCCCCCAAACGGGCAAAACAAGCCTGCACAGCTACGACCAGCCAGCCCAGCCCCATCCACTGCAAAAAACCGCGACGCTTCATTCCTTCACCTCGATCCATGCCAAAATTCAAGACAGATTCGCCCTCCATTATGAGGATCATCCAAAGAAGCGGCCACAGCACATCAGAACAGCTGCCTCAGCTCAACATACCGCCTCGGCTGCCTCAGTAAAATTGACGTGATTTTTTTCTCCGGGTTCGCCATGTCCCCGTCTTTTAAAGACAACCTCACTCAAAACCTCCCAGCATCTGAGTGGAGCGGTCGCCACACCGCCAAAGATGCCTTGAGAACCCAAGTATGGGCCACATTAAAGGCGCAAAAAGCGGTGCGCCGCGACCCCTTCGGCCACATCCCCGACTTTTTAGGGGCCGACCTAGCCGCCCAACGGCTAGCCGCCCTGCCAGCATGGCAGCAGGCCCAGGTGATCAAGTGCAACCCCGACTCGCCCCAAAAACCAGTGCGGCTGCAGGCTTTGCAAGACGGCAAAACGCTCTACATGGCCGTTCCTCGGCTCACCCGCCAGCAGTGCTTTGTCGAACTCAAGGCTGCTGCCCTAGCTGCCCAGGGAATTTCTCTAGAAACCGCTGCCACCCTACGCAACGCCCTGATCTACGGACGGCCCATCAGCTTTGATGAGATGGAGCCAATTAATCTCGTGGTGGTTGGCTGTGTGGCAGTTAACCCCGACGGAGGCCGCACCGGTAAAGGCGCTGGGTTTGCCGATTTAGAGCTGGGCATGATGGCTCAATTTGGCCTGGTCAAGCCCCAAACGCCGATTGTCACAACGGTTCACTCGTTACAGGTCATAGCCTCTGACCCGCTGCCCATGCAGCCCCACGACTGGCCCCTCGACTGGATTGCGACGCCCGATGCAGTCATTGCAACGCAGACCCGCTATGCTCGCCCGCAGGGACTAGATTGGCACAGCATCCAACCAGAGCAATATCAGAAAATTCCTATTTTGCGATCGCTTCGCCCCGCATCAGACTCAGCAGAGTCCTAGGTGAAGCATTCACACAGACAACCGACCTAGCCAAAGCTAAATCATGCAAACAGGGAACGCCGTGCGAATGCCTCATTCCTAACCTACATCAGTCCTGCATCCTTCCGATCTGATGAGTCTGTCAGTTTGAGAAAATTAATGAACCAGCCCGCAAACTAGCGCCCGGCTCTGAGCTACCCTTGCTTTATGAAGATTTCATGTTTAAACGCTCTACTTTAACAAGCTTTGATGAAGCTCTAGTTTGCGAATCTCGATCCCGGGAACTTTCAAGATTTCATTACATCATGGAGCAATTTTGGCTGCTATGGCTGATAGGTCAGCAAACTGTTAAACCAGTGGGCTGTATCTGGTCGGTTGCAGTGCCCAGTTAGACAGCTCCAGACAAATCTCTTCAGTAAATTCCCAGCCCCCCACAATCAGGAGATACGCATGTCCCACCTCAATTTTCTGCATCCCCTCACCAGGATTTTGTGGGGCAGCGCCCTTTCCCTTTCCCTAGCAACTCTAGTGCCTGCTGCTGCCGAAGCCGCTAGTTTTGGCCGACTCTTTGTCTTTGGCGATAGCCTTTCCGATACGGGCAATACCGCTGCTGTCACGGGTGGAATTGTGCCGCCGCCCATTTTGCCAGGAATTGACCTCAGCACTGGTTTTTTTGGAGCCCTGCCTGCCTACACCCAGCAGCGATTCGCTGACGAGCTGATCTGGCTAGATTTCCTTGCACCCCAGTTAGGGGCCACTTCTGGCCAAAACTTCGCCTTTGCCGGGGCCACGACCGGTTTCTTAAACACAACCTCGCCAGCCTTGCCAGGTCTGCAGCAGCAGATTGGACAATATCTTTCGCTTAAAATCCCAGCCGCCACAGATGACCTGTTCGTTCTTTGGGCGGGGAATAACGATTATTTAGAAGTTGCTGGGCAAACCGATCCCACAGTGCCAGTTAGCAATCTAGAGTCTGCCATTCGGACACTGGCAGGCGTGGGGGCTGAGAACTTTTTGGTCGTGAACCTGCCTGATCTGGGCCAAACACCTCTGGTCAAAAACAGGCAAAATGCCCCCCAAGTCACGGGACTGGTGGAGCAACACAATGCCCTGCTGGCATCCACTCTCGCCTCTCTCGACCAGGATCCAAGCTTTGATGGCGTTGATCTAATCTCCCTCGATGTTTTTTCGCTGATTGAGTCAGCGCTAGTTTCACCGGGGCAGTTTGGCTTTACCAATGTCAGCGATCCCTGTCTGACGACTTCCCCTTTGTTCTTCCCGCCTGACACTAAAAACCCGCCTATCACTCGCTGTGCCAATCCCGATGAATACCTGTTTTGGGACAGCCTGCACCCGACGTCTAAGGCCCATCAGATTGTTGCCTCGGCTGCTCTACAGGCCCTTGATCAGGCTCCTGCTTCTGTGCCAGAACCTAGCTCTGGCGTAGCGCTCATGGTCTTGAGCGGAGGGCTGGCACTGGTGCGAACCCGGCGACAAAAAAAGTCTGATGTTGCCTAGAAGCAGCTCTGGGCGCAGGGTTTCAAGGCCAAAACTCGGCAAAAAAACTGTAGGCTCCGAGATTTGTCCGAGGTTTAGAATATTTTAGGATGTTCGAACGTATCAACCCTGCCACGGCTGGTAAGATGGCACTGTAACAGCTCTAACTGTTTTTATGAATTCTCTGGAGCTTTCTCCCCAGGTTCAGCCCAATTTAAGAGTTGGGCTAGGGCGAGTGCTGATTGTTGAAGACGAAGAACTGATTCGGGAAACGGTCGCCCTGGGTCTGGCTGAAGAAGGATTTGAGATTTTAGTTGCAGAAGATGGGTTGACTGCCCTAGAAATGCTCGGCGGCACATCTAACGCCAGTCGAGTCAACCACCCGGAAGTCAATTTGGTCATTCTTGACCTCATGCTTCCCGGCATGAACGGGCTTGATCTGTGTCGCCTGTTGCGTCACCAGGGCATTGACGTGCCTATCCTCATTCTTAGCGCCAAAGGCACTGAGACCGACCGGGTTGTCGGCTTAGAGATTGGAGCAGATGACTATCTGACCAAGCCTTTCGGTATGCGAGAACTCATTGCCCGATGTCGAGCGTTGCTGCGGCGGCATCGGGGGGTAGCCCGCCAGGAGTCTGATCCGGTTCTGCGCTTTCAGGAGATTTCCTTGCACCCTAAAGAGTGCCGGGCATTTTTGAGAGGAGAAGAGCTGAGCCTGTCTCCCAAAGAATTCCGTATTCTGGAGCTATTCATGAGCCAGCCCCGACGGGTTTGGTCTCGTGACCAGATTATCGATCAGGTCTGGGGGCATGACTTCATGGGCGATAACAAGACGGTGGATGTACATATCCGCTGGATTCGAGAAAAGCTGGAGATCGACCCCAGCAATCCGCAATACCTCAAAACCGTGCGAGGGTTTGGGTATCGTTTAGGCTAAGTGCATCTACCGCCAAATCCATCGAGATATCAGAGCAGGGCACAAGAAATTGTTGCCCTGCTTTTTTGGCTGCTTAAACACAACCCGATGTGTACAACCTGCTACCTTAAGAAGGCTTTTCTCGCATGACCTTTGCATGACTGCCTACCCTACGCGCCCGGTTGTTGTTGCTTCCTCTGGTTTAGTGGTTTGTCCCCATCATCTGGCGTCTCAAGCTGGGCTGAGCATTCTTCAGCAGGGCGGCAACGCGATTGATGCTGCGATCGCAACCAATGCGGCTTTAGGAGTCGTCTATCCGCACATGACAGGGCTGGGGGGCGACGCCTTCTGGCTAGTCCACCACGGAGCCAGCGGGCAAATCTACGGGCTAAATGGCTCTGGCCGATCTGCCCAGGCCGCCAGCCAGGAGCGCTACCTACAATCTGGGCTAACGAGCATTCCTCAGCGGGGGCCGCTTGCCGCTGTAACTGTGCCTGGGGCAGTCGATTCCTGGTGGCAGGCCCACCAGCGGTGGGGGCAGCTCCCCTGGGCACAGGTTTTGCAACCCGCGATTGATCTGGCCCAGCAAGGCTATCCAGCCTCGGCTTCTCAGTGCCGCTGGACTCGACGGGATGCAGCAGCGCTAATGCGCTACTCTGGTACATCCAGTCCCTTTCTGCCAGCGGGCGAAGTCCCAAAGCTCGGGCAGCAGCTAGTCAACTCAGACCTGGCCACTACGCTGCAGCGGCTGGCGGCTGGGGGGCGAGATGAGTTTTATAAAGGTGCGATCGCAGCCCAGATCACCGCGCACCTCCAGACCATCGGCGGTCTGCTCACGCTGGCCGACTTTGCCCAACACACCTCAGACTGGGTCGACCCCATCACCACCTCCTACCGAGGCTACACAGTCTGCGAGCTGCCGCCCAACTCCCAGGGCTTTGCCCTACTGCAAATTCTCAACTTGATTGAGCCGTTTGACCTGCAGCAACTCGGCCACGGCACCGCCGATTACTATCACCTGCTGGTCGAAGCCACCAAACTAGCTTTTGCAGATCGCGATCAGTGGTTGGGCGATCCCGCCTTTATCGAGATTCCAGTCGCCGAGCTAATCTCTAAAGAATATTGCGATCGCCGTCGCGCCCAAATTAACCTCACCCAAGCCCAGCCCTACCTGCCAGGCAGCGTCGGTGGCGACACCGCCTACTCAGCTTTTGTAGACAATCAGGGCAATGCCGTTTCCCTAATCCAAAGCCTGTATTTTGATTTCGGCTCAGCAGTCGTCCCCCCTAGCACCGGCATCGTGCTGCAAAATAGAGCCCACTGCTTTAGCCTCGATCCCAGCCACCCCAACAGCCTCGCCCCCAACAAGCGCAGCTTCCATACCCTAATGCCAGGACTAGTCCTGCATCCAGATGGCAGCCCCCATCTCGTCATTGGCACCATGGGCGGCGAAGGCCAACCTCAGACCCAAGCCGCTCTGCTCACCCGCATCCTGGACTTTGGCTTCGACCCCCAAACCGCAATTGACCTACCCCGTTGGGTGTGGGGCCGTACCTGGGGCGATGCCAGCATCCAGCTCAACCTGGAAGGCAGAATTCCTCCAGAGGTGGTCAAAACACTCAGCAGCCAGGGGCATCATGTCAACCAAGTTCCCGACTGGACCGACCAAATGGGTCATGCCCATCTAATTCTGACTGATCCTGAATCTGGCAGATTCTACGGTGGCTGCGACCCTCGCAGCGATGGGATAGCACTGGGTTGGTAATAGAATACAGCTTCGCTTGATCAGTCTTGAGGAGGATGACTATAGCGTTCAGATTTATTGAAAAAGTCATTTCCTCTATAAAATTCAATTTTCCTTTAAAGGAAAAACCGAGATTTATAAAGCTTCAATAAAGCGACCAATCCCCTCCTAACTTTATCTTTATGAAGGAACTAATCTTCATAAAAGGGAATCACTAATACCAGCTTTACTAACGTTGCTTTTTTTTGAGAAATGCATGAAGAGTAGAGCCTAGAGTCTTCCCTTACATTCACGGAAGGAGTAACTTTATCCCAAGTAAGGCAAACTACAGACCAAATCTTCTAACTCACTTAATGGGTAGGGATTCCAGCAGAATTTCTCAAAAAGCGTCTTTCCCAAGCTGTAGTTATTCTCTCATCTTAATTTGGGTGATAGGGGTTCAGCAAAATTTCTCAAGAAATGTCTTCCCCAAACCGTAGCCATTTATCCCGACTAAAGCAGCCTATTTGTCTAAAGGTGCTAAAGCAGTTGGTAGTTTTTTAGTGACTTGATTCAGGAATATGTTAGGGAGAAGCAAATTCGACTAAAGTCGGTTTCCTAAAGCTTTAGATATTTAAATGTCCTAGGCTAAGTTGCAGAAGCTGAGACCGCAACTGTTAATGGCTGTCCTTTATGCTTGAGGTAAATCATGCCCCAAACTTCGCATGGCGAACCATTGATTTCCATCGTCATTCCAGTTCACAACGGTGGTAATTTATTCCATCAGTGCCTGATTCATCTGAAGCAATATGTGCCCGCTTACGCAGAAGTAATTGTGGTTGCAGACGGTGAATCCGACGGTAGCTGGCAATTAGTCGAACCCTTTGGCTTCAGACTCATTAAATTGCCCCAATCTGGTGGCCCAGCCAAAGCTAGAAATGCTGGTGCTAGAGCAGCCCAAGGCGACATTCTCTTCTTCGTCGATGCCGATGTATTAATCCACGCAGAAACGGTTGAGAGAGTCTTAAGCGCTTTCCAAAACCACCCTGAAATCTCTGCCTTAATTGGCTCCTACGATGACGCACCAGGAGCCCCCAACTTCCTCTCTCAGTACAAGAATCTGTTTCACCACTACACCCACCAGCAGGGCAAGGAAGATGCTTCCACCTTTTGGGGAGCCTGCGGAGCCATTCGGCGCGACGTATTCTGGGCTGTCGGCGGGTTTGACGAGCGCTATCGCAAGCCCTGCATTGAAGACATCGAACTAGGATATCGCCTAAAGCAGGCGGGCTATCCCATTCGGCTCTGCAAAGACGTACAGGTGAAGCACCTGAAGGAATGGAAAACAGTTTCACTCCTAAGAGCTGAGGTTTTTTACCGAGCTTTGCCATGGACAGCCCTCCTGCTAAGAATCCGGCAGGCCAGCGTGCAAGATTACCAAAGCTTTACCAGCGATTTAAACCTGCGTTTTTCTAGCCGTCTGAGCGTTATTCTAATTTTCGCAGCGGTTCTAATGCTCTTTAATACCCTATGGCTTCCGCTGCTTTGGCTGCCAATGAGCGCTTTAAGCATTGTTCTGCTGGCAATTAATCTTCCCGTATACCAGTTTTTCTATCACAAGCGGGGTCTGCTCTTCGCGCTCAAGGTGATTCCTTGGCACCTGCTCTACTACTTTTACAGTGGGTTGGCGTTTGCCATCAGCCTGGGTCGCCACCACCTGCAACCCTATGAATTTGCACCCATGAAGGTAAGAACCATCGATTAGACAGCGCCTCGATTGACCTCATGGTTTGGTCAACAGGTATAGGCTGCACTGTGATTGAGACCCTATTCTTTTAAGAGAATTCTGCCCATGTCTTCTGAAACCGTTGTTATTGGGGCTGGCCCAGCTGGCTTGACTGCTGCTTATGAGCTCGTCAAGCATGGCATCAAACCTGTTGTCTTGGAACAAGCCGACAAGGTGGGCGGCATTTCCCGGACAGAAACCTACAAAGGATACCGCTTCGACATTGGAGGGCATCGCTTTTTTACTAAAATTGGCGAAGTCGAGCAGCTCTGGAAAGAAGTTCTCGAGGATGACTTTATTAAAGTTCCTCGGCTCTCCCGCATTTACTACCAAGGCAAGTTCTTTGACTATCCGCTTTCTGTCTTCAATACCCTGCTCAACCTAGGGCCATTCGACAGTTCCTTTATCGTTTTGAGCTACCTCAAAGCCCGCCTAAAAACCAGGCTACAGCCAGGACCAGAGGCAGAAAACTTTGAAGATTGGGTTACAGAACGCTTCGGTTCCCGGCTCTATCGGACATTCTTCAAAACCTACACCGAGAAAGTGTGGGGCATCCCCTGCGACAAGATTCAGGCTGAGTGGGCAGCCCAAAGAATTAAGGGTCTATCCCTCAAAAAGGCAGTCATTAATTCGCTCTTTGGTGGTAACGATACCAAGACCTTGATTAAGGAGTTCGACTATCCCATTCTCGGCCCTGGCATGATGTGGGAGCGGTTCCAGGAACGGGTTGAGGAGCAGGGTGCTCCCGTTCACCTCAATACCCGAGTTGTTCGTATTGAGCACGATGACAACCGCATTAAGCAGGTGATTGCTCAGCGAGGCGACGAAATCATGACGCTGTCAGCCGAGCAATTTATCTCAAGCATGCCGGTTACCGCACTGGTCAAGTGCTTGTCTCCGGCCCCTCCCGAGGCAGTAATGAAGGCAGCCTTTAGCCTCAAATACCGCGACTTCTTGATCGTCTCGCTGATTATCAACCGAGAAAAGTTGTTCCCAGACAACTGGATCTATATTCACAGCCCTGAGTTTAAGGTAGGCCGGATCCAAAACTTCAAGAACTGGAGCCCAGCAATGGTGCCCGACCCGAGCAAGACCTGCTTAGGCATGGAGTATTTCTGCAGCGAAGGCGATCCGGTTTGGGAAATGTCGGACGAAGATCTGATTCGCCTAGCTAGCCGCGAAATCAAAGACCTAAAGCTGGTAGATCCCGAGGCTGTAGTAGAAGATGGCGTAGTGATTCGACAGCGCAAGGCATATCCTGTCTACGATGGCGAGTATCGCCAGCACTTACAGGTATTGCGCGACTATCTAGAGCGGTTTGAAAACCTGCAGACAGTAGGCCGTAACGGCATGCACCGCTACAACAACCAGGATCACTCCATGTTAACGGGCCTACTAGCGGCCAAAAACATCCTAGGAGGACAGCACGACCTCTGGAATGTCAACACCGAGCGCTCCTACCACGAAGACTTCACCAAGGAACAGTGGAGCCAGGTTAAGGGGCAGGTACAACAGGCTGTTCCCGCTGCCTAAGGCAGCATAGCTAGGAGGGTTTGAGCTTTCAAACCCTCCTGCACTCAGGTTTTAGTGGCATCTGTTTTGTGGCATCTACTGTGTAAGCAGTTAAGCCAAATTCTTTGTTCCAACACTGATGTTTTTCAATGTACCCGTTAATGGGAGGCTGATTCTCTATGACGGAACCAAAAGTGACGCTTATTGTCTCTCCTCGGGAACGGTTTAGCTGTTCTCGCCAATCGTTGGAGAGCATTTATGAGCAGACCCAAATTCCCTTTAAGCTGATCTATCTAGACGGTAATTCTCCCCCCGACGTCAAACAATACCTTGAGGAGAAGGCCCAAGATAAGGGGTTTACGCTGCTGCGGTTCAACCACTTTTTGTCTCCTAATCAAGCTCGAAACCTAGGTTTGGAGCATGTTGATACACCCTATGTTGTGTTTGTTGACAACGATGTTATCGTTTCTCCCGGCTGGCTCGAAGCCCTCATTCAATGTGCCGAAGAGACTGGTGCAGCCGTTGTAGGGCCTTTGATGTGTCATCACGAGCCGGTTCACGAGTTTGTCCACTTTGCAGGGGGTGAATCCCATGTTTTTGTGGATGTGCTGGGCAGACGCCGCTTGCGAGAGAAGATGTACCTGCAGGGGCATCGGGTCGCGAACGTGAGATCACGGCTAAAGCGAACCGAAACTGAGCTGTGTGAATTTCACTGCATGTTAGCCCGAACGGCAGTTTTTGAAGAAACAGGCCCCCTCGACGAAATGATGCTCAATACCAAGGAGCATGTTGATTTCTGTATGGAAATCCGCCAGCGGGGAAAAGCCGTTTATTTTGAACCCGACAGTGTCGTCACCTATGTGCCTGGGCCACCCCGCAACTTGGCCGATCTGCACTACTACATGCTGCGGTGGAGCAATGACTGGGAACTGACCAGCTTAAATCGTCTTCGGCAGAAATGGAACTTGGCGGAAGACATTTACTTTAAGCATAAGTACAAGGCGCTGGGTTGGCGGCGGAGAAACAGCATTCTGTTTCCTTTGATCCGTCAAGCAACTTTGGGCTTGAGCCAGAAGAACAGGTTTTTTGAGAAGGTTCTAATGTACGGGCTTGTAGCCCCAATCGAGCGGCAGCTAAATCGGTATTTGACCTGGCGGCATGCCCGACGTCAAGGGTTGCCTCAGCAAGTTAGTTCCCTAGAAAGTTCTATAAAGTCTGAAACTGCCACGATTAGCTAGCTACCTCCTTGGCAAAGCTTGAACAAAATGTTGGCGCGATTGCCCCTGCAGAGAACCGTGGCATGAAGATCTTACTAGTCAATGACTATGCAACACTGACCGGTGGCGCAGAGATGATGATGCAAACCCTGCAAACTCATCTGCGGAGCCGGGGGCATGACGCTCGTCTTTTTGCTAGCACAGCCCAAAAAGACAAAGCTGAGAGCATTGCCGATTATGAGTGTTTTGGAACGACTTCTCGATTTCGGACTCTACTGCAGACGGCAAACCCCTGGGCAGCCCATCGACTCCATCAGGTTCTCACAGAATTCCGCCCAGACGTAGTACACGTACGTCTTTTTCTGACTCAGCTATCCCCGCTGATCCTGAAGCTGCTGCAGGCAGTTCCCAGCATCTTGCACATTGCTTGGTACCGTCCGATTTGCCCGGTTGGCACCAAAATGCTGCCGACAGGGGCGAGCTGTCACCACTCGGTAGGGGTCGCCTGCTATCAGAAAGGGTGTCTGCCGTTAAGGGATTGGGTTCCTCTGATGGCGCAGCATCGACTGTGGCAAGCCTGGCAAGACAGCTTTGATGTCGTTGTCTCTAATAGTTTTTCGGTACATGAGTCTCTACTCCAGGCAGGTATCGCGTCTACCCAGGTAATTTGGAACGGAGTGCCTGTAAGACCTCAGCGCCCACTGTTGACTTCAGCGCCAACGGTAGCTTATGCCGGACGACTAGCCTCCCCAAAGGGGGTAGATGTCCTGCTCCAGGCGTTTGCCAAAGTAGTTTCCCACAGGCCCGAAGCAACTCTGCTGATCGCAGGCCAGGGAACGGAGAAAGACAGCTTAACGGCCCTGACGCAATCTCTCAATCTGCAAGAAAACGTGCTGTTTCTGGGTCACCTCTCGCGGGAGGAGATGGAACGCCGTTTTGCATCTGCTTGGGTGCAGGTCATTCCCTCTCGCTGGGCTGAGCCGTTTGGGATTGTTGCCACAGAGGCCATGATGCGAGGAACTGCGGTGATTAGCTCAGATACTGGTGGGTTAGCAGAAATTGTTGCGGACGGTCAGTCTGGATTTTTAGTTCCACCAGGTGCGGTTGAACCTCTGGCAGATAAACTCTTGCTCCTGCTGCAGGACCGCGACTTAGCGGAGCAAATGGGCCAAGCAGGGCGCGATCGCGCCCTGCTTAAGTTTAGCGAATCAGCTTGTGTCAACCAGTTCGTTGAGCTATATCAGACTCTCCTAGCCTCAAAGGAGCAAGGATCGCTGGCGGCTCCACCCTATTCGGTATCTTCTTTAGGCTCTTTCCATGGTTCGTAAGCTTCCAATCGATAACTTTCAGTATTGGGAGAGTGATGTGCTGCGCTCTGATCTAAAGCAGCGATCGCTACACTCTGGCTTAATCACTTTTGGTGCACAGCCCGTCAAGGTTCTGATCGGTGTTAGCACAACAGCTATTCTCGCTCGTCTCTTGACGCCCGCTGATTTCGGTTTGGTAGCGATGCTCCTGCCGCTGCTCGCCATAGTCGATAGTGTGAGCAATTTAGGATTGGAAACTGCTACGGTGCAGCGTGAGGGTATGGATCACCAGCAGGCTAGCGCTGTGTTTTGGATCTCCCTCAAAATCAATGTCCTCATCATTGCCGCTATGGTGTTAGTGGCTCCTCTACTCGCCCGGTTTTATGAGGAGCAAAGCCTAACAGCGATGGCCATTGTAATGGCCATTGGGGTAGCTAGTGTCTGCCTATCCTTTCAACACAAGTCGCTGTTGAAAAGACAGATGCAGTTTGGCGTACTGACATCAATTGAAGTCGTATCGCTCGTTGTAGGCGCAGGAGCTGCCATTGCGGTAGCCTGGATGGGTTGGGGGTATTGGGCGCTGGTGCTACAGCTTGTGGTGCCTCAAATCGTTCAGGGAGTTGCTTACTGGCTATTTTGCGGATGGCGACCAACAAAATATGTCAAGCCTTCACAGGCTGACACCAATGTTCGCGCAATGCTTTCCTACGGTCTTAACCTCAGTGGTTTTCGCCTCATTACCCGCATCGGGATGAAGCTGGACCAGGTTTTGATCGGCTACTTGAGTGGAGCCAGCGCCTTGGGTCTGTATTCGATGGCTTATCAGTGGGCCTACTTCCCTTTTAACCAGATCTACCCTGCCCTGTTTGACGTGGCTGTCTCTAGCCTCAGCCGGGCAGCCTCTGATCCTCAGCAGTACCGAAACTACTGTCGTCAATCTCTGACGCTGATGTTTGGTTTTTGCATGCCGGCTATGGCCCTCTTATTTGTATCAGCACGAGATTTCATGCTGCTGCTGCTAGGAAGCCAGTGGCTTGTAGCCGTTCCTATTTTTCAGGTGCTAAGCGTTGCTGTTTTTATTGGCAGCCTGTACCGAGTGACAAAGTGGATCTATGTCTCAGTTGGCCACACCCAACGCCAACTGCAGTGGGGCTTAATTCATACCCCTGTCATGATTACGGCTGTTGCTATTGGCTCTCATTGGGGAGCCTTAGGCGTCGCTATAGGCTACGCCACAGGAATAAGTTTACTAACTTATCCTTCAGTAGCTTTCTGCCTCCAGCTTTCCCCCCTTACAATGGGGGATTTCATGAGCACCTTTCTGCGACCGGCTACTGCATCTATTGCCTCAGGTTTTCTTCTATTTCTTAGCCGACTGATGCTGACCGCTCCTGGAGTGCTAATTTTAAGCTTGATTCTAAACTTGGTGATATTTGGGGTGCTGTATATTGGCATCTATGTTCTTTTGCCGGGTGGCCTAAACGAAATTAAAAGCCTCTATTTGGAGCTAAAAAATCTGCTTGCTGCGAGAAAAAAGAAACAGTAAAGAATTAATTCAACTCAAGAATTCGCTAGATCTCAGCCGCCTAAAAGCAAACTGGGCTTAACAATTTAAAGCTGATCTATTCCTAACTAGCCCAAGTTAACAAGTGAGAAGCTAACAGCAACAAGTGTCGCCTGGGTCATCCATCTAAAAAAATCTAGAAATGAACCCAAGATGAGTTAAAAATGAGCAATCCTTCAATCAGTATTATTATTCCCACCTATAATCGGCCCTACTTATTGCCACGGGCCGTTCAAAGCGTGTTAGACCAAACGGTGGACGACTATGAGATCGTCGTCGTCGATGACGGCTCACCAGAACCTGTCAAGTTGGCAGAGCATCCTCGCCTTCGAGTGATTCACTTACCAAAAAATCAGGGCTCTGCAGCTGCTCGCAACGCTGGGGCCAGGGCTGCTCGGGGCCGCTGGATCATGTACCTAGATGATGACGATCGGCTTCTGCCCCACATGCTGGAAGTTTCGCTAAAGGGATTGACGAACACTAACCTACCCCAGCCAGTGGCTGTGCTGTCGGGTTTAGAAGTTGTCAATGTAGCAGGTCAAGTTATTGATACTCGCTGCCCCCCCACGCTGCCGAAAGGTTCTCACTTTTTTCTTGAAGAAATTGAGCCTGAAAAGTCCTTTCTCTCTAAGCAGACGTTGGTAGTTGAGCGAGAGCTTTTTCTAAGTATTGGTGGGTATGACGAAACTTTTCAGTCCCGCGTTCACACTGAGCTATTTTTGAGACTAAACCCCGTTTGCTCAATTGTTGGTTTACCCACGGTAACCTATCAGCTGATAGCTCATGAGGGGCCTCGAATTTCCTACAATCCGGCTTTACGTCAGGTTAGTTTCCGTCATCTAATCAGCAAGCACCAGGCTATTTTTAGAGCCCATCCTAAGATGTTTTCAGATTTTGTATACCAGCATGCTCGGACATCTTATCAGTTGGGGCAGAAGCGGGCGGCTTTTGCTAGCCTGCTATGGGCTCTCAAACTTCATCCCGTTCATATTTTGAGTAAAGCGAGCCAGTTTCTCAAACTGAAGTTAGGCCTGAAAAATAGCGCTGCTGCAACAACGCTATCAGAAAATCTTCCTTGACTGCTAAATCAGCCTCATCTACCCTTTGCACAGTGTTACGCAGTAGTTATCTGTAAAGGAGGTAATTTTGAAAAAAGCGTCAATTTTTTATATCATCCGAGGGTATCCTCAAATTTCTCAAACCTACATTAAGTCAGAACTTGAGGCTGTCTATGATGATTATGAAATCACTATTGTCTCGCGCCAACCCTCAGATATTCCTTATCAAAATAGCTACCCCTATCATGCCCTGGTAGAGCTGGACGCGATTCAGGCATTAATTGAGCAGGTTAAGCCTGATGTCCTCCACACTCATTACCTCAATCAGCTGCAGTTTGTAGGGCCGCTAGCCGAGCGAACGGGTACTCCGTTCACGGTGCGATCGCACTCTTACGACACCCTCTCGCTCCGGCCCAAAAAGCGTCTAGGAAAGCTTAGACAGATCGTTGAGTGGAATACGCCTCAGTTCAAAAAGGTCAGAAACATTCGCAGTAATTTGCACTGGTCGAACCACGAACTTTGCGCTGGAATTTTGGCGTTCCCATTTGCTCGTCCCTACCTAGAGAAGGAGGGTATACAGCCAGACAAAATCATCGACTGCTTCCCGGTCATCAACTATGACCTCTTCTATGACCGCTCACCGAATGGCGACGCCATTATGAATACTGGGGCGGCTATTCCCAAGAAAAAAATGTCTGACTACATTCAGCTAGCGTCTTGGATGCCTGACAAGGAATTTAATCTCTATGCCTTGGGATATCGAGTAGATAAGCTCGAATCCTTTAATAAAACTAAGCAAAATTCAGTCAATTTCATTCCGCCTGTAGAGCCAAACCAAATGCCTGCAGAATACAAGAAGCACCGTTGGTTGGTCTACACAGCTGCCTTTGAGCTAGCAACAGTGGGTTGGCCCATGGCAATTGCAGAAGCCCAGGCGGCAGGAGTAGGCGTTTGCATGCCTAGAATTCGAGCTGACCTTGAGCAATATGTAGGTCAGGGAGGGTTCCTCTACGACTCTATTAATGACGTGCCGGACATCATTTCCAAGCCCGTTCCAGAGGAGATGCGAGAAGCTGGATTTAGTCAGGCTAAGAAGTCAGATATTCGGGGACATAAACACCTTCTAACAGACCTCTGGGACAATGTGGTCAGTCGTTCTCAGACCTTTGCCTGCTAGCTTATCTGCCCCCAAGATTGTCTTCACGCTAAACAAGGGTTGCTTATCGAAAAAAATTGCGAATTTTTTGGCGGTACCCACGGGCTCTGAGCAACACGTTTTAGATACGTCTAGCTCAATGAATTAAAGGGCTTCCTATCATTCTCTACATAGGCTTCAGATTATGGACACTCCATCCGTTTTTTTATCAGTTGTTATTCCAACCTACAATCGCCCTCAGCGACTAGCGCTCTGCCTCAAGGCATTAGCTGAGCTGGATTACCCTTGCGATCGCTATGAGGTTGTGATCGTAGACGACGGGAGCCCCATGGATCTCGAGCCGGTAGTAGCCCCTTTTCGCGATCAGATGACACTAAGTCTAATCAAGCAGGCTAATGCTGGCCCTGCCAAGGCCCGCAACGTCGGTGCTTATCATGCCAAAGGCCCGTTTCTAGTGTTTACCGACGACGACTGTATGCCTGCAGTGGGTTGGCTAACCGCTTTTGCCCAACAGCTAATGCTGACGCCTAAAGCTTTTTTGGGGGGGCACACCATCAATGCTCTACCCCAAAACCTGTTTTCGACGGCCTCGCAGGAGTTGATTGACTACCTGTACCAGTACTACAACGAGCAGCGCCAGAAGCCGCAGTTTTTTGCTTCCAACAATATTGCGGTAGCAAAAGAGCTGTTTCTGGCCTTAGGTGGATTTGATCCTTCCTTTCCGAATGCGGCTGGTGAGGATCGGGAACTTTGCGATCGCTGGCTGCAGGCAGGCTATTTAATGAAGTTTGTCCCTACAGCCCAGATTCAACATGCCCACCATCTATCCTTGCGCTCCTTCTGGAAACAGCACTTCTACTATGGTCGGGGGGCCTTCTATTTTCATCAGGTGCGGGCTAAGCGACAGGCAGCTCCCATTCGGGTAGAGCCTCTTAACTTCTACAGCGATCTTTTAACCTTCCCGCTGCAGCGATCTTGTGCCTATCCGTGGTATTCCATCTCCATCTTGCTGCTGCTGTCTCAAGTTGCAGTTGTGGTCGGTTTCTTTTGGGAGCAGCTGGCACAGAGATCCAAAGGATCTCTAGCAATGGCAAATGAAGCTGGGTTAAGTGGGTAACTGCTTAGTAAAGTTAAGGGAGTGCATCCCAAATGTATAAATTTAGAGACTGCTTCACTTCGTTCGCAGCAGCTGCACTAGCCATTGCGAAAGAAGCGAAGCAGTTTTCTGGTTTGAGACAAAGGTATTTCCGTAAAATGGGGTACTTCTAAGTAAGGCTCGCAGCCCAATACTTTAACAAAGACTTAGAAAGCACGAGGTTTCCAGAAAATGCAGCTCGGTATTTTAACCTTAGAAAAGGAGAGGCGAAGAGTTTTTTGGGTGTTGTGCCTATCTGCCCTTTTGGCGACGCTATTTAGGCTGCTGTCCCCTATCCAAGTTGAATGGGATTTGGGCATACAGTTAGAAGCTGCCCACCGTTTACTCCAGGGTCAGGGACTAACAAATGCGTTTTATCCAAACCTCGACCTAAATCTACCACCAACGCCCCAAAATCTGACCCACTTCCCCCCTGGACTTTCTCTAACGGTTGCCGCACTGCTTTACCTCAAGTTGCCCTTGGCTACGGCACTCAAACTCATTTATGGAACTGCCATGCTGGTAGGTTGGGTTTGTTGGGGCCTAATGAGCAGCGCCATTCTCTCCAAGGGGATCAAGCTACATAAATCGGCTTTACCGCTGCAGTACGCCGTAGCTGTTCTGCTTCCGCTTCTCTATACGCCTTCTTGGACCCTGCAAGGCACCGACATAATTTTGTGGGGCGGAGTGCCTCTGATCACTCTTCTACTTTTTAACACGCAGGCATCTCCAATCAAGACTCGATTGCTGATTGCCGCCGGCCTGCTGGTTGGCCTGCTGTTTTCCTTCCGTTATGCTGCCGCCTTTCTCCTAATTGGAGGATTTCTTGTTCTCCTTCAGGTTAATTTTCCGAAAATAAAGGCTTTTTTGGTTAGCTATTTAACCTTTTTCCTATCTTCTCTAGCCGTTATTGTTCCTGTATTTGCCTACGCGAAGCTGGCCTCAAATACAGAGCGAAATAATTTTCTGTCGACCCACAGAAGCAGCCTAGATGGCCGTAATTTGTTTGAGCTGATTCAGCTTTTCTTTCTAAATACTTTTAGAAGTTTAAGCCATCTATCTGATGCTTTTGGCCCTCCTCTCAATAAGCTCTTTAGCCCGTCTATTCGAGAGATTCCCCTAGTCAACTATATTTTTGGCACTATTCTTTTACTGACTATTTTATTGCTGCCAGCCTTAATTATCAGATCTAGAAACCTCAATCAAGACACTCTCAAAAAAGATGAGCTGTTAACGTTGGCTCTTCTCGAGATCTCTTTAGTTACTTTTCTCATTCTTCTAACCTTTCCGCTTGACTATAGCCCGCTCAGCATTTCCAGATATTATGAACCCTTGAACATTGCCTTGATCCTTATTATTTATGGCATTGCCTCAGCGCGAGACTTTAGCAAGTATATTAGGGCTTTAGCTGTAGTCTTTGTTGTGGGGTTCCTGGCCTACAACCTCAACCTTTCCTTCAAAGACCTGCTTTTAGGAAGAACGCTGAGCCGTATATCGGGAGGCTATTCGGAGGTCGCCGTTCAGGCATGGCCAGGTAATCAGGTGTTTTCTAGAAGTCAGGAAACACTCTTGAGGATTAGGGAAATTCAGGAGGAATACCCGGACGCTCTTTTCTTTGTTCAAGCTTATCCGTACTATATCTTCGATGGTTCTTCTAACTTCAGAAGCATTCCCGACCCGGCATTTTGGCGAGAAGCCTATCTCAGCCAAGACACGAAGCTATTTTGGGTACTGCAGGAGCCTGACTGCAAAGAGGTCTGTAGTTCTGTAGGCAACTTCAATGCAGGCTGGCCGAAACGGATTGACCAGGTATCCCGCCTGCCCAATCTCGAAACTTATCTAACGATCCCGCCCGATACAGAAACGTATCGCATGGTGGCTCCCGCTCCCATCAAGATTATGACTGCGGATCTGCCTGCGGGCTACCGCTTTGGTCAAATTCCGTCAGTGGCTAAGCCTTAACTGGTGATTTGACAAAGCGGAAATGGGAGGTTGCGATCGCAACCTCCCGCCGCACCCGTCTCCACCTAATTTTTTTGACCGCGCAGCAGTTGCTTCACCGTGTCAATCATGTCATTAGGGCGAAAGGGCTTAGCAATGTAAGCATCGGCTCCCTGCTTCATGCCCCAGTAGCGATCAAACTCTTCACTTTTAGAGGAGCAGATCACGACAGGAATATCTTGGGTGTTCGAGGTGTTTTTAATCCAGCGGCAAAGCTCATAGCCATTCATGTTAGGCATAACAATGTCGAGAACCACCAGATCGGGCGGATTGGTCTCAATTAACTGCTTGGCCTCAACTCCATCTTTCGCCTCTACAACATTCATCCCGGCATTAATTAAAAGCCCAGCGATCATCTCACGCAGGGTTGAACTGTCATCCACAATCAAAACTGTACTCATACCTGTGCTTCGCCGGGAAGTGCGGGTCCTCTAAAAATTTCTTCGTTCAGTTATTATGGCCAATTTGTGACCATGCGAACACCTAGTGCCAGCAGGGCTGCAAAGTCGTCCGTCTTAGGCATCGAGTACCTCTAAGACAGCGCGAGGCTGCAGCTTCTCCTTAAACCATACAATTTTGACCGGGATTTGGTTCAAGCTCACCCCTGCCTTCTCCAGATTCAGGCGCTCAGAGACGGCCAAAATCAGGTTGTTGCGCTCAGCTTTTTGCACTTGGGCAAATTTTTTGCGCAGGTATTCAGGCCGCCAGTAGCCTACGATCTCCAGCAAATACTCTCGCCCATCGGGATGTACCAGACGAAAATCAGGAATCATGACGCTGCCAGGGATGGGCACCAGATCTACCTCTCGCTCCAGCCGCCACTCGGTCTTACTGACCGGCCAGCGCTTAGCAAAAGACTCTTCTACCATGCTGTCATAGGGTTTGCCGGGGGGATAGTGAGACACTAGGCCGCAGGTAGAGTCCAGCGTAAAAGTCTTCTCCCGCAGCTGGTTGCTGTAGCTGTCTTTCCAGTGGAGAGTGGCCGTTAGGCTCCAGCGGGTAACATGCAGCAGGGCCGGAATCAGTTTGGCAATGTCCAACCCATAGCGAGTGCTGGGCTTGAACAAACTGGTAGGGCCATCAATGGTAACCGTGAAGCCCTGATCAGCATCTCCCTCAATGTAGGCCATTAGGCGAAACAGCTTGAGGTACTTGAACATGAGCTTGTACTCACCGGGGTCGTTGCGGTGCAGGTTGAGTACGACCTGGCTAGCCCGGTAGAAAACACCCTGTACCTGAGACAGGTTGTAGCGGTGAATCAGCACCTCTGGGGTAGGGGCCTCAAACTCAGTTAACATGCGGTTTTCCTGCAGATCAGCGTATAGGCCCTGCCGCAGATGGGCAACAGTAACCTCGCGCTCCAGTTCTTGGCTCAAGCCCTGGGCCAAAATATCTAGGTGCTTCTCGGTTGCCTGCAGGCTAGGAGCCGTTTGAGTCGCTAGGGCAAAAACCCGCTGACGCAGAATTTCCGGCTCTAGAGGGCTAACAATATCTAGGGTGCAGAAGTGGGTCTTGAGCAGGTGAGCCAGCCCGCGCTTGATGCGGTAGTTTGTGTCTTCGCCTTCGAGTTCCTGCAGTTGGCGGTTGAGATCACCCTGGGTCTGGCTAACATGGGCCTGAAACAGATCGATCAGGTCAGTCGCAATAGATCCATTGGCTGCATTCAACTCTAGCCGCCGGGGCTGAATCGAATCGCCCTGATACCGATGGATAAGCAGATCAGCCGGTAGCGTAGCAGTCGCCTCCCTCAGGTACACTCTCTCCTTAGCACTCTACACCGAAATTTTGTGGGAGGTTGGACTATGCCTCAAGTCTCGCTGGAGGAATTTGTTGCAGTCATAGCTCAGGGCCAGGCTCTGGGAAGTTTTGAGACCGATACGGTACCGGCGCTGGCCGCTCGACCTAACTCCAGCCACCTAATCTACAAAGCCAAACAGCGTGGCCAAGACAAGCCTCTAATTTTGATGGCAGCAGCCTTAGAAGATCTGCTGCCCTACGTAACCGGCACTGCCGCAGAAATTGACATTTGGCGGCAGGTGACAGAGCAGTTTTGGCCAGGGCCGCTGACTTTAGTGCTGCCCGCCAGCGACCAAGCACCCGCCGCCATGAATCCTCAGCAGACAGGGACCCTGGGGATTCGGGTGCCTAACCATGATTTGGCCCGCTACCTACTGGCTCGCACTGGTCCCTTGGCCACTACTAGCGCTAACCCATCGGGCCAGCCGCCGCTGCAGACCCTAGCCGAGATCGAGGCTAAGTTTCCTGACGTTTTGGTGCTGTCGACCCAGGCCCAGCAGCAGATTGAGCAGTGCCTCGGCTCAGCCCCTACAGCGCCCAGTGTGTCGGGTATGCCCTCGACGGTAGCCCGCTGGCAAGGAGGAACTTGGGAAATTTTACGGCAGGGGCCGGTGCGGCTGGAACCGCCTACAGGTTCTCATGTCTAAGGGGCAGAGGCTCGTCAGTTCCTCGAAGACTGGATTTGTTAGACAAAAGCAAGGAAAATCGCGGAAGTATCAAAGCTTCTTGATAAAAAACCTCAACGGGGGTGTCTTTTCCTTTGAGGGCTGGCATACTCACTTAGAGTCTTCCCGAGGGAAAAAATGGCAGCAGCAGCGCTCGTAGCCGGACTAACACTAGGTGGATTAGCCGGATGGTGGCTGGGCCAGCGCCGAAAAACCGCTGACGCCTCGCTGTCTTCAGCCCCAGTGGCCACCGCTCAAGCAACGTCTGAAGAGTCAGATACCGCGCTAGCCTACCAGCGAGCGCTGGCCTTGGCTCAATACCAGGCCGGCTTTTTGGCCAGCACCTCCCATGAGTTGAGATCGCCCATCAACCAGATCATCAGCCTGCATCAGCTGATTTTAGAAGACCTGTGTGATGGCCCTGAGGAGGAACGGCTTTTCCTAGGCCAGGCCCAAGAAGCTATCACTAAAGTCTTGAAAAACCTAGACCTCCTGATCTCAATCTCTAAGCTAGAAGTCGGTCGAACCATTCCTGAACTGCAGCCGTTTTCTATAGCCGCCATTTTTTCTAAAGTGGAAAAATGGGTTGCAATGCAGGCCGCTAACCGTGGCTGCCGTCTAAAGATTATTGATCCTGACGACGCTCTTTATGGCTACGGCGATCCTCAGTGGCTGCAGCAGGGGCTGGTGCTGCTGGTGGAGAGTGCGATCGCAGCCGAATGCGGCCAAATTTTCCTTGAGGCTTATCCAGCAGATGCTAAAACGCTCACCCTTGTCCTTAAACACGACGGTTCCCCCAACACCTGGCAGGCTACCTCCGAGCCCTCTGCAGAATCGAGCCAGCCAGCCCCAGCTGAGGTGCTACAAGGACTTTCTCCGGCATTTCGCCAGCGGTTAGCAAACCAGATTTTAGCCAGGATGGGAGGCGAGGTGACCCTCTCTCCAGTTTCTTCAAATGGGTCGGAACTGCCCCAGGAGAACGAAAACTACACCTGTTTTTACATCTCTTTGCCCAGTATTTCTCTAGCGGATTACGCCGACTCCGAAATTCCTTGAAGGAATAATGTAGAAAGTGGATAGACCCTACTGTGCAGAACCCTGCCCTTAGAGGGACAGGGAAACCAACCAAGCTACATCCAAAGAGCTGGCATAAGTAGCTAGCTTAGCAACTGCTTGTCAATCCTTGCTTCTGATGTTGATACCTTCCTTCAGGTAGGTCTTGACTGCCTCAGCAAACTTCTCTTCAGCCGTTGGTCCTGGCTTTTCCTGAAGCAATTTATTGCCGAGCAAAATCTCGTTTGTCCAAAGAGCTAGAACAATCGCAATCAGGATGAAGATTTCCATGGGAACCAGGATAATTTTTTATCAACACGGCATTACCCAAGAGATTGCAGAGATCCTATGTTTACGAAATGCGCATAGGGGCTGAGCACAGAAAGGACTCTATATTACTACCCAGTCTGAGCAGACAAAATTCCAGAAAGATTTGCCCTAATATACACAGCTTTTAGAGTAGTGCTTTGCAACATCACGCTGCCTTTAGCGGTGTAGCTTCTAGAGAGACCGCTTATAGAACGCTCGCTCAACCGGGCCTGATCGACAAGATCCAGTCCCACCGGGGCGCTATTGTTTCATAAGGTTCACCATTTGAACCAGCTGTTGTTAGATCATCAATCAGAACCTGATGACCGACCGCTTGCAGCAACCTCTTCAGCTCTTGAGCGAACTGCTGAGCTACCGGATTAGGGCTGTGGTGGGTAATTTGGATGCGTCGGCCGTGCTGCCACTCTGGCCTTAGTCCCAGATGGAGCATCGGCAACTCTTCATAACTGTTCATACGACGGATAACAGCTCCCCGCACACGTTTTTTACTCACCTTTTCTGCCAGTACGTCTGAAAGCTTACGCCAGAGCTTGTAGCCTACTGATTTCTCGACATACTGAGGGTTCAATGGATAGATCTCTTCATAGGTCTGACCGCGCCAAGAGCCTATAAATATTTGCCTTTCTAGATCATTGAGGCGATGTCCTTTTTCGCTATAGAGCAGGTTGTCAACCCAGGTAAGTGCTGCTTCAGCGGTCAATTCATGAAAAGGGCAAGGGGTATTCATTGGGCGATCTCGAAAGAGCCTTAGGGGGATTTAAAGCATCCTTTACTGGCAGAACAAGCTGCAGGTAAGAGATGTCTTATTTAATACAGAGGCTACGGGAGAAAACCGATATTTCTTCTGATCGAGATCACACAAAAGACTGATCAATGTCGCCTTCTAGTATCTTCAATGCTCACAGCCAGAATCTTCTGAAGGGAGTTTAATGTTAATTACTGTACTGAGCTGCGTTTGTAGGGAAGAGCTCGAAATCTCGCGATACAGGTGTTTATTCCGCTTTTCTTGCTTCCTAAAGGCTGCTCCAATCAAACTTTTAGATGGAGCGGCTGCAGTAGGGTTTAAGGCAGGTCTAATTCATTGTAAGAGACGAAAAATTTAGTCAACTTGGCTGGCAAGCTGACGTAAAGCGGAGGTGACTGAATCAAACCCTTCAGCCGTAGCAAATTGATTGTAATAAAGTGAAGCAGGGAGATGTTGAGTAGGGTATTTTTGCATTTGAGCCTTTCACATTTGAGCCAGTAAAGCATCTGCAGGCGCTTCTTTTGGCTTGCACTGTGGGCATATTGAAGCGATTTCTTCAACTGCTCTTGGCTCTCTGCGAGCTCAATAGCGAAGGGCCATCCCGTATGGGTTACCTCCCAGTTTTGCGGTTATCCCTATTTTGACGCAAACTCACACGTAATTGATATGACTGCTGAGCCACCGGATTGGGGCTGTGCTGGGTAATTCGAATGCGTCGACCGTGCTGCCACTCTGGCTTTAGCCCCAGATGAAGTATCGGCAACTCTTCATAGCTGTTCATGCGACGGATAACGGCTTCCCGCACACGTTTTTTACTCACCTTTTCTGCCAGTACGTCTGAAAGCTTACGCCAGAGCTTGTAGCCTACTGATTTCTCGACATATTGAGGGTTCAGTGGATAGATCTCTTCATAGGTCTGACCGCGCCAGGAGCCTATGAATATTTGCCTTTCCAGATCACTGAGGCGATGTCCTTTTTCGCTATAGAGCAGGTTGTCAACCCAGGTAAGTGCTGCTTCAGCAGTCAATTCATGAAAGGGGCAAGGGGTATTCATTGGGCGATCTCGAAAGAGCCTTAGGGGATTTCAGGATCCTTTACGGGCAGAGCAAGCTGTAAGTCAGAGATGTCTCGTTTAGTACAAAGGCTACAGGAGAAAACCAATAACTTTTCTGATCGAGATCACACAAAAGACTGATCAATGTCGCTTTATAGTATCTTCAATACTCACAGCCAGAATCTTTTGAAGGGAGTTTAATGTTAGTTACTGTACTGAATTGTGTTTGTAGGGAAGCGGTCAAAATACTCGCGGTACAGATAGTTCATCCCGCTTTTCTTGCTTCCCAAAAACTGCTCCGATCAAGCTTATAAATGAAGCGGCTGTAGTAAGAATTAAGAATATTTTATGAGGTTTTGAGAAGCTTTTTTGTGGTTCATTTGGCTCGTTTTTTTAGGAAACTGCCTGAATATGAATTAAGGTCGTGAGGTTTTCTGGTTCACAAGGCTCCTTTTTTCCGGCAAGGTATGTTCATTAACTATCCGTTGTGCGACTAACCCTGTAAGAGATGCGGCCTGGATTTTGGCATTCAACGGAGGTAACAAAAATGGCTGCCCAGTATTTCTCAAATTCAGCATTTTTAGAATTCCTACATCAAGAATTTTTAGCGTTATTTGGCGGGTCAGCTCGAATCTATTGGCACAGTTTCATGGAACTGGCTGAGAGCGTGCTAGATGCGA
This sequence comes from Pseudanabaena sp. FACHB-2040, assembly GCF_014696715.1. Taxonomy (NCBI): domain Bacteria; kingdom Bacillati; phylum Cyanobacteriota; class Cyanophyceae; order Pseudanabaenales; family Pseudanabaenaceae; genus Pseudanabaena; species Pseudanabaena sp. FACHB-2040. Next base: position 241,326 of record NZ_JACJQO010000001.1, read on the forward strand.
TCGCAAATTCCGATGCGCCCTACCACAACCTTGAACACACTCAGCAGGTGCTAACCGTAGGCCAATTGCTAATCCAGGGCCAGCACCTTTACAGCAGAGCCGTCAACCCTAGTGACTGGCTGAACGTGATGGTAGCCCTGCTGTGCCATGACATCGGCTATCTGCGCGGCGTTTGCCAAGGCGACGACTGCGCTAATGGCCGCTACAGCAGTGGGAAACCCGGTCAGTTCGCTGACCTGTCAACGGGCAAAACCGATGCCTGCTTGGCCCCCTACCACGTTGATCGGGGTCAGCAGTTTATCGCCACAACACTGCACAACCACCCCCTAATAGATTTAGAGAGCGTATTGACCTACATTGAGCTGACTCGCTTTCCGGTTCCTGAAGGCGAGCTGTACCAAGACACAATGGGCTTTCCTGGCCTGTGTCGGGCGGCTGATTTAATCGGCCAATTGAGCGACCCGTGCTATCTAAAAAAGCTGCCAGCCCTTTACTGTGAATTTGAGGAAACGGGGATGAACCAAACCCTGGGCTACCGATCAGCAGCAGATCTGCGGGCCAGCTACCCCCACTTTTACTGGAGCGTGGTTTTTCCCTACGTTCGTGGCAGCCTACGCTACCTGGCAGCCACGCCTGCCGGACGGCAAACGATTGCTCGTCTCTATACCAATGTCTACCTAGTAGAGCTAGAACAGCGCCCAGACGAAATGCCCACCGAAATCAAGCGGTTTCAGCCTGACCTCTTTGAAAGCTCTCCGGGTTCGTCTAGCTTGATCTTTGCTGTTGACCTATTCAGGCAAAGCCTTATAAGGTGCTAAATCCACGGATACAAGGTATCAAAAGTGGATCAAACTTCACGCAAAAAAGTTGACACATCGACGCTTGGGGCTGGCATGATTAGGGGGGAATTTTCCCCGTTGGGGCAGACTCCCGTCACTTCTGCACTGTCCTACCCAGTAGCCTGCCCATGCTAAATGCTTTCTGGAACCAGATCACCCTTACTCCCTTTGACCTAAGCTCCTGGCGACAGGTCAGCTTGGTGCACCAGCTGCTGGCTCCGCTGCGGCAATGGCGGCAGGGAAGCTGGCTGCTGCCGTGGGGCGACTGGATTGGGCTAGGGCTGCTGATGGCGCTTTTTGGGCTGGCCCCCTATGTCTCAACGGCCCTCATTGGCATACTGATGATGGCGGCAGGTGCCCTCTGGGTGCTGTTGACCCTGACCGACGAGGCGGGGGAGGGGCTAACGCCCATTCACCTGATGGTCATTCTCTTTTGGGGCGTCATGGCGCTGGCAACAGCGATCTCTCCGGTCAAGGCTGCTGCGCTGCAGGGGCTGGTTAAGCTCACCTTAAATCTGCTGGTGTTTTTGCTGATGGCCCGCGTGCTGCGCCGCTCCCAAGCTCGCAACTGGCTGGTGCTGGCGCTGTTGCTGACCTCTCTACCCGTGGCCGGGTACGGCCTGCGGCAGTACTTTTTTGGCGCAGCTGCTCTAGCGACCTGGGTAGACCCCTTGTCGGCCTCGGCCACGGCTACCCGCGTCTATAGCTACCTGGGCAACCCTAACCTGTTGGGAGGCTATCTCATTCCAGCGGTGGGCCTGAGCGCAATGGCTGTTTTTGCTTGGCCCCGCTGGCTACCCAAACTGCTGGCCCTGCTGCTGGTTGGGGTCAACACCATCTGTCTGGTGCTCACCCTAAGCCGAGGAGCCTGGATTGGTTTTCTGGTTGGCGGCTTTATTTTGTTAGCTCTGGTAGTGCATTTCTGGAGCATTCGCTTTACACCTTTCTGGCGACGCTGGGCAATGCCGCTGCTGCTGGGCAGTGCTGCTGCGGTAACGGTCTTAGGCGTGTTGGCGGTTGACCCTCTGCGGGCTCGTGTACTGAGCATGTTTGCCGGACGGCAAGACAGCAGCAACAACTTCCGGATTAACGTCTGGGCCGCTGTTATCGAAATGATTAAGGATCGACCCATCTTGGGCATTGGTCCCGGCAACGATGCCTTCAACGCTGTTTATCCGCTCTACCAACGACCCCGCTACACAGCTTTGAGTGCCTACTCTATTTTTCTAGAGACTGCGGTGGAGGCTGGGCTGGTGGGGCTAGCCGTCTTAATCTGGCTCTTGGTCGTAACTTTTAGCCAGGGCTGGGTGCAGCTGCAGCGCCTGCGGCTCACCCAGGACAATCAGGCTTATTGGCTGATGGGTGCGATCGCAAGTCAGGCCGGTATGCTCTGTCACGGGCTGGTCGATACCATCTGGTACCGGCCCCAAGTCAGCACCCTCTGGTGGCTGATGATGGCTATTGTTGCCAGCTACTACGTAACCGCTGCTGCACCTGCTGATGAGTAGAAAAGGGTTCCGTGGCACTCAACCCATCTTTATTTTTAGTATTGCTTTCGTTAGTGCTCTTGGGTTGACTCTTGCTGCAGCACAAACATGGTGGGGACAAGGGTTCACAAGAATTTTGTGGACATGCTTGGTTGCTGCACTGCCGGGGCTACATGGGGCGTTAGTTGCCAGCAGTGCACTCCAATACCACAGGCAAACACAATCCAGTAAGGAAAGCCTGACGGTAGAACTTATCTGTGCTGGTTTGTTAGCGACGACTACTCTAGTGACGCTCCTCAGTTTATCGTCACTCCTGGCCTTTTACTTTGGTTGGGTTTTAGCCGCTGCCGCCGCTTTGCCGCTGGCCATCACAGGAAGCATTGAGACTCTCCAAGCAGTTAAACGCAAACGCCATCGACGCCGGAACCTGGTGAGGCTACTGCTGAATGTTTCTGCTTTGCTAATCTACTGTCTTCTTGTGTTTTTCTCGTCTTTTCTTGTCATCATGTGGCTATCAGGAGAGCCTTACATGGGTAACTAGCTGCAGCCTGCTGCAGTTAGGTCTAATGAGGTGAGCAGCCACTAGCCCTTCCACAGGCGAAAAAGCGCCGAAGCACCGCTACTAGGCAAGGGTAAAATCTGGCTGTGCGCTCGTTCTCTAAACCTAAGAACGTCACGAAAGTTTAAGCAACAGAGCTGCTTTGGCCGTGATTTTAGGGAAATAGTGCTCAAACACCCATAAGCGGGAAAGCTGAGGTGTGTTTGACTAAAAGTTGGCCCTATGCAGCAAGACTATTGGCTCCCCCTCGCCCTGCCGGTTTCATTTGTCTCGATTTCAGCGTCTATTGCCCCTCAACAATTGCTAGAGACACTTAATCAGGGCGATCGCTTCGTTGTCCTGTTTTTTCTGGCTATTCTGGCAGTATTCACCCTGGTTGCCGCTGCCATGAATGAAGCCACTTAGTCAACACTGCTTACTTACCGCCTGCAATGTCGATAAAGGCACCGGTTGTATACGAAGCCTCAGCCGATAGCAACCACAAAATTGCATTGGCAACTTCAATCGCGTGCCCACCTCGCTTCATGGGAACAGATTCTTTTACGCGCTCAACCCGATTTGGCTCACCGCCGCTTGCGTGAATGTCGGTGTAAATAAAGCCCGGACGCACCGCATTTACACGAATACCCTCATCGGCAACTTCCTTTGCTAGCCCAATTGTCATTGTATCGATAGCTCCTTTGGAAGCTGCATAGTCTACGTATTCACCAGGGGAGCCCAGACGAGAAGCCACGGATGAAACATTGACGATAGCGCCTCCTGCTCCGCCGTGTTTGGTAGACATCCGCTTAATAGCTTCTCGGGCGCACAAAAAACTCCCGGTGATGTTCGTCGCAAAGACTCGATTGAGTCGGGCAGCATCAATATTCTCTACCCGCGTTTGCTGCTCTAAGGTTCCAGCATTGTTAACGAGGGCCGTCACCTTCCCTAATTGTTCATCCACCGTCTGAAAAAGATGAACCACATCTTCTTCGGAGGCAATGTCAGCTGCGGTTGCGATCGCACGACCACCAGCCTGTGTAATAGAGCTGACAACGCTGCGGGCAGCCTCCTGATTGCGAAGATAGTTGACGCAAATAGCATAACCTTGCTCAGCAGCTAGGCAAGCGGTAGCCGCACCAATGCCGCGACTACTGCCTGTAATAATCAGAACTTTTTCCATTTCTTCTTATCGGGCACTTACAAATGACTTTCCCAAAAATACAGCATTCAACTGACTCAATCCAGATTAATGAGCAAAGCCTTCGATAACTACACAACCCAAAATATGGGCAGGTTAATAACTAAGTTGAGCGGCGACAGAACGATCTGAGGTGAAACGCGAAGACTCAGTTCGCCACTTTAAACTTGTTAGCTTGTGGTGTATGCCCAGATCTCAAACTTCGCTTCAGATGATAACTCTACTGCTAATGAGCCATAATGGTCATTACAAAACTCTTCAAACTCTTCCATTACACAATAGAACGTTTCATCTGGCACTAGCCAGCACAATCCATATGCTCGCGACTTGTAGAAACCGAGTAGTTCTTCAACCGTGTTACTTACCGTCCATTCCTTAGCTATTAAGTAATTAGATCGATAACCTTTGTTGTGAAAATATTCCTCTACCTTGATTTCATCAATTGATTCATATACCTGTTTTAAGACTTGCGACCCTTCATACTTAGACAAAATAGCTCTGAAGTGGTGCTCAAATTTTCTTCGGGCAGGCAGAGTGACCCATTGAGCATTTAGGTAAAAACCTTGTAGCTTCAGAACGCGATCGATTTCATTCAGAAACATTCTCCAATTGGAAACGGTGTGAAGCATGTGAACAGTCAGCACAACGTCAAAACTGCCATCTGGAAAAGGTAACTGTGAGGCATCTGCATGAATCAGCCTTAAATTTTTAGGAATTTCGTGCAGCTTTTGGTACAACTGCTTGAGCATTTCCTTAGAAACATCGATTCCAGTTACAGAATAGCCTCGTCTAACCAAGGGGAGAACGTTCAAACCAGTGCCAACACCTGGTTCTAAAAAAGTAGTCTCAGGTGTTGCTTTGACTAAGGTAAGAATAAAATCTGCAACTTCCTCAGCAATTGATTTTGTCAACCAACGAGTTTGGTCATAAATCTCAGCAATGTTGTCGTAATAGTTGGATTGTCCCACCCTGTCAAACTCCACAGTTTACTCTTGACTGACTTATCGCTAGCGTAAAGCAATTTAACGAGCCGGTTCAGCGGCATTAGGCACTCCTCAAGATCGCTTTGACACTTCTGTCTGCTCACTGCAGCCGAGTAGCTAGACACGGCTACTAGATCACTACTTCCCTGATTGCCGCAGCAATAGTTCTTCAGGGTGATACAGAAACTATGAATTTAGTTCAATCTATCTTAGTAAAGTGAACCTGTGAACTTGCATGACGACAGCCTTGATTACCGGAGCCTCTGCCGGCATCGGTGCAGAATTTGCCCAACAATTAGCAGTGCGTCAAATTGATCTTGTACTAGTCGCTCGTTCCCAAGACAAGTTACAGGAACTCGCCAACTCACTCAAGCATCAGCATCAAATCCAAGTAGATATTATCGTTCAGGATTTGACAGCAGCAGACGCCACAGAAACAGTCTTTCAAACTGCACAGCAGCTTGGAAGATCAATCGACATACTGGTTAACAACGCTGGAATTGGAGATTACGGTGATTTCGCTGAAAGCGATCGAGATTTTCAGCTAAAGATGGTGCAGCTCAATATGGCGACGATTGTGGATTTGACCCATCGCTTCCTACCTGGGATGCGGCAACGTCAAACTGGCGGGGTCATCAATCTGTGTTCGGTGGCCGCGTTTCACTCTATGCCCTACTTCTCGATCTACGCAGCAACAAAAGCATTTATTCTCAGCTTTAGTGAAGCTTTGTGGGCAGAGAATCGCAGTTACGGAGTGCATGTGCTGGCTGTTTGTCCAGGGCCGGTTGGCGTTAAGTTTTTCAAAGAAGCAGGATTTCCGCCGTTCTTGGTTAACGTAGCTGCAAGATTTGATACGCCGGTTGAGACCGTTGCACAAGAGGCCCTAAAAGCATTTGAAAACCGAAAGCCGCTCGTGATTCCTGGCAATCTGATTAATCCCATTCTTGCTGTGCTGCCCCGGTTTCTGCCACGTGAGGAAGTTTCCAGCTTCTGGAAGCTGGTATTAGGAAATAACGTTGGCAAATGATCACGCTCCCACTTTAGATCGTTGGTTTGATAGAACGAACCGATTTCGACAGAGCAAACAAAACCAATTCACTAACAACAAAACAAACGAACTGGGAGACTTGCGATTGAGATAGACAAAGAATGATCAAGTGATAGCGATCGCACACCCTCAACTATGCCGATGCTGATAACTGGAGCGACCCCATTCCTATAGGCCGCCCCGGCGAGTGGATGGTGATCACCACCAGATACCCGCTAATCGAGTAGTGATCTTGACTTAGCCAGACAGGGCATTACCTGTAGGGGTGTTGTTGTTTGGGCAAGCGCACCAATTTGCTAGCGAAAGCTGCTTTTCGTTGGCTGGTGCGTCACGCGCTGCGATGACACACTCTACAAAAATACTAACAAGGTGGTGTGGGCAGCGTCTACCCACACCACCTCCTAATCCCTAGCCTTAGCTACTCAGCAGCCTTAGACTTCGAGCTACGAGACTTGGTTGTACCTGACTTAGTCGTGCCCGATTTAGTTGAGCTAGACTTAGCCGTTGTCGATTTGCGAGTCGTCTTCTTTGCCGTCGTGGTCTTGCTTGCCGCAGCCGTTTTCGTCGTGCGACCAGACGACTTGCGGGTAGTTTTCTTTTTCCCGCCCGCCTTGCTGTTTAGCCATTCAACCGCCTGTTCCAGCGTCACCGCTTCGACCTCAACCCCTTCTGGTACGGAGGCATTGGTCTTGCCATGCTTGACATAAGGGCCGTAGGGACCATTGAAAATGGCAATCGTTTCCTCATCCTCTGGGTGCTTGCCCAGATCCCGCAGCGGCTCAACTGACTTTTTGCGGCCCCGGCTCGACTTTGGCTCAGACAGCAGATCGAGTGCCCGATCTAGCGAGACAGACAACACATCGTCATCCTTTTTGAGAGAGCGATAGTCTTTGCCCTCTTTGCCCTGGTCATGAACAATGTAGGGGCCAAAGCGACCTTGGCTCGCCTTAACCGGTGCGCCAGTCTCGGGGTGAAAGCCCAAGGTGCGGGGTAGAGCCAACAGCCCAACCGCAACCTCTAGCGTCACATCGTCTGAATTCACACCTTTAGGGAGAGAGGCCCGTTTAGGATTAGGGTTCTCATCCGTTTTTTCTCCCATCTGGACAAAGGGACCATAGGGGCCAATTCGCAGGTAAATCGGTTCCCCAGTGTCAGGGTGCAGGCCTACTTTTTCAGGCCCTTCCAGCTTTTGCTTTAAGATCCGCTCAACCTGCTCAATGTCCAGATCTGCGGGGGGCACATCCTGGGGAATAGAGGCTTTGACCGGCTCGTCCTCGCTCTCCACTTCGATGTAGGGGCCGTAGCGGCCAATCCGTACCCTGGCATCTAGATCGGCTAGCTTAACTGTCCTGGCATCAGCCGGGTCAATTTGGCTCTCCCGCTCGTGTACCTGATTTTCTAACCCCTGTTCACCCCGGTAAAAAGCCTGCAGGTAGGGCAGCCATTCCACCTCGCCCGTTGAGATGTCATCGAGCGTCTGCTCCATGCGAGCCGTAAAGCCCACATCTACCAGGTCTGGAAAATGGTTTTCCAACAGCGAAGTGACAGCAAAGGCCGTAAACGTTGGCACTAGGCTATTAGTCACCAGTCGCGCATAGCCCCGATCCACAATGGTGCCGATTACGGTGGCATAGGTGCTGGGTCGGCCAATGCCCTCGCTCTCCAGCGTTTTGACCAGAGAGGCTTCGGTAAAGCGGGCAGGGGGCTGCGTTTCGTGGCCAATTGCTTCTAGATCAGAGCAGTTGATTGCATCGCCTACCGCCATTCGAGGCAAAATCACCTCCTGATCTTCCAGCGCCGCATCTGGATCGTCTGAACCTTCAACGTAAGCTCGGAAAAAGCCCGGGAAATCAATGCGCTTACCCGTCGCCCGAAAAACCGCATCCTCAACTTCAATGCTGACCGTAATGTGGGTTTGCCGGGCCTCTGCCATCTGAGTGGCTACCGTCCGCTTCCAGATCAGATCGTAGAGGGCAAATTCACGGCCCGATAGGCCTGTCTCCTGCGGCGTTCTGAAGGTACTGCCGGCAGGGCGAATCGCTTCGTGAGCTTCCTGCGCCCCCTTAGACTTGGTTGTGTACTGGCGTGGTTTGGGACTGAGGTACTCCTTGCCGTAGCGCTGCTCCACACAGGAACGAGCTGCCTCCACTGCCTGCTGCGACAGGTTTACTGAGTCTGTCCGCATATAGGTGATGTAGCCCTGCTCATAGAGATTCTGAGCTACCCGCATAGTTTCTCGGGCAGAGAGTCGCAGCTTGCGGTTAGCTTCCTGCTGGAGGGTAGAGGTGGTAAAGGGCGGCGAGGGCTTGCGAGTAGATGGGCGCTCATCCAGGTTACTGACAGTCCACGCTCCCGACTGGAGCCGCTGCTGCAGTGCTCGCGCCTGTTCCTCACCCAGCAGCAGCACATTGCGGCCATGAGCAATCTGGCCAGTAGACTCGTCGAAGTCGCTGCCGTTAGCTAGCCGAGTACCGCCTAGCGTTACCAGCTTAGCCTCAAAAGGGCTTTTCTCTTTTAGTAGAGAAGCCTTGAGATCCCAGTAGGAGCCTTTGCGGAAGGCGCGACGCTCTTTTTCCCGCTTCACCAAAAGCTTGACAGCAACTGACTGCACCCGTCCGGCAGACAGACCCCCAGCAATTTTCTTCCACAGTAGGGGCGATAGGGTGTAGCCTACCAGGCGGTCGAGAATGCGGCGAGTTTCTTGAGCCCTGACCAGCTGATCGTCAATGTCGCGGCAGTTTCCCAAAGCTGCATGGATAGCCTCTTCGGTGATCTCGTGAAACACCATGCGCTTAGTTGGCACTTTGGGCTTGAGCACCTGCAGTAGGTGCCAGCTGATGCTCTCCCCTTCGCGATCTTCGTCCGTTGCCAGCACCAGTTCGTCGGCTTCTTTCAGAGCATCTTGCAGGGTCTTAACGACCTTCTTTTTATCGCTCGGCACAACGTAGAGAGGTTCAAAGTCAGCCTCTGGGTTGACGCCCAGCTGAGCCCACTTTTCGCCCTTGACGTTAGCGGGAATTTCGCTGGCCGACTTGGGTAAATCGCGCACATGGCCCATTGAAGCCTCTACCCGATACCCCTTAGGCAAGTAGTTACGGATTGTTTTGGCTTTGGTGGGGGACTCAACGATGACGAGCGTCGGCATAAGCTGTCTTAGCGTTTTTCCGAAGATAGTTTTATCAGAGAAGCAGGAGGTGGGGGTGAATCGTCTGGGGAGTGGGGCGGGCCACTGGGAGCCTGGCTACAGCACAAAGGACTGCTGGAAGCATTCCCAGGTGCTAACCACTTTACTGCACAGATGAAATCTTGAAAGCGGGTAAGCCCGTAAACTCAATAATGTATGACCGAACAAAGTTTAGTGTTTCCTTTTCTATATCGATATCCCTAAATGCAGGCTGCCGTCCAGTGTAGATCTGAGAAAAACTGGGGTTTCGTTGGGCAATTAGGCGCAAAAAAGGGGCTAAAGGCACAAAAATTAAAACAAAATAAAGTTTGAGCCATCTTTTTGAGACTGATGGAGCAAATCGCTCTATCGGCCCTTTTTTGGAGAGGCTGAACCGCACCATAAGCTTTGCTTGAACTTCCTGGGTAAACATCAACTGGCTGGCGCGACGCGATAAGATGCCAGATATACAGATGTTTACAGGCATTCCCCTCGGGCTTTACCGTTGGGAAAGTGTCGGAGAGGCAGCCTCTTGAGGAATGAGCCTCTATAATCGGCAAGTTGCCATCTACTGCTGAATCTCTGCTAAATGTTACCTGAGGTGCCGGAGCCAATGGATTTCGCGACTTTGAGTGCTCAACTCAATGCGGGCACAATTTTGCCTGAAGGCCTTGTCATTCTGACAATTCTCTTTGTCCTAGTGGGAGATCTGATCCAGGGCCGGTCGTCTTCCCGGTGGACTCCCTACGCTTGTCTAGTGGGCCTGCTTTCCGCAGTAGTGGTGCTCTTCTTCGAATGGGACATTGCCAACCCCATCGGTTTTTTGGGTAGCTACAACAGCGATGCCCTGAGCGTCGTGTTTCGGGCGATCATTGTTCTGTCAGCGGCAGTAACCGTACCGATGTCGGTGCGCTACATCGAGCAGTCGGGTACCTCCCTAGCGGAGTTTTTGGTCATCTTGATGACTGCGACGCTGGGTGGCATGTTTCTCTCGGGGGCAGACGAACTGGTGACAGTTTTTGTCTCGCTAGAAACGCTGAGTATTTCTTCTTACCTGTTGACGGGCTACATGAAGCGAGACCCTCGCTCTAACGAAGCTGCCCTGAAATATCTCCTGATTGGGTCCGCAAGCTCTGCCATTTTCCTCTATGGTGTGTCTCTGCTCTATGGCTTATCGGGGGGCCAGACTCGCCTGAGTGAGGTGGCTGTCAACATTGTGTCGGACGGCTCTGATGCACCGATTGGATTGGTCGTGGCGCTGGTCTTTGTGATCGCTGGCATTGCCTTCAAGATTGCAGCAGTGCCTTTCCACCAGTGGACTCCCGACGTTTACGAAGGGTCTCCGACACCGGTTGTGGCTTTTCTTTCGGTAGGGTCTAAGGCCGCTGGATTTGCCCTGGCGATTCGCCTGTTGGTCACCGCCTTCCCGATGGTGGCTGAGCAGTGGCATTTTGTCTTTACTGCCCTGGCCATTCTCAGTATGGTGCTGGGCAACGTGGTAGCTCTAGCTCAGACAAGCATGAAGCGGATGCTGGCCTACTCATCTATTGGTCAGGCAGGCTTTGTAATGGTTGGTCTGGTGATTGGCACAGATGCTGGCTATGCCAGTATGGTGTTCTACCTGCTGATCTACCTGTTTATGAACTTGGGAGCTTTCACCTGTGTGATTTTGTTCTCTCTACGGACCGGGACTGATCAGATCAGTGAGTACAGCGGTCTGTATCAAAAAGATCCGCTGCTGACTTTGGGCCTGAGCATTTGTCTGCTCTCTTTGGGCGGCATTCCTCCGTTAGCTGGGTTCTTTGGTAAGCTCTACATCTTTTGGGCAGGTTGGCAGGCTGGTGCCTACGGCTTGGTGTTGGTTGGTCTAATCACCACTGTTATCTCGATCTACTACTACATTCGTGTGATCAAGATGATGGTGGTAAAAGAGCCTCAGGAAATGTCGGATGTGGTGAAGAACTATCCGCCGATGCACTGGAACCTGCCCGGTATGCGGCCTCTGCAGGTGAGCTTGGTATTGGCTACAGTAGCGACCTCTTTGGCCGGTATTTTGTCAAATCCTCTCTTTACGATCGCAAACGCGTCGATCACCCGCACACCTATGCTGCAAAGTTCGATTACCACTCCAGAGATTGCTCAAGTACTGCCAGTAGCTGAAATCCAGGAGTAGGCTGCTCAGCCCACAAATCGCTGATATAAAAGCCAGACGGCAGCACTTAGCTGCCGTCTGGCTTTTTAATGGCCGGGCTTGTGGAAAAAGGGCTTGTTGATAACGGTACCTCGATGAGACTGCCGCCCGGTAGGAGAAGCAATAGGCAGCAATACCCGGCTGAGAATGCGGTTGTCTTCTAAGCGGCTGAGGTTAAATTCACCGCCCATTTGCTCCATCAGGGTTTTACAGATAGCAAAGTGCAGTCCGGGCGGTTCATCTAGGGTAGAAGGAGCTAAGGGGTCATCGGGGCGGCCCTTTTGTAGTTCCTCAATTAGGCGAGGCGTCATCTCGCCATCGTCGGTTATGGAGAGTTCGAGCCAGTAGCGATCGACCTGACGGCACCAGATATCGATGCGGCCGCCGGGCTGCGATCGCAAACACGCTGCCCCCATCAGCTCACACAAAACCAGCTCAATTTTGGCAATATCGCCGCCAATGACCAAATTGCTCTCATTGTGTACCTTAGTCCAAAGCTGCTGCTGCTGAATTAGGCCATTGACCCGCTCCATCAGCCGCGTTAGCAGGCTGATCAAGGGCGTTGTTTGATATTCGCCGTGGAGCTGCCAATCCTCCCGGCTGAGAGTCGGCTTCATACTGTCCATCAGCGACTCTAGCTCACGTAGGGCCTGCTGGTGAGGCTGGCTTTCCAGGTCGTTTTGACTAAGCTCGGTCAGCCGCTGAGCGTGCTTGTACAGCAGCCGGTAGAGTTCCTCAAAGCGGTGCTGCTTGTACCAGTTCAGCTGCTCTAGCTGCTCCCGCTGAGTCGTCAGCATGGCTACCAGACTCAGGTGCCGCCGAGACCAGGCCAGCTGGTTTGTCATCAGCGTCAAGAGATTAGTGTGGTGCTCCGCCCAGCGCCGTTCGGGCCGACCGACCGCTACTAGCACAGCCGTCGGTCGGTGGTCGGGCGCAGTGCGTAGGGCCATGACCAAAAACTTACAGGCCGTGGGGCCAGACACCCAATGTCGGGAAATATCGGGCAGATCCTCTAGCACTAGAGGCAAAATGCCGTCGGTCTGCAAAGCCCAGTTGAGAATCGCATCGGAGCCGACGGAAACTTCACAGTCTTCGTCAACCCAAAACTCCTTGTCTTGAACGCTGGCCTGACTCACACGGGCAACTTCTTCCCCCGGCTGCCAGCTTACCAACGCCACCGCCGACAGCTGCAGGAGCTGGGCCAAGTGCTGAATGGTGTTTTTCTCTAAGATTTCCAGATCATAGGTGCGCTGGATCGTCCGTAGACCCCACTGAATCGAGTCATAGACGTGCTCCTGCTGGTCCATCTGCCGCTGCAGCTGCCATTGGTGCAGCAGCAGCCCTAGCTGCCGGCTGACGGCTTCTAACAGAGACGATTCCAGCGGCGTCCAGTGGCGGCTGATCTGATCACAGACCAGCACCACCCCCTTCGGAGCATTGCCGGGTGCCACATTGCAGGCCATCACCGAGCGCACGCCCAGGGTATGCAAGATAGGTCGCCAGGCCATCAGCTTCAGATCGTGGCCGATATCTTCCACGCAGACAGCGACAGTGCTACGCTCTAGCATTTGCCAATCCACATCATCTAGCCCCGGCCAGGCCATTGGCACCCCTTTGGTCTGGGCCACCTGACTTTGAAAGCAGAGTTCGTAGCCGCCCCAGTCTTCGTCAAAAATCAGCACGATAAACTGCCGCACAGAGAGCAGCGAAGAGAGGTCTGTAGCGCACACCTCCAATGCTTTACGCCAGTCTAAATCGCTGTGAATACCCCGCACAACGCCGCTGGTCAGACGCTGATTGGCCTCCATTTGGCGAATGCGATCGTCGGTTTCAGAAACCGGCAAGGCAAGAGCCACCAGCCGAGCCACCCCCTGCAAAAAAAATTTCTCGGGCTCACTCCAGATTCGGGCGGTATCTCCTTCAACGGCAACAAAGCCCAGAAGATTGCCCTGATAGAGAATAGGCGCGGCCATGAAAGAGCAGGCTTTGAGCAGCTGCATCATGCGCTCGGTGACAGTGGCCTTGAGCGAGCTTTGAATTTCGCCAACGACAATCAGCTGGTTGTTGGTGAGAGACTGGTGAAACCCCCGCACGTCCTCAATCGGAATCATCAGCGTGGGGGTGGCTGATTCATCGACATTGCTAACAAACTGTTTTTGGTTGGGCTGGCTGCGCAGCCAAAAGTAGTTGCCCTTAGGCTCAAACCAAAAAATCCGAGTGCGGCTGGGCTTGATAAATTTTTGGGTCTCCTGGCAGACAGCCCGCAACCGGCTGTCTAGGCCCTCTAGGGTACCCAGTTTTTCGAGCAGGGTCAGCAGAGGTTGATCGGGTCGCTTGATTTGCTGGCGCTGGGCCTCGGCCTCGTGCTGGTACAGCGCATCGCCCAGGAAGTTCATTAGCATTGAGAGATGTGCCCGTTCTCCAGTTGTCGGGCTAATGCCCCACCGCTGCGACCCCAGCAGCAGAATGCCAAAGCACACGTCTTGCCGCCGAATGGGGAACAAAACACCGCTTTGTAGGGCTAAATTTTTTGCGATCGCAACCCACTCTCCCCCCCTCGGCTCATTCTGAAAATCAGCCACGATCAAAGGCCGCTGCTGAATCACCACCTGCTCCATCACGTCACCGGGAGTCAAGTTCAGGTGGGTGCGGATAAATCGCAGCCCCTTGGGGGCGTGGCAAGCTTTGGTGAGCAGCTTGTGGTTGACCCGGTCGTACAGGCCAATCCAGCTCACCTCAAAATCAAATTCAGACCGCACATGGTCAAGGGCTACTCTAACTGCCTCATCGCCCGTCTGAGCATCCCGCAGGGTTTGCAAAACTCGCCCCAGAGACACCATTTGCTTTTCATAGGCTGGCCCAGTATGAGACTGACTCATACGATTTAACTGACCTCCTTCAGTGGTCGATGGGGAAATAGAGGGGTTAGGGAAAGAGGATAGATGCTCGCAAGGAATCACCGACGCCAGGTTTGGCGACTTCAAGCCAGAGTGTTAACACTATAGTGCAGATGCAGAAAACCAGAAGCAGTGGCTGTAGCTGAAGGAAAAATCAGTTTGCCTGTCCCTGAAGGCCCCTCTTAGATGGGCTACTCCCCAACCATTTCTCTGTGCACTGGCGGTAGGATTAGCGATACGGTAGAGGGTGTTAAAGACCACGCCTCTGCTGTTGTAGAGATGGCATTACTAAAGTACCCAAAAACCTCCCAAAGATCCCGTTGAGCAAACCCCTGTTAAGCAAACCCCTCTCAAGCAAACCATTGCTAGGCCTGTCCGATCCCTATACTCAGCTTATCCGGCCCCTGCTGTTTTCTGGGCTCAAGCTTGATCCCGAATGGCTGCACCGATCCACCCTTACCAGCCTGGTCTGGCTAGCCCAACCTGGCCCCTCAAGCTGGAGCCACCAGCGCCAAAATTGGCTGCGTCACCAGCTCACAGTCGAAGATGAGCGGCTGCAGCAGACCCTCTGGGGCCTGACCTTTGCCAACCCCCTGGGGCTGGCAGCAGGCTTTGACAAAGACGGTGCTGCCGCTCGGGCCTGGCCGCTATTTGGCTTTGGCTTTGCCGAGTTGGGCACCGTCACCTGCCACGCCCAGCCGGGCAATCCTCAGCCGCGACTGTTTCGGCTGACTGAAGACCAGGCAGTGCTCAATCGCATGGGCTTTAACAACCAGGGTGCTGCTGCGATGACCGCTTACCTGGCAGACCTCTGGCCAGACGGGCGCTCCCCCATTCCCATCGGGATCAACCTGGGCAAGTCCAAGATCACGCCCCTAGAAGAAGCCGCTCAGGACTATCTGACCAGCTTTAAGCAACTGCAGCCTTGGGGCGACTATTTTGTGGTCAACGTCTCTTCGCCCAATACACCCGGGCTGCGAGACCTGCAGGCCACCGACCAGCTAGCGCCAATCCTGCAGGCGCTGCAGCAGGCCAACACTGAGCAAAAACCCCTGCTCGTCAAAATTGCACCTGACCTAGAGTGGGATGAGATCGCAGCCGTCGTTGACCTAGCCCAACGTTACCAATTGGCAGGTATCATCGCCACCAACACCACCATCCGCAAAGACCATCTCAAGACCCAGTTATTGCCATCCACAGGCCGCCCCCTCACCGAAGAAGCCGGGGGCATCAGCGGCGCTCCCCTACGCAGCCGCTCCACCGAAGTGATCCGCTTTATCTGGAAAGAAACTCAGGGCCAACTGCCAATCGTTGGCGTAGGCGGCATCTTTACCGCTGCTGATGCCTGGGAAAAACTCACCGCCGGAGCCAGTCTGCTACAGACTTACACCGGCTGGATTTACGAAGGCCCTTGGATGGTGCGGCGAGTGCTAGAAGGGCTGCTGGTTCAGCTTGAGGCCCACGGTCTTTCGTCGTTGCAAGCGGCGGTTGGTTTGGCTGATGAGATTTAGGGGAAGGACGTGGGTGGATGGGTGGATGAGTAGGTGGAGGAGAGTAAGAAGGGTTAATCGAGGATGGGTCGCTGGGTCTGTGCTTGAGAAATGCCTTCCCCATTTACTTATCCACTCCAAGAAGTGGCAACCAGAGTAGCCTCCTCTCTCGGTGTAGTATTAGACCCTGGTAGAGGTAGGCTGTCTATGGCTGAGTTGGCTTTGAACTGGCTAGGCGAGATAGCTCTTAACTGACCTCGAAACTATTAGCCTCCGCCTTGGGGCCTTTTGCGAAACCGGAGAACTTATGAAAACGTCTGTTGATTTGTCGCATCATCTCCTCAGCCCGCAGCCGGGGCCGCTACAGGTGCCGCTAGCTGGGGGGAAGACAGAGGACAAATTGATAGACGGTGCCGCTGGCTATCCTAAGCTGCTCTCCCTGATTGTGCCGACGTACAACGAGAGTGGCAACATTCATCAGATTGTGGCTCGTCTGGTGGAGCTGCTTGATCAGGCTTTGCCGCAAAACTATGAGCTGATTGTGGTGGATGACAATAGCCCTGACGGTACTTGGGAAAAGGCCCTGTTGCTGACCCAGAGCTTGCCCCAGTTACGGGTGATGCGGCGGCAGCAGGAAAAGGGGCTATCGTCGGCTGTCATTCGAGGTTGGCAGGTAGCTGAGGGCGAGATCTTAGGTGTGATTGATGCCGACTTGCAGCACCCACCCGAGGTGCTGCTGCAGCTAGCCGAGGCCATGCAGACCGGGGTAGATTTAGCTGTTGCCAGCCGCCATGTTGAGGGGGGCGGCGTCAGTGAGTGGAGTTTGACCCGCCGATTTTTATCTCGGGGGGCGCAGATGCTGGGGCTGGTGCTCCTGCCTCAGGTGGTAGGCCGGGTGAGCGATCCTATGAGCGGCTATTTTTTGGTGCGCCGATCTGCGATCGCAGGCCCTATCCTCAACCCCAAGGGCTACAAGATTTTGCTAGAGGTAATTGGCCGGGGACAAGTTAAGACGATTGCTGAAGTAGGCTATGTGTTTCAAGAGCGCACGACAGGAGAGAGCAAGGTGTCGTGGCGGCAGTATGTTGACTATATTCACCATCTAGTGCGGCTGCGGCTGGCCGGTCGCCTGTCTCGACTGCAGGAGCAGTTTCCCTTGCAGCGCTTTATCCGCTTCGGCATTGTGGGCTTGAGCGGTGTGTTTGTAGATATGGCGATTTTGTACCTGTTGCACACCACACTGGGTCTGCCCCTAACCCGCAGCAAAATCTTTGCTGGCGAAGCCGCTATTTTCAACAATTTTATCTGGAATGACAGCTGGACCTTTGCCGACGTCAGCCAGCAGCAGCAGGGCTGGGGACCCCGCCTGAAGCGGTTTCTCAAGTTCAACCTAGTCTGTCTGGCGGGGCTGGTACTCAATGTTTTGATCCTAAATTTTGTCTACAACTGGATCTTTGGCCAGCGCTGGGCCTACTTGGGCAACTTGATTGCGATCGCAGTCGTCACGATTTGGAACTTCTGGCTCAATCTAAAGCTGAGCTGGCGGGTAACGCAGGTGAAATAGGGAAAAAGAGGATCATCCTTCTGCCCTCTGCCTTCCGCTTGGACACTGAAGGTCTATTCTGCAGCAGTCTCTACTGCGACGGCCTGGCCTGATTCAGCAGATTGTCGGGCGGCGTCGGCCACTTGCAGCGCGTATAGGCTGGCTTGAGGGCTGACGTAGAGAGGAGTTTCTTCAGCCAAAAAGTCGAGGACTTGAGCCGTATCTTTAGCAAACAGACCTCGCCGTGAGCCGATCTCGATGGGCTGCTCCCCGGCAGCGGTGACTAGGGTGGCCTGATCCCCGTCGAGAGTCAAGCCGCCCTGACTGCCGTGGATTTCTAGGCGGCGGGTGGTGGTCCAGACGGCCTCGCCTTTGCCGTAAGTAACCTCAGCTACCAGACCGCTGGTGAAGTGGAGTTGGGCGGTGCAGAGACAAGAGGTATAGCCAGAACCATCGGGCCAGGTGCCCTCGTAGCGGTTTTGGCAAAACACGTGCTCGACAGTGCCAAAGAGATCCGTCAGGCGATGAATGCGCGACAGGGCCCCCATCAGAGGAAAGCCAAACTGATCGGGCTGGTAGGTCCATTTCTGGGGGGCAGGCCGCTGGGGGTTCAGGGTGCAGTAGCGGGCGTAGAAGGGTTGCCCGACCGCAGCTAGATGGGCGCGGGCAGCTTGGTGCTGACCGCCCAAAAGCTCAATGTGCTCGATGTGAAGCAGGCGATTGCGATCGCAAGCCAAGGCCAGCAGCCGTACTGCCTGAGCTACATCCAGAGATAGGGGATACTCCACCACCACGTGCTTATCAGCCAAGAGCGCTGCTTCTACAATGTCGCCGTGGCTCTGGCTCACAGTCGATACGACAATGAGATCCAGCTCAGGCCGGTTCACGACCTCCTGCCAGCTAGCGCAAGGCTGAACCCCAAAGGGCTCACAGAACTGGGCGGTTCGCTCTAGCGAGTGACCGGCGACGGCTATGAGTTGCGATCGCGTCTCCGCTGTAAACGCTTCTGCCCGCAGCCGAGCAGCAAACCCTGTCCCTACCAACCCAACCTGAAGCAAAGTGTCATCCTCCTAAACGCCAAAACCCTTCAACTATTGATCAGGCAAGCCTACTTTAGAAACAGTATGAATCCTTATCTGAGGGTAACTTTGCCCACCCAAAACATTTGCCTTATTGAGTCCTATTTCTACTAGAAACCCCCATACCTTAAATGACATAAGCAAAACTAATAATAAAATTAATTATTGATAACTAGTTTAGGAGACAACTTTCAGGTATTCACCGCATTTCCCCAACCCTCCCTAAACAACCCGCTGCTAAGGATTTCGTGGAATGGCCGCATTGAACCTATAAGCAATCCCGGCAGAAACAGAGTTATTTGATTACGAATCCCGTTCATCAAAAGAAGGAAAAACGCCCACACCGATCAACTTTTCCCGTAGTATCAAAGTTGGAGTTGATCCCTAGGAATAAATCCCTAAACCCATCTCTCTACGGGACTTCCAGGATCTTCAATCGGTTTCTTTTGTGATGAGAGGATAGCACCATGCCAACCTTCAAGGTTACGCTAGTTAACGAGGCTGAAGGACTAAATACCACTATTGATGTGGCTGACGACGAGTACATTCTCGATGCAGCTGAAGAGCAAGGCATCGAACTGCCGTACTCCTGCCGTGCTGGGGCTTGTTCCACCTGTGCAGGCAAAATGGTAGAAGGCACCGTCGATCAATCTGATCAGTCCTTCTTAGATGATGACCAGATCGAAGCTGGGTATGTACTGACCTGTGTCGCCTACCCCTCCTCCGACTGCACCATCAAAACCCACCAGGAAGAAGAGCTTTACTAAACCAAAGCTTAGGGTCAAAAGTTTGTAGAAATAGGGGCTTCTTAAATAGAAATGCCCCTATTTTTTTATCTATTCCCTACCCCGCCCAAGTATCTCGCCACTTCACAATCCCTTCCCCAGCCAAAACCCAGCGGCGAGCTACCAGATTTTCCCGCTGCGGCGCGCGGCCCTCGCGCAGCATGACGTACTTGTAGGTAATCAGCTTACCTGCGCTTTCGTCAAAGGGAATTTCGCCAAACCAGGTGTTGTCGTTGATGTACTCCATGTGAAAGGCTTTGCCGATGTCCCAGCAGCCTAATTCGGGGCAGTCACCGATGATGGCAATCGTCTCACCGGGCTGAGTGTTTACTCCATTTAGCTGAGCCCGCACAATGATGGTGCCTTTGACCCGTAACCCAATGTGGCTGAGGACAATGACGCCGCGAGTATCTATTTCTAGATTGTTCAGACAGCCGTCGGTCACGGTGTACTTGCGCTGAGACAAAATGCAGGTATGCTCACCATCTGGCAAATCTGTTTGCACAGAGGGAATAATGGCCGTCAGGCCCCGGTTCATTGCCACAAAGCAGCGAGAGTCGCGGTACTTGCGAACGTAGCAGTACACCTCAGGAGTAATGTACTTCTGCCATTGACTACCAAGGGAGACTGCTGGATTTAGACGGCGCAGGCCCGATAATCGGCGGATGATCTGATAGATCTCGGTATCGTTGTCCCAAGACTGCATCATCGGGCGGTTGTAAGGATCTTGGCCGCCGTCGGTATCGTCATGCAGATACTGCTCGGTGCCGTAGTAGAGGCAGGGAATGCCCCGACAGGTCATGATTAGTGCGATCGCAATCCGCAGCATCTCCGGGTCAGAGTTGAGCGACTGAAACCGAGGCATGTCGTGATTGTCGATAAAGGTGACCAGTTCCGTGGCCCCACTGTAGCGATAGTCCTGATCAAAAATATCCTGGATTAAATGAAACCCTTGGGGAGCGCCCTTGGCAAGCACGCTGCGAATGGTTACACAAAGGCCAAAGTCCAGTACGCTCATGCCTGAGTTGTTGGCAAACTCCACCGAGCGATCGTCAGCAGGATGGTTAAAAATCCATTCCCCAAAGATAAACACGTCTGGTCGGTGGGTCTGAATATCGGCACAAAACTCCTGCCAGAACCAAATCGGCATGTGCTTCACCGTATCGACCCGCAGCGCATCTACACCTCGATCCAGCCACTGTTTAATTGCCGACTTAATGTAGTTGCGGTAGGCAGCATTGTTTTCATTGAAGGTGGCTAGTCCCGCCAATTCGCAGTTGTGCACCTGCCACTCGTTCTCCCAGTCCATCACCTCCCCGTAGTGGTGATACCAGTGCTGTTCGTCGTTGTGAAACTCGGCAATTAGCTCACCGTCGTCATAGAGTTCCCCTTTTGTGCCACCGATGTCAGGGCTACTGTGATTGCAGACGATATCAAGCACCAGCTTCATGTCACGCTTGTGCAGTTCCTCAATGAGCCGATCAAAAACGGTGTTGCGGTCTTCTTGAGTAGCGTTGAGAGACGGATTTTCATCCTTGCCGATAAAGCGAGGATTCAACCGCTTAAAGTCTTTAGTCCAGTAGCCGTGGATGGCAGCGCTTTCAAAAAAAACGCCTTCAACCTGCTCAAATAGCGGCGTCAGCCAGACGGCCGTAACGCCCAAGTTTTTTAAGTAATCCAGCTTATCAATAACGCCCTGTAAGTCACCGCCCCAGTACTTACCCCATTCGGTTTGGGTAGGGTCGTACAGCTCTGGATTAGGGCCTTCGCTATTGTCCGGATCGCCGTCATAAAAACGGTCTACCACAATAAAGTAAATCGTTTCCTGGCGAAACTCAATGTCGCGAGTGTAGAGAAATTCTAGGTCAATATCGGCTTCAGACTGCTTGACCTCCTCAAGAACTTCCTCAGAAGGGGGAGAGGTAAAGCGGGGTGTGCTGACCATACAAACCGTAGTAAAGCAACAGGCAAGCTCATGCTAGCGAATGATCTCCAATACGGCTTCTATCTAAAGGCAAAATTAGAGTCAGTAGCCCCTTCAACAAAGCTTTAACCCCTGTAGAGACGCGATTCATCATGTCTCTACAGGGGTCAAAACTAGGATCGTGTGAGGTTAGCTAGACCCGGCAAAGGTCACCTCAAGCGTTAATGCCACACGTAAACGCGGGCCTCATACTCCGCCAAGTCATCGACCAAAGTGTGATCGTTCACTTCGATATCGTAGTCACGGGTCCACTCGTGCCAGGTGCCGTTTTCAGGGAAGTTAGGCACAGCATAGCCCGCCAAGTAGTTATCAGAAAGATTAGCTACCACAACGATCCGAGATCCTTCATCATTCCAGCGGTTATAGCCCAGCACCTGACCCTCCTGGTTAGTATGGAGAAAGTCAACATTCGCTGTGTGCAGAGCAGGATTGTTTTTCCGTAGGTTGATCAAACCTTTGTAGTACTGAAGCAGCCCCTTGTTGTTTTCATTTTCAAGCAGGTTCCATTCAATCTTATGGGATTTAGTTTCTTTGGGTTGGTATGAGCCAAATTCCTCGCCCATCCAGATCATGGGTACCCCTACGGCAGTAAACAACAAAGCCGCTCCTAACTTAGCTCGCCGGAAAGCTTCTTCATCGAAGATCTCGTTATTAGCCAGCTCAATCATGAGTCGATTGTGGTCGTGGCTAGCCAGGTAGTTTACAACGTTAGTGACGCCCATATAGCCCAATCGACGAGGTTCTACAGCATCTTTGAGGCGCTCCAGATTCGTCTCTTGCCCGGTGATAAATTCTCCAATGCAGTAGGAAAAGGCATCATTCCAGCAGCCGTCCATAGGGCCGTCTTCGTTGGTGACGACTGGCGTATTGGGAATGAACTCTGCGATGTTGTAGAAGGGCTTGGGACCGGCTGCCTGTTTTGCCACCTCTACTGCCCCATAGAGGAAGTCAAAGTTGTCAATCTGCTTGACCGCGTCATAGCGAATGCCGTCGATGTGGTATTCCTTGACCCAGAAGCTAATGACGTCATTGACAAACTTACGAGCCGGAAAGATTCCTAAATTGTCATCGAAATGGGCATAGTCAAACTCTGGCCCCCAGTTGTATTCCGGATCGCTGGGGTGTCTGCTGTACCAATAATTGTGGTCGATTTGGGTGAGCGGAGATTCGGTGTCTGTGTGGTTAAAAACACAGTCCAATATGATACGAATACCCCGGCCATGACACTCATCGATCAGCCGTTTGAGTTCTTCGCTCTTGCCGTAGTTAGATTCGGCTGCAAACAGGTGGCGGATCATATAGCCCCAGCTGTAGTCACCTGGGTTTTGATTGACTGGCATCAGCTCAATTGCATTGACGCCTAGCTCTGCTAGATAGTCGAGCTTTTCAACAACGTGCTTGTACTTTCCCCGAGGGTTGGGGTCCTCTTCTCCGCCTGAGAAGTCGCCAATGTGCATTTCATAGATGACTAGCTCATGGTCGGCAGGCAGATTGACGTGGTCGTTTTTCCACTCGTAGGTATCAACTACCCGCTGTCCGTCGCGAATGCGGACAACGCCGTTTTGGGTTTCGTCATCTTTGACTGCGATCGCATAGGGGTCCGTCACCTCAACCCAGGTGTCGGGCTTGAAGAAATAGCTCTGAGACTGAACCCTGAATTTATACTCGTAGTCTCCATCTTCCAGGTCTACTTTGGTGCGGAAAGTGCCATCTTCCCCTTTGCTCATTGAGATGGCTTCCCAGTTAGAAAAATCGCCTTTTAACTCGGCCCCATTGTTATAAGGCGCAAACAACGTAAATTCAATTAAACTCATGGTGCTTTAAAGGAAGGAGTGAGCGTAATAATCGGGTTCAGCATAAGCCTGCAAAGAATTCTGCTTGGCTGAGGGGGCGCAAGACTTCGCTCCCAAGGCAGGTTCCAGGCATCTTCAAGCAGACTAACAAGACGGACAAAAGAAGCGTCCTCAACAGGATCGTCCTCGCTTTGCAGCGGTTCAGCATCGCCCCAAGGGAGTAGCCACAGCTATATAAAAATCCCCCCAGGGAAGCCTGGGAGGATAAAAGCGGAGACGAAAACAGTAGTCGTTAACCGGAGACGGCTAGGCTACCTGCGATCGCAGATACCACAGCCGATACAGCCGCCGTGCCAAAGATCCACCAAGCCGCTGCTTCAGCCGCCTTGCGCGTCTCTTCAACCTGACGCTGAGCCTGTAGCTTCATATCCCGGACACGTTCTTCAACCTGCTGCTCCAGCCGCTCGGCCTTCTGCAGAACGCCGACCCGGGCCCCTTCAATTTGATCGAGAACGCGGTTTACGTCGGATTCAGAGATGGCATCATGGGAGCTGACTACAGCTACCAGCGTATCCCGGTCAAACTGGGAGAGCCGCATCCGCAGGGCATCAAATCCAGCCTGGGGATCATCAAACAGCCGCCGCACATCGCGCTGAATGCTTTCGTAGTTGAGCTCAGGGCGATCCAGAGAGTTGAGGTAGTTGCGGATGCGTCCCAAAACGCCCAGCACTAGGGCCTTAACACGCTCCTGCACGCCTTTGATCTGGTCAACAATCTGATCGCGCACCGACAGCACTCGATCAACGGCTGCTTCGGCTTCTTCGCGGGTCATATCAGGCCGCTGAGCCAACAGTGCCACTAGTGTATCCCGATCAATCATGGACAGGCGCTCGCCCATCCGGTAGGCCCCTAGGCGTGGGTCGGTCAGCAGCAAATTCAGGTCGCGCTTGATGCCATCGGGGTTGAGGGCTTCTTTATCTGTATTGCGCAGATAGTCCTCCATGGCCTGCTCAAAGGAGAGCACCTGAGACTGAGTACGTCGCGCTAGCCGCTTGGGTGCCCGAACGACGCTGCGAATCGACTCTAGGGTTTGGTCAATCGTTTGATTGACTTCTTCTTGGCTCATGTCTTGCCGCTGGCTCAAAAGCTGCACCAGCGTATCGCGGTCCATGGAAGCCAACCGATTGCGAATTGCACTAGCGCCCAGCTTCGGATCGCGCATCAGGGTTTGCAGATCCCGCTGAATGCCCTCGGGGCTAAGTTCAGGCTTGCCTGTGTTGCGCAGGTAGTCTGCGATCGCATTAGTTGCCTGGTCGTACTGCATCTTAGCCTGGTCAGTCAGAACCGTTGGAGCATGCAGGGTTCGGTACCAGTTAGACTCAACCTGGTCAGCAATCTCGTAAGCTTCAGCCTCAGAGAGATCGGGGCGCTGTTTCAGAAGCTCAACCAGTGTATCGTGATCAAAGTTGGCCAACCGCGCCTGCAGTCGGCGAGCCCCTTCATCGGGCTCATGCAGCAGTGTCTGCAGATCAGACTTAATCCCTTCGGGGTTAAGCTCAGACCTGCCGGTATTGCGTAGGTAGTCCTGCACCGACTGCCACTGGTTATTAACCCGAGTGCGAGCTGCTTCCTGCATACCTTGAGCATCGGCCATCACCTGGTTCATCACCCGCTCCATGCGGCTGGCCACCTGCTGCACCTCATCTTCACCTAGGTCAGGTCGGCTCCGAAGAATCTGCACAAACAGCTCTCGGTTGAACTGGGAGAAGCGATCCTCCAGGTCATCCAGCCGAGCATCGGAGTCTTCCATCAACGCCTTGAAAGCATTTTCTCCCATATCGGATAGAAGCTCATCGCGGGGCGTAAACCGTAAGAAGGTGTAGATGCGCTCCTGAAGATCCTTAGCTGCTTCTAGGCGAGCAGTTTGAACAACCTCCTGCAGAACTTCCTTACGAACAGCTTCTAGCTGTAGAGAAGTCGCCTTGATTTCCTCTGGCGTCAGCAGCCCGCGAGACTTGAGAATGTCGACAAAATCAGAGCGGTTGAGCCGCTCCAGTTCCTGACGCAAGACATTAGCATCGGCGGTAGAGTCGTAAATGACTGTCCGAAACTCTACCCGCAGTCGCTCTGGGCGCATCTGCCAAGGATAGGTATTGAGCAGATAGTTCTCTACATCCGCTCTGACAACACTAAAGGGAGTTTCAGGTTCTCCACTGACCTTGCTAGTTAGGGTATTAGCTTGGCTGGTCAGCTTAGTGCGAGTAGATTTAAACTGCTGAATGATCTTTTCTACATCTAGATCAGAAAGATCAGCTCGGCCCATCACCACGGCCATCAGCGTATTTAGACCTTGGCTCATTAAGCCAGGAGATCCTTGGCCGCCCTGGCCACCTTGATTGCCCTGGCTGACCTGACCAACTCGGTCCGCCAAGTTCGACAGATTGGACTGATCCATCTCACGCTGCCGTCGCATCTCCTCCATCACCTGATCGATGCGCTGGTTCAGCTTGTCAGAAACCAACTCCTCAGGGCGAGCCGACTTGAGATAAGACACCATCTCAGAGAGAGAATCCGACTCGGGAACGCTCATCAGCGCCTTTTGCCAGCTCCGGTACAGGCGGTCAGCAATGCGGTTAATCTCTTTGCGAGAAAGGTCAGTGCGGCTGTCAACCAACTTCACGAAGGTGTCGCGGTTAATTTGACGGAGCGTATCGCGATCAGCAACATCACTCAGCCGAGACTCTTCTACCAGCCGCTCAAATTCAGACTCAATTCCGTCAATATCAACTTCAGGAGACCGCACATTAGACAGATAGTCCCGCAGCGCATCCGAAATGTTGTCGGTATCCATGCCAGCGGTTAGTTCTCGGCGCACTGCAGCTACCGCCGCCTCTGCCGTGGCTACGACCTGATTGCTGGCAGCCTTAGCACCCAGCGCTGATGTCGCTGTGCCCACCAAAGACTGAAAACCCGAGGTCGCAGTCTTAATGATGGAACCAATCATCGAACCTACTGTGGTTGAACTCACCCAAAACAGCAGGCAGAAGTAAGTGCCCCAGATCACCAGTCCGGTGATCGCTCCCATTAAGGCACTGGTATACAGGCTCAGCCGAATGGCCAACAGACAGGCAAAAAACAGGGCCAGACTAACCGTGATCAGCGTCCATACCCCAAAGGCAGTACCGATCTTCCCAGGGCTAGTTCCGCCCGAATCTGAGCTGTCTGAGGAGGATGAGGAATGGCCAACCCAGGAAATTCCCGCAGCAACCGAAAGGTTTGTCAGCAGCAGCTGAAAGCCAAAAGTTAGAACCAGCCCTGAAATTAAGGCGATAAAAAATTGTGGTCCGGAAAAAAGAACTGACGTTTGCTCTGGAGTATATACCCCAGGACCTACAACTTGGGCCAGCCCCATGCTTAGGTGTTCCAGCACTAGCAGCCCTCTTGCGTATCCAATCATGATTTGTTTCCCTTAATGTATTCCTTCGCTAGGCCCCTTCTCAAGAAGCATGTGGGGTGAGGCAGGCATCCCCAAGATGGCCAAAATCACCTGCCTAATTCAACCGTTTTCCTGAGTTAGAGGCATCTTTCCAGCGGTATAAACCTTTTGATGGAGCGGTTTTTCACCGCAGAATCCGCTTTTAGATGCAGCCTCTCTTATCGGTACAGCTCGACTGCTCTTGAAGAGATCACAGCCTCTCTAAAGGCTATCTAGAAGACGGAATACCGAAAGTTAGAAATTTAGCTTCAAAAGTTTCTCTCTTAAGAAAGAGGCAAAAGCGAAATACTTAGCAAATCATTAAAAACGTCAGCATTAGAAGCAAGCTTAGATATCAATAATTGCATGTTGACAAGGCCAATAAAGCCTATAAAAATTACGCAATTATTACTGAACCAATAAAGCCAAAACAGCGCAATACATTGCTGCCATTGTGGGCGAAGCAAGGCAATCCTCGTGCTGTCATGGCGGGCGAAGCACATAGCCCTTTGGGCATTCAAGAAAAGCGAAGCCACGTTCGCAAGGCTGTAGCAAGCTATGGAGTGACTGGCAAGGCTAAGGATTGTGCATTAGCCTTGCCAGTCCACTACGATTGATGCCTCATGTTAGCTGTGCCCCTTCACCCCCCTTCAGGGGAGAGCTGTTGATGCCTTAACGCCTAAGGCCGTAGCGCTCAGTATTGCGATAACAGGGACGGCCTTAACTACCCAGCAACAACAAAGTTTACCAACTTGCCAGGGACGACAATCACCTTCTTAATTTCCTTGCCTTCGATATGGCGCTTAGCGACTTCCGACTCACGCGCGTACTGCTCTAGGGCAGCCTTGTCGGAATCAGCAGGCACTTCAATGGTGCCGCGAGTCTTACCCATGATTTGAATCACCAGCGTAATTTCGTCGGCAATTAGTGCATTGGGATCGGCTTGGGGCCAAGGTTGCTGATGCACTGAGCCAGCCTGGCCCATCTGTTGCCAGAGCTCATCGGCAGCATGGGGGGCAAAGGGTGCCAGCAGTTTCACCAGAGTCTCAATCCCCTCAGCGTAAACGGGTGAGTCTTTGCAGGAGGCATCACTGAGGGCGTTGTTGAGCTTCATCAGCTCTGAGACAGCAGTGTTGAACTGGTACTCGCCTTCAACGTCTTCAGTGACTTCTTTGATGGCGATATGGATAGCGCGGCGCAGGTCTTTTTCAGCCTTCGACAGGCCCTCTGGTAGAGGCACAGGGGCCTGCGCATTAGCAGATCCAGCGCCAATGAATTCGGTCACACTGCGCCACACGCGGTTGAGGAAGCGGAACTGGCCTTCTACGTCGGCATCATCCCACTCCAAGTCTTTTTCGGGGGGCGCTTTGAACAGGATAAACATACGGGCGGTGTCGGCTCCGTACTTAGCCAGCACGTCCTTCGGGTCTACCCCGTTGTACTTGGACTTAGACATCTTCTCGTAGAAGACCTCTAGGGGGTCGCCGGTTGCTGGGTCCACCGGGTTTTGGGGATCGGCAACGTCGGCGCTGGCGACATATTTACCTGTCTTGGGGTTTTTGTAGGCGGTGTTTTGCACCATCCCTTGGGTGAGCAGGCGGTTAAAGGGCTCATCAAAGTTGAGCAGTCCGCGATCGCGCAACCCCTTGGTGACAAAGCGAGAGTAAAGCAAGTGCAAAATAGCGTGCTCAATGCCGCCGACATACTGGTCGACAGGCAGCCAGTCGTTCACTTTAACGGGGTCAAATACTTGGCCTTCATTGCAGGCATCGGCATAGCGCAAGAAGTACCAGGACGAGTCGATGAAGGTGTCCATCGTATCGGTTTCTCGCTTTGCCGCTTCGCCGCAGCTGGGGCAAGGCACGTTGACCCAGTGCTCCAATCGGGCCAAGGGGGAGCCGCCTCGTCCAGAAAACTCGACATCCTCGGGCAGCAGCACGGGGAGTTGATCGTCGGGGACGGGCACCGCTCCACAGGAGGGGCAGTGAATGACGGGGATGGGCACGCCCCAGTAGCGCTGACGAGAGATCAGCCAGTCGCGCAAGCGGTAGTTGGCTTCGCCTTTGCCTTTGCCTTGGGCTTCGAGCCATGCGATCGCAACCCCCACGCTCTGCCCCTCACTCTTGCCAGCAGGCGTACCATCTAGCGGGCCAGAGTTAACCATGTGACCTTCACCAGGCCAGGCTGCGGTCATCGTGTCGCCATCAAGGGCTTCCCCTTCAGGCTGCACGACCACCTTAACTGGCAGGTTAAACTTGCGGGCAAAGGCAAAGTCCCGCTGGTCATGGGCTGGCACTGCCATGATTGCTCCGGTGCCATAGCCCATCAGCACGTAGTCAGCGATCCAGATGGGGATGTTCTCACCGTTGACTGGGTTAATAGCATAGCTGCCTGTCCAGACGCCCGTTTTTTCTTTGTCCTCAGCAGTGCGGTCGATGTCGCTCTTGCCTGCCGCTTCTTTTTGATACGCCTGAATCGCCGCTGCCTGAGTGGGCGTCGTCAGCTTTTCTACCAGGGGATGCTCTGGCGAAAGCACCATAAAGGTCGCACCCCAGAGCGTATCGGGGCGAGTAGTAAAGATGGGCAGTTCATCGCCAGCTTCAGTTGTGAAAACTACCTGAGCCCCCGTCGATTTGCCGATCCAGTTTTCCTGCATCAGCTTTACCCGCTCGGGCCAGCCGGGCAGCTTGTCGAGATCATTCAGCAGTTCTTCGGCGTAGTGGGTGATCTTGAGGAACCACTGGCGCAGCAGCTTGCGCTCAACCATCGCACCTGAGCGCCAAGAGCGACCTTCGCTGTCTACCTGCTCGTTGGCTAGCACCGTTTGGTCGATGGGGTCCCAGTTGACAGCAGCTTCCTTTTGGTAGGCCAGCCCCATCTGCAAAAACTGGACAAAGATCCACTGCGTCCACTTGTAATAGTCGGGGGAGCAGGTGGCCACTTCTCGGCCCCAGTCATAGGCTAGACCGAGCTGTTTCAACTGCTCCTTCATTTGGGCAATGTTTTGGTAGGTCCATTTGGCCGGGTGAATTCCCCGATCAATGGCCGCATTTTCAGCAGGCAATCCAAAGGCATCCCAGCCCATAGGGTGCAGCACTCGATAGCCCTGCATACGCCGCACCCGACCAATCACGTCGGTGATGGTGTAGTTGCGGACGTGGCCCATGTGCAGATTGCCCGAGGGGTAGGGAAACATGGACAGCGCATAGAACTTGGGTTTACCAGGGTCTTCAACCGCCCGGTCAACGCCTTGCTCAGCCCAGGTTTTTTGCCACTTTGCCTCAATTTCTGCGGGATTGTATCTGGACTCCACGCCCCAAACTCCTACTTCAGCTACGCTTGCAGACTGACTCTATTAGCACTAGGCCCAGTGTAAGCGCTAGAGAGAGCCTTTTTGTACTCGTTCACTAAATCCTGAACAACCATTCTACAAAGCGAGCCTAGACTTTCATCAGCCGTTCGGCCTTGGTTTTTGGGGATGACGGCTTCGCCTTTTTCTGCTAACTCAACTCAGCGGTAGCCACGGACAAGCTCAACCTCCCAAGACTCGCCCCATTGTCGCGGGATGCCTGTGCGATCGCAGCCATAATAGTGTCAAGTTTGTCTTGGGAGGTTATAGAAAGTACGCTCAGGATAGCGCCAGTCTCTTGTAGCTATTGTCGTTGCTCTGTTGTCGCTTTTTTGAGTGCAGACACAACGTAGTCGGGCAAGTCCTCGGCATCGGGCATGGGCGCGTCGGAAAAGGTGATGAGCCTGATGTATCGGGCGTTGCCCTCGGCGTCTGCTCCGGCTGATCGGCTGAACCAGATGGCGGCTCCAAACTTCTTGTTTTCCCCGCTGCGGCGCGTGTAATAGTGCCCCATCCACCAGAGCACGGTGGGGCCGTGTCTATCTTTGCGGGTGGGGATTGCGCCGATAGCTTGGGGCCAGTCGGGCTTGAGGTAGTCGGCTAGGGTACGTTTCCAGTTGGGTGGGTTGTTGGCTGCGATCGCAGTCATGGCTAACTTGAGCTGCTGCAGTAGGTCTGTGAGCTGGGTGGGGTCTTTAGACTGTGTCATGGGGTAGTACTCCTAAAATAGGAAATCTGTGGGTCATGCTGGCGTTTACTGGGGCGTTTGCTGTGGCGTTTGCTGAAACGGGGAGGATTGAGTGTCTTTGCTTCGAGCAGCAGGCATCGGCGAGACAGGTATTGCCAGCGTGTAGAGCGGCGACGGCTGCAAGGATGTTGATCTGAGTAATTGAGAAGGGGTTAGGGCGGCGCATAGCCTTCGGCTTTCCAGTTGCGCTTGGGTTGGGTGTAGGTGGTGCCAGGGGAGAAGTTGGGGTTAGGGACGGTGATGCCCATTAAGGCTTCAACCCCGATCGCATTGGCTTCTCGGCAGTTGCGGTGCTGGTCAAAAATCACGATTTGACGGGGCTGAGGCGCTATTGAATGGTTGCGATCGCAAGCTCCAGCGCTTCGTATTCGCGCTTCTAAGTAGCGATGCCTGCAGCGGTAGCCTCTGCTTCTGCCAGTTCTTTTGAAGTGAGTCGTCTACCTATATTGTGAGTTATTTAGTAAGAGACAAGCGACCAACTCTGGATAGCTGGGAGGTATCCACGCGATCAAAACCTCTCTGGTTTCTCGGTGTGTGATGCCGCTGGGGTTACGCTGAGCCTGATCACCTCGATTGCAGTCTTCCCCTGGGCTGTGGGCAGCGGCTAAACAATAAAAGGGCACTCCACCTACTGGGCGCTGGGCGGTAGCTTTTGGCTGCGTACGCTTTGCGGGTAGGGGAGTGCAAGGGACGGCAATCGGTTGGAAGAAATCCCGCTGACTGCTTATCTAGCGGGGCTTTTTATGGGTGAATATACACTAGACAAGAACGATATCAAGGTTTGTGTTAAACGAAGAGGGCTTATTAGCAAGGGTGGCAAATTTAACCGCTGCTGCTGGATCAGCACCATCCGGATCGTAGAACAAGTCACCGGTAGTTCCATCGTAGCTGAACCAGCTCTGCCGCGTAGAGCCCTTACCAATGATGAATGCTGGAACTTCAATCTTGTCGCCTTGCGCTGAATTGAAATCTCTGATGATGTCAACTTCATCAGAATCATAATTGAGGCCAAAGATATCTGCGCCTATCGCCCCCAGAAGCGTGTCAGCGCCCATACCACCAAAGAGCTTGTCATTGCCATCACCACCAATGAGGGTGTCATTACCAGCATCGCCAATAAGGAGGTCATCGCCAGCGTCGCCGATGAGGGTATCGTTGCCAATGCCGCCTCGAAGAATATCTTTGTCAGCGCCACCCCTGAGGGCATCATCACCACTATCTCCAAAAAGTTCGTCATCACCACTGCTGCCATAGAGGTAGTCGTTGCCACCACCGCCATAGAGGAGGTTAGCGAAGTTGTTACCGTAGATAGTATTGTTGAGACCGTTGCCGACGCCAGTGCGAGCACTGCCAAGTAGCATCAGGTTTTCAACGTTGTCTCCCAGCGTGAAACTAACAACACTATTTACGGTATCTGTGCCTTGGTCAAAAGACTCAATAACACGGTCGGCTGCAGAGTCTACGTGGTAAGTGTCATTGCCGGTACCGCCGTACATGGTGTCATTGCCAATACCACCATAAAGATAGTCATTGCCAACAAGGCCATATAAGTTGTCATCGCCATTCCCACCATTCAAAGTGTCATTGCCAGCATCGCCAATGAGGTAATCATTGCCATAGCCGTCTCCACCAAAGAGGTAGTCATCGCCATTGCCGCCAAAGAGAAAATCATGACCATTCCCCCCATCAATGGTGTCATTACCATCGAAGCCATAGAGATAGTCGCTGCCATCATAGCCGTATAGGTTGTTTCCGAGGTTATTACCGCGAATGGTGTTACTGAGGCTGTTGCCAACGCCGGTATAAGCACTGCCAGATAGCGTCAGATTTTCAACGTTGTTCCCAAGGGTGAAATTAACAGAACTGATGACGGTATCTATGCCTTGATCAAGAATCTCAATAACTCGGTCAGTGGTGGAATCTACATAGTAAGTATCGTTGCCCATTCCCCCGTACATAGTGTCACTGCCTGGGCCGCCATCAATAACGTCATCGCCTGCTAGGCCGTAATAGGTATCGCTGCCTGTCGTTCCCTTAGTGGGATACTTCAACTCGTCGTTACTGTTGGTACCTGAGTAGATGGCCATTGTTCTTCTCCAAAATCAATTAACCTTTACAAGCCCTGACCCAACTACCTGGCACAAGTTTTCCAAATTCTTGCCCGATTGAACGCTGTCACCTATGGCTAAAACGTTCTCGCGATAATCTTATCGGCTAAGGTTGCTGATTTTCTAAGTTCGTTTATTTATTGAAATTAGTAGAATTTTTGTTCTGTTAAGGAAGATAAATCTCTTTACTGCTGCCTGAGCGATCGCAAACCCTTTGGAAATCCGGGTTACCGCTCCATCCAAAGCTCAAGAAAGTCCCGCAGCTCTACTCAGGTTTCTAGGCGAGGAACTCGGGTTCGATGGGATATGAGCTTTGGTTGTGGTCGAACGTTGGAGTGAGATCGCAATCCCAAAAAACCTCAGCATGAGCAGGTGCTGAGGCTCTTGCCAGTGTGCGGGGATAAAAAAGAGGCAGCGCTTTCACCAAACCGGCTCCAACCCTTCCACTGCTTGAATCCGATGATGTCGCATAATTAGCGGAAGCTCCAAGAACAAAGCCATTGCCGCACTAACTCGATCTGGCAACTCCGGTGCCGTCTCACGGGAAATTCGCCGTAGAGCTTGTGCGATCGCACATTACAATCTCAATATTCAAAAAAACTGCCTGAAGACTCGTATCTTGCCTGCAGTATCCGTCGCCTCCATTGCCCAATTCGAAAGCTTAGGTGCATCAAGCAGATACCACACCATAGTCTGCCTCATTCTGTGAAAGACAAACTTTTCAGAAATGAGTTAGTACCTCCTCCCCCGGGAATCCTTAGCTTAGTGGTAGTTACATCCTAGTGGCAGCCCCACCGCTTCAACTGTGGGGCTTTTTCTTGCCCAAATATTAAGAATCTAGTTCACCCGTATCAAAGCCAACCAATTTAAGCAAGTGACAGTCGGCACTGACCGCATCATCTCTGGCATTGGTTCTAGCGACATCCTCACTGGCAGATGCTCTAGCTAAGGCTGCTGAAACCTACAAACTCTCTGATGAAATTGAAGCGGCACTGCACCTGAGTTCGTGAGCCTGGGTAAACTCATTTATATAAAGTCAACACTCCATCATAGCGATTTATATGGAGGATATTCCATTGACTAATGCTGTCCTACTGTCTGAAGACACCTATCACATCTTTGTCTACGGCAC
Organism: Pseudanabaena sp. FACHB-2040; assembly: GCF_014696715.1. Classification (NCBI taxonomy): domain Bacteria; kingdom Bacillati; phylum Cyanobacteriota; class Cyanophyceae; order Pseudanabaenales; family Pseudanabaenaceae; genus Pseudanabaena; species Pseudanabaena sp. FACHB-2040. The sequence continues at coordinate 275,159 of NZ_JACJQO010000001.1, forward strand.
GCTCAAGCCAGGGGAGCGTTACTACGAACTGATGTGTGCCCCCTATGTCTTGGAGAAAAGGGTTGCGATCGCACCCGGTCGTCTCTATGACTTGCCTCTAGGCTACCCGGCTATGACCTTAGAGGAAGGGTGGGTTACAGGCATGCGGCTGAGCTTTGTCGACTGGGCAGTACTGACCCGGCTAGACGAGTTTGAGGACTATTACCCCAACCGCCCCTTGGAGGAGAGTGAGTACCAGCGAGTAGAGCGAACTATTTTCACACCTGATCAGGCCCCCTTGGGCAAGGCTTGGGTGTATGTCATGCAGCCCCTACGAGTGCAAAGCGTTGGGGGAGTTTGGCTGCCAAATGGGTGTTGGAGCGGCAGTCTTCTACCTTAAGACACTCTTCATCCCGCCAATATTATGTCATGATTTTTAGGTTAAGGCTAGGTTAAGAAACGGGTGTACTGAGGTATTTTATAAATATCCAGGCATACCCAGACAACTGTGTTCCACTCGGATGTTTTTATGGACAGCTGTTAATTTAGGAGGTTTTGAGATGGTGCCAAGAGATTTTCTACATACCTACTCCCGTTACTACGGTCAGGGACGTGTGGGTAACGTAATGTTTAACTCAAATCTTCAGGAGTTTGCCCAGCGCATCAGCTTCATCAGCAACCTGCATACAGGGGGCAAGATGACTTCAGAAGAAGCTTTTAACCAAATCGCCGACCTTTGGCAGGCCCTAGAAAGCAGCAAAATCAATTTAGATGCAAGTGCTTTGTTGGGAGAATGAAGGTTGGCGACATCGTCCGCCTCAAGCAACCTTTTTACCCACCTCCTGTGCCTAGCAAAGCCTATCGGTATGCTGTAATTGCGGGTTTAGTTCCAGCTGTTGGTGATCTAGAAACTGCTTCCCAGCCCGCAGAAATCGTGGTTAACCTCTATGACCCAACAACCACTGAGGTTTACACCGACGAACTGGGGGCAAAAGCGCTTTATATTTTCTATCCTGACGAGATAGATTTAGCCTGACTGTCAGCAGGAATCACAGTTTGGTGGTTAACTGCTGCTTAAGATCAGGAAAGCGCCCTTCAGTCACCATTTTATGCTGAGCCAAATTCAAACCATTGCGGCAGAAATTACGCCACGTCTGATCGAAATTCGCCGCCATCTACACAGTCATCCTGAGCTGAGCGGCCAGGAATATAAAACGGCAGCTTATGTTGCCGGGGTAATGTCGTCGTCTGGCCTACATGTTCAGGAGCTAGTCGGCAAAACGGGCGTAGTCGCTGAGCTCGAGGGCAATGGCACCCTGCCGCTGCTGGCAGTCCGGTCTGATATGGACGGGCTGCCCATCGTGGAGCGCGCCGATCTGGAGTTTGTCTCTACTCAGCGGGGGATCATGCACGCCTGCGGTCACGATGTTCATACGACCGTGGGTCTAGGGGCTGCGATGGTGCTAGCCCGACTAGAGAGCAAGGCCTTAGGCAGAACTCGCTTTCTGTTTCAACCCGCTGAGGAAACCGCTCAGGGAGCCCGCTGGATGATCGAAGACGGGGTAATGCAGGATGTGGCAGCCATCCTTAGCCTGCATGTCTACCCAAGCATTCGAGCCGGTACTGTGGGCATTCGCTACGGGGCCTTAACGGCAGCAGCAGACGATCTAGAAATCGTGATTATTGGCGAGTCAGGCCACGGGGCCCGGCCCCACGAAGCGATAGATGCGATCTGGATCGCTTCTCAAGTAATTACCACCCTACAGCAGTCAATCAGCCGCACCCAGAACCCGCTACATCCAGTCGTGCTGACCATTGGCCAAATTAGCGGCGGCCGGGCTGCTAACGTCATTGCTGATCGAGTAGCGTTGCAGGGCACGGTGCGATCGCTCCATCCCGATACCCGCAGTCGCCTGCCCCAGTGGATTGAGAAAATCGTGGCGGGGGTTTGTGAGCCCTATGGAGCCAAGTACGAGATCAACTATCGGCGCGGAGTGCCCTCGGTGCTCAATGATCCGGGGCTAACTCAAATTACGGAAGTCTGTGCTGAAGAAGCCTTTGGCCGAGAGCGGGTAGAGCTGATCTACGAACCATCTCTAGGGGCAGAAGACTTTTCCCTATACCTGGAGCATGCACCGGGGACTATGTTCCGGCTAGGGGTAGGATTTGCCGACCGACCTACCAACTATCCACTGCATCACCCCAAATTTGAGGTCGACGAATCAGCTATTGCCACAGGCGTTGTGACGATGGCCTATGCTGCCTACCGCTATTGGGAAGCTGTCACCAGCCTGTAACACCAGACTAATCTTTAGGCCGGGGGGGCAGTTCAACAATCGCCCTACAATAAATAACCTATCCCCATGACTGCCCTTGGTACCGGCACTAGCGCGGGTGCCAAGGTTAGTTTCGCCCTGCATCTATTCCCCGCATTCAAAGGAGACTCCATCTTGTCCGGCAGCATCCCCATCTTTCTCGTTGACGAAGCTCAGCTCAAAAATCAGCATTCTGAGAGCCAAGCTTGGTTAACAGCCTCTGGGTTTAAAGGTGAACCCAGCACGTTTAGCCTGGTTCCCGACGGGCAGGGAGGGCTCGGCAAGGTTCTAGTCGGTAAGCCAAAGACCGTGGATACCTGGGTTCTCGGCAACCTGCCCCAACTGCTGCCGCCGCAGGACTATCACCTGGCCGATAGCTGGTCTGACTCTGAAGCCACCCAGCTTTATCTAGGCTGGCAGCTAGGACAATATCGCTTTGCCCAGTACAAGCACGCCCCAAAAAAGCCGGTGGCCCAGCTGATACCCCCCAAAAACGCCGACCACCTATACGTCACTGCTGCGACAGAGGGGACTTTTTTAGCGCGAGATCTAATCAACACGCCAGCCAACGACATGGGCCCGGCTCATTTAGAAGCCCGCACCCTAGACATTGCTGGCTGCTTTGGAGCAGATTTCCAGGTGATTACCGGAGAAGATCTGCTGTCGCAGAACTATCCCCTAATTCATGCCGTGGGCCGGGCTGACGACCAAGCCCCCCGGCTGATTGACTTTCGCTGGGGCGATCTAGATGCTCCGAAAGTAACCCTGGTGGGCAAAGGCGTTTGCTTTGATAGCGGCGGTTTAGACATCAAAAACGCCAGCGGCATGCAGTACATGAAAAAGGACATGGGCGGAGCCGCTCAAGTACTGGGACTGGCGCTGATGATCATGAAGCTACAGCTGCCGATCCGCTTACGGGTGCTGATCCCAGCGGTTTCTAACAGCATCTCCTCCAACTCGATGCGGCCCTTGGATGTGCTGCCTTCTCGCCGAGGCATTACGGTGGAGGTCGGCAATACTGATGCTGAGGGCAGGCTGGTGCTGGCCGATGCGCTTTGGGAAGCCGTGAGTGAGGAGCCAGAACTGCTGATTGACTGCGCTACCCTCACCGGGGCTGCTCGGGTTGCCCTAGGAACCGAACTCCCCGCTGTTTTTTCAAACCATGCGGAGACCGCCAACGCCCTGCTAGAAGCAGGTCAGGCAGTGGACGATCTGCTCTGGCAACTGCCGCTACACCAGGCCTACCGCCCTATGCTCGACAGCAAAGTTGCCGATATTTCCAATATCTCCAGCGCCTCCTACGGCGGCTCAATTACAGCAGCCCTGTTTCTACAAGAGTTCGTAAAACCCACTATTCCCTGGATTCACATCGACGTGATGGCCTGGAACTTGCGATCGCTCCCCGGCAGACCCGAAGGCGGCGAGGCAATGAGCATGCGGGCGCTGTTTGAGCTGATCCGGCAGCGGTTTGGGAAGAAGTGAGGGGAGGGAGAGGGTAGAAGGTGAAGGGTGAAGGGTAAATGGGTAGAGAGCTGAATTGCTGAGCTTTGAGTTCAGTGGGTCTAGCCTTATTTTGACCCTCAAAACCTTCACTTCAGCCCCCTCCTGCGATCTATCCACCCTTCACCTCTTCCTAAAACTCCAGCTGCTCTCGGTAAAGAGACTTGACTAAACTGTCGAGCTTTTCATCGGGGCAGCACTCGATCAGCACATCAAAGGCGTCTAACAGCTTGGCGGCGTGCTCTCCTAGCACAGGGCTAAGCCCCCAAACATCGTCAACCCATTCGCGGGGCTGGGTTTCGTCGAAGATCATTCTCTCAAGCAGCTGTTTAGCTTCGTCTTTAGATACGCTCATGGTGTTTATGAAAGTAGAGACGCGGTTCAATAGCCTACCCTGCCGGAAGCAAGCCATGGGCGTGGCTTCGCTGGGACTGCGCTAACGCGTTTTGTTACACAGGACATCCACACTGTAACAGGCGCTGATTAGGGAAATTTTGCCAGGGTGTTGAGCAGGGTTTGACGGAAGGGGGCATCGGTCTTGCGATCGCACCTCACCTCTAGCACCCGCACTCCGGCCTGGGGCAAGCTCCCTAACCGCTGAGAAAAGGTTTGCCAATCATCCACCCGTTCGTAATCAGCGCTGTAAGCAGCGCAGAGCTTTGCCACATTAACGGTTTGGGGCGTAGCAAAGAAGTCTTCGAAAGGCGGATCAAACTTAGAAATTGGCAGCATTTCAAAGATACCGCCACCGCTGTTGTTAATCAGCACGATGGTCAGGTGTCCTCGCAGACGGGGACAGGAGAGAAAGCCATTGGTGTCGTGCAGGAGGGCCAGATCGCCGGTCAACAGTACCGTAGGCTGATTGCCGTGGGCAATTCCCAGAGCCGTGGACAGAGTGCCATCAATGCCGTTTGCGCCTCGGTTGAAGTAGGGCTGAATCCCCCGGTCGTTGAGGCTCCAGAACCACTCTATGTCCCGCACCGGCATACTGTTGGCAATAACCAGAGGCGTCTCTGCTGGCAGCGTGCGGGGCAGCAGCCAAGCAACCTTGCTCTCGACTAAATCTGTCGTTTTCTCAAAGGTCTGGTCTAAGCGCTGTCGCACTTTGAAGTCCAGTTCTAGCCAGGTCTTGAGGTAGTTCCCATCGGTTGCTGCTTCGATAGACTCTGGCAGCTCAATCAGGCTAGCAAGCGGCACCGTTTTGCCATGGAGCGGGTCGAGGTTGCGATACCCATCGTCCACTACCCAACGCAGCGGATCGACCTGCTCTAGCCACTGCCGTAGGGTTTTGCTGGTGGGCAGCGGGCCGATCTGAATCACCTGATCGGGCACTAGCTGGGCCGCCAAATCAGGCTGTCGCAAAATCGCGTCGTAGGTTGTAATTAAGTGCGGGTTGAAAGCGGCATGGTTACGCAGAGGGGAAAGTCCTTCTGCTAGGACGGGCCACTGGAGGTGATAGGAGAGGTTTGCGATCGCATCACAATAAGCCTCTGCGTCTAGGGGCTGGGCGGGCCCGGCGATGATGAGCCCTTGGGAGGAAAGGGAAGGAGATGGGGGGATGGGGGGATGGAGGGTATTTCTTTCGTCTGTAGGGGGGGACTCACTAGGTACAGTGCCTTGTCCCGTTCTAGGTAGAGGAAAAAACTGTACTCCGGTAAAAAATGAATCGTCTACCCATTCCTTAATCGCTGCTGTCGAACCGTCTTCTAAGGGAGCCAGCGGATCGCGAAACGGGCAGTTCAGGTGGACTGGCCCCGCCACGGGCAGTAGCGTCTGTCGCCACGCCTGCACCAGGGTTTGCCGCAGATACCGCAGCAAACCCAAATCCGCAGCCGGAATTGCCAATTCGGCATACCCGTTTGAAAAATTACCGAACAGCTTTTGCTGGTCAATCGTTTGCCCCGAGGCGCAGTCGCGCAGCTCCGGTGGTCGATCTGCCGTCAACAGCAGGAGCGGTACTCGGCTCTCTCTAGCTTCGATTACCGCCGGATAGTAGTTTGCCCCTGCCGTGCCCGACGTACAGACCAGGACTACCGGCTTGCCCGTACGCTTAGCCACCCCCAGCCCAAAGAACGCCGCCGATCGCTCATCCAACACCGGCACCGCCTCAACGCCAGGATGCAGCGCCAGCGCCACCGTCAGCGGCGTGGACCGCGACCCCGGCGAAACCACCGCCGTCTCCAAACCCAGCCGCACCAGAGTTTCTACCAAGACAGAAGCCCAGAGCGTATTGGTGTTGCAAAAATCAAGCTTCATTTCAAATCGCCACTACAGTGGGCGCAAACTCCTACGCCCTACCAGAGCAACGCCCATCAAAAAACGTTCTAACTAGATCCTAACGGTTTGAGCCAGCCACCAGCCCAAACCCAAAATTCCAATAGATCCACCTACAAAAACACACTCCTACCAATCCCCCCACCCTTCCACCTTTCCACCCTCCTACCCTTCCACCCTCACCCCAACGCCTCCCCCAACGCCCGCAGCTTCAGCTGAATTTCCGCCAGCTCGCGCTCTGGGTCAGAACCCACCACAATGCCTGCCCCCGCATACAGCCGGGCTCGGTTTTCCTGAATCAGGGCGGAGCGAATGCCAACAATAAATTCGCTGTTGCCTCGGTCATCTACCCAGCCCAAAGGAGCCGCATACAGGGAGCGGTCAAAGGCTTCGTGATGCCAAATTTCTTGACAGGCGGCTTCAGTAGGAACTCCAGCGACAGCAGGCGTGGGGTGGAGGGCTTCGACTAGTCGCAGAGGGCTAGCGTGGGTGGGCAGCATGGCCCGGATGGGCGTATGCAGGTGCTGAATGTTGGCTAGCCGCAGCAGTTCGGGAACTGCCCGATAGCTGGGGCGCAGGCCTAAAGACAGGAGTTGATGGGTAAGAAACTCGACCACAAACTGGTGCTCGTCTCGCTCTTTAGGGTTAGCCAGCAGGTTTTCTGCTAGCACCCGGTCTTCAACCTCAGTACGACCGCGAGGGGCAGATCCGGCCAGCGCATCGGTAATCAGCGTGTGGTGGCGAGTGCTGAGCAGTCGCTCTGGGCTGGCCCCGATAAAGGTTGCGCCCCGACCGTTGCTGACGGAGAAGGTATGGCAGTCGGGATGATTTTGCCGCAGTCGATGCAGGGAATGGCTCAGGTGAAAGGCATGGGGCGCAGCAATATCAACTGCGTGGGCCAACACAATTTTGCTCAGGCGGTTTTGGGCAATTTGGGTCAGGGCATGGCTGACAGCTTGCTTAAAAGCGACCGTACCAGTTTGCAGAATTGGGCCTGGTGCCGCTGCGTTGCGATACCCGTAGCTGCTGCTGCTGTTTGCTAATTGCTCAAGCTGGTCAATCTGCCGCAGTACGCGCTGGGTCAACTCGTCTAGCAGGGCGTCGGGCGTGATCAGTAGATTCGCAGTCAGTTGGCAGGTCTGGTGGTGACGGGTTACCTGCCAACTGGGCAAAAATACGCTCGCAGCCGGGAAAGGAGGCTCTGCACTGTGGTGTTGGGGAAAGAAGGTGAAATTGCAAAAAAAACGAGGACTCGGTGGAGCGGTCGTTTGAAACTTTTGTAGAACGGTTTGACGGGTCCAGGTTTCTACAAACTGCTGGGCTTGCCGAAACCTATTTTTGCCTTCAGAGGTATGGGCTAGGGTGGTGCCAAAGGCAACGGTTGCTCTTCGCTGTCCAGGATTTTCCAGGTAAAAGTGCCGCTCCTCAGAATCGGAGACCTGGGCCAGCACCGTCAGCGGATCTAGCAGGGGCAGGTCAAAACTTAGGCTAGCAATTTTGGGCTGGTTGTCTTGAATGGCAAGCTGGTAACAGTCTGTTAGAAAGGTATAAATCGCATTGCCGTAGAGCAGGCAGTCAGAGCGGTAGGGAACTACTGGCATGGAGAAGGGATCACTAAAGCGTTTTAAAATCCATGTCTCAAAGCGTAGCTGAGAATTGCCCCATGCCTTGAGCTGTGGGCATTCAGCAGATATTTCCTACTGGTAACACATTCGGTTCCAGCCACGCTAGCTGAGCCACTGGAGTTCACGCAGCTTAATAGTGGGTGCCGGTTTTGCGATGGTGGACAGCGGTTTTGGCGTCGTTGTCAAGTACTTTTCCGGTATCAACCACGGCATAGATGACCCAGTGATCGCCAGCCTCCATACGCTTGTCTACCCGGCACTCAAGGTATGCGATCGCATCTTTCAAGATCGGCGAGCCATTAGCAGCCTCCTTAGTCTCGATCCCTTCAAAGCGATCTTCCGTCGGTCCAAAGGGTTTGAGAAAATGCCGCATCAGCCCCAAATGCTTGCCTTCACCCAAAACATTCAGCACGAAGGGGCTGCCGGAGTACAGCAAAGCCTCAATCGCTCGCTCCTTCGCCACTGCCACCGTAAAGCCCGGCGGCGCAAAGGTGGCCTGAGACACCCACGAGGCCAGCATGGCGCTAGAAACGTCTCCCTGTTTGGCTGTGAAAATACAGAGCGAGCCAATAATGCGCCCTACTGCCTGCTCTACCGAAGTTGCCGGGGTACGCGGTGCTTTGGCCCGTCTAGCTTTTTTGAGGGACTGAGCAAAGTCTGTTCCTACTTCCTCGCAGTACTTGAGGGTGACATCAGTCGGCTTAAACTTCACTCGGATCGGGTCAAACGCCAGAGAGTAACCACCATTTTTAAGCTTGCCCTCCAGCAGATCAATGGCCTCGCCGCTCCAGCCAAAGGAGCCAAAGACCCCAGCAGGCTGCGTTTTAGAAGCAGAAGACAAAACAATTCCCAGCGCCGTTTGAATTTGAGTCGGTGCGTGGCCGCCCAGCGTCGGAGAGCCAATCAAAAAGCCCGATGACTTCTCTACCGCCGCCTTAATTTCCTCCGGCTCAGCCTGTTCCGCATTGAGCGCTTCTACGGCCACTCCCGACTTGGTAATGCCTCGAGCTAGGGCCTGGGCAATGGTCGCCGTATTGCCGTAGGCCGAAGCGTAGATCAGCGCTACTGACTGCTCCTGGCTTTTCTGAGTCTCGCTCCAGTGGCGATATCCCTGAAACAGCTCCTTTGCCCCGTACAAAACGACAGGCCCGTGACCGGGAGCCAGCACCCGAAACTGAAAGGTCTCCAGCTTGTCTAAAGCAGCAATCACCTGCCGAATGCTGGGGGCCATCAAGCAGTCAAAGTAGTAGCGGCGATCTTCGAGTAGATCGTCCCAACCGAGGTCATAAACCTGCTCACTGGCTAGGTGCGCACCAAAGAACTTGTCAGTATAGAGCACCTCGGCGTAGGGGTCGTAGGTTGCCAGCCCCCCCGGCCAGCGCGGCGTCGGAATCGGAATAAACTGCAGCACATGACCCTGCCCCAGATCTAGCTCATCGTCGGCCCCCTTAATCACCCGCAGGTTGACCGACTGCCCCTCCAGCAAATCCTGCAGCGCTAAAGCCGCCGGATTAGAACACACCACCGTCAGGTTGGGATTTTTCTCCAGCAGCACCTTTAAGGTAGTGACCCGGTTGGGGTTGATGTGGCCCAAAATAAGGTAGTTAATCTCGTCTAGATCTACCTGCTGGGCCAGCGCTGCCAGAAAAATGTCGGTAAACGATTCTCCGGGTGGGTCGATTAGGGCTGTCTGGTCAGCCTGAATTAGGTAAGTGTTGGCCGTCGTGCCCCGCTCCAGCGCATACTCAATCTCAAACCGCAGCCGGTTCCAGCTGCGCGATCGCAAAATCGCCGTATCGGAAGCAATCTGCAGGATTTGAACATCCCTAGGCTGGTTGGTAGTTGTCATGGTGGATGAGGGGTGGCGGAGTGGGCGGGTAGCGGGGTGAGTGGGTGTGGGGTACAAGGTTTAGGGTTTAAGGGGGGATAGAGAGGGTTCTTCGCCTTGCTCCTGTACCCCCTTAAACTGTCTGTCTTCTGTTCTCTGCCTTAGTAATAGTTGCCGACTTTACGGTGATGAACTGCGGTAATGCCTTCTGGGTCAGACACCTTGCCATCCTTCACAGTGCAGTAGACGACCCAGTGGTCGCTAACCTCCATACGGCTGACTACCTGGCACTCCAGGTAAGCTAGGGCATCGGCTAGCAGGGGCGAGCCGTTGGTTGCTGGGCGGGTGCGAACTCCGGCAAAGCGGTCGGCACCGGGGGGAAAGCGCTTGAGGAAATGCTTCATCAGGGGCAGGTGCTTGCCCTCTTCTAAGATATTCAGCACAAACTCGTCGCCTACCTGCATCAGAGACTCAATGGCGCGGTCTTTGGCCACAGCCACGGTAAAGCCAAGAGGCTGGAAGCTAGCCTGGTTGACCCAGGAGGCTAGCATAGCGCTGCTGGCCTCGCCTTTCTGGGCGGTAATGATGTAGAGTCCGCTGCTGATGCGACCCAGGGCTTTTTCCAGGTCAGCGTCGAGGGCTTTGAGCTTCTTCAGCTTGCCAGCCTGGGTGAGGGTCTGACCTAGGTCGGTGCCGGTTTCCTCACAGAGCTGGTAGGTAGCCTCGGTGGGAGTGTCTTTGATCCGCAAGGGGGCAAAAGCTGGTACGGGTGCAAGGTCTTCAAAGCGGGTTGCCAGCGTATCGATCGGCTCATCATCGCCGCCGTAGGACTCAAACAGGCCCACGGTCTGCTTGGCGTTAACAGCCGCCAGAATGGTGCCCAGGGTGGCTTGGGTCTCCTTGGAGCCGACGCCAGACGAGGGAGGCATGCCGATGGCAAGGCCGGTGGCGCGACCGACTAGCTCGTTCACCTCTTGGGGGTCGGCAGAGCGCATGTCCATCATCTCGACAGCTACGCCGGTTTTGGTGATGCCGCGAGCGATGGCCTGCGAAATGCGATCGCTATAGCCATAGTCCGACACGTAAAACACGGCAACCAGCGTCTCAGACTTGCTCTTTTCCTGGCTCCAGCGGCGATAGCGCTCGGTTAGCTCTTCGACGTTGTGGCGCAGCAGCGGGCCGTGGCCAGTGCCGATGGTGGTCACAGCAGGCAGCGCATCCATCCGCTTCATAGCCGAGAGCACCGAGCGGGCGTTAGGAGCCATCAGGCACTCGTAGTAAAAGCGATAGTCGGGGGAAATTACCTCTAGATCTTCGTCGTAGGCCGCATCGCTACAGAAGTGCATGCCAAAGGCATCGCAGGTATAGAGCACCTGGGTCTGGTGATCGTAGGTAAAGATGGTGTCGGGCCAGTGCAGGTTAGGCGCGCTGACAAACTCCAGTAAGTGGCCGTTGCCCAAGTCAAGCGTGTCGCCGCTCTTGACCAAAATGCGCTCGAAGGGGCGATGGACGAGGTCTTCGAGAAATGCGATCGCAACCTTAGCCCCCACCACCGTTGCCTGAGGGGCTAGCGCCAACACATCTTTGACCAGGCCGCTATGATCCGGCTCGGTGTGGCTGATCACGATGTAGTCAATCTGTGCCGGGTCAATCTGGCCCCGCAGCGCATCTAGATACAGCTGGCGAAACTTTTCGTGGGAGGTATCGACCAGAGCCACTTTCTCGCCACGAATCAGGTACGAGTTGTAGGTGGTGCCGTTTTGCAGGCCAAACTCAATGTCAAAGCGATCCCGGTCCCAATCTAGAGAGCGGATGGTGGTGGTATCTGCAGCAACGCCTGCCACCTGAATCGTGAGGCGTTTGGGTTGGGTACCAGGTGCGAACTGACCAGTCAGTGCTTGCGCTTTCGCGACCATCGAAAACCTCCTGCGGCTATAAATGCGGCTAGTGCAAGACCCTCTGAGGGCCAGCTTTAACAACGAAAATGTTTCTTATGTAGATATTCTTACTCAAAAACCATTAACCAAACGTAACAATTGCTTATCAGTGAGTTCACTTCTTCCCACCTGTCTGATAAGTCATCCTCCCAGTCGGGTAACTTTAGATATGCTGCCTCGGCAACCTCTCTCTAGATCTATCATGCCGCTGACCGGAGCCCTCATTCCAGAACCTACTGCGGATGGATCCTACACCTTTTTTTCAGAAGACTTTGGGGAGTACTTCCACAGTCGAGAAGGGGCCTACGCCGAAGCTCGTAAAACCTACGTAGAAGCGACCCAGCTAGCCCGAAAAGCAGAGCAGCCCCGGCTCACCCTGCTAGACGTGTGCTACGGTCTGGGATACAACACCGCCGCGGCACTAGAGACTATCTGGCAGGTCAACCCAAACTGTCAAATTACCTTAGTTGGCCTGGAGCTAGATAAAAGAGTGCCGCAAAGAGCCATTGCCCAACACCTCACGGAGGGTTGGTCGGCTTCTGTACAAACAGTTCTACAAACGCTAGCCACCCACGCCGAGAGCCACAGCCCCACCCTCAATGCCCGACTCCTGGTGGGCGATGCTCGCCAGCAGATTCAAAAATTGGTGCAGACAGACTTTCAGGCCGATGCCATTTTTCTCGATCCCTTCTCGCCACCCCACTGCCCTGAACTATGGACGGTTGAGTTCTTAAAGCAGGTAGCCCGCTGTCTAACCCCCGAAGGACATTTAGCCACCTACTCCTGTGCCGCCGCTGTGCGCACCGCTGTTCTGTTGGCAGGGCTAAATATTGGCCCCATTGAGGCGACCGGCCGTCGCTGGCCCGGCACCCTAGCCCGCCATATCGCTACCGGCTTACGTCCCCTTTCCCAACAAGAACAGGAGCACCTAAAAAGCAAAGCTGCCATACCCTACCGAGATCCGACATTAACTGACTCACCCGCAGTCATTCGGGCCCGACGGCAGCAAGAACAAGAGACGTCGCCGCTAGAGTCCACCTCGCGCTGGCGTAAGCGCTGGCTGTCTCCCCCTGGCCAAACTTGACAAGCCCCTATCAAGCTCATCAGCAAACGGTCTGCTCCGCTGCAAGCGCTCAATCCTGCCATATACCAGCCCTGCCAGAGGTTGAATCTATACAAAATGATTTCCCATTTACCCCCAAAATAGAAAAACCTGTCAGCCTTTGCAAAACCGTAGTGAAGCCAGCAGGGTAGCTCTATACTGCCGGCTTCTCAGCCCCTAAACGAGGAGGGGCAGCGCCCAGATCTAACCCTAAAAACATCACTGGGTTGACGTTTTCCACTCTGCTATAGGATTTCAACTTGTGAGCCACTTTGATGCCGTACCCGCCAGGGTCTTAATCGTTGACGACAACTACCCTAGTCGCATGGCTGCAGCGACCTTACTGGCGCTAGAAGGCTATGACGTCGTAGAAGCAGATTGCGGTCCCCAGGCTCTGGAGCTAGTTCAAGAAACCTGCCCCGATCTGATTCTTTTAGATGTCATGATGCCCGGTATGAGCGGCTTCGAAGTCTGTAAGCAGCTCAAAAAGAATGAATCCACCCGCTTAATTCCAGTAGTCTTTCTCACCGGCTCTAATGAGCGCCAGGTTCGTTTAGAAGGCATTCAGGCCGGGGCAGATGACTTTTTGACCAAGCCCTTTGACCAAGCTGAACTGACTGCCCGAGTCAAGTCTCTGGTTCACCAGAAACGACTCAATGAAGACCTGGACCATACTGAGCAGGTGCTGCTTTCGATTGCTCGCGCCATTGAGTGCCGCGACCCCAATACGGGCGATCACTGCGAACGGCTCATGGCGCTAGGGCAGGCCTTTGGCACCTACCTGAACCTCTCGCGGGGTCAAATTCGCAGCCTTGGCTGGGCCGGGTATCTCCATGACATCGGCAAAGTTGGCATACCAGACGCCATTTTGCTCAAATCAGGCCCGCTATCGCCAGAAGAGCAAACCATCATGCAGCAGCACGTTTTCATTGGCGAGCGCATCTGCAAACCTTTGAAGACCCTGCAGGGCGTCGTTCCTATCATCCGGCACCACCATGAGCGGTGGAACGGTAGCGGTTATCCAGACGGCTTGTGCGGCGAGGAAATCCCCCTATTAGCTAGGGTGTTTCAGCTGCTCGATATTTACGATGCGCTAACCAACGAACGGCCCTATAAGCTGGCGCTCTCTCCAACGAACTCTCTCAGGCTAATGTGGGAGGAGGTGGAGAAAGGCTGGCGTGATCCAAGCTTGATGAGCCAGTTTGAAGCTTTCATTCAGACTCAGCTAGCCGCCAGTTGTGACCGAGCGGCCCCTGTCACAGACGCGGCCCTTGAGTCTGCTGCAGCCCTTGAAACCAGTGAACCTGCTCAGCTCTGTTAGCTTTTGATCAAATCGGCTTTCTACAATGGCTTCACATCTTTCCGCGCTCTATCAAGGTTCTCGTAGCAAAGTTTATGAGCGATATTATCCACACCTCAGGTTCCACAGAAGAATCAATTCTCTTATTTGAAATTAGCGGCGCGCAGGGGGTGATGCGGGCAGGGGGGCTTAATACGATGGAGTTGGCAACCAAATCGGCCCAAGCCCTTAGTCAGGCGATGGGAGCCATCCAGACCTTGGCTAATCGGACCACTGAGACTATTAACCAGCTGCCCCAAAAACCTTCAGAGTTTGAGCTGGAGTTTGGTATCAAAATCGATGCTGAAGCTGGGGCCATTGTTTCCAAATCTGGATCTGAGGGCAATCTGCGAGTCAAGCTGGTCTGGCGGAACGGGGCACAGCAGCCCACTTAATCTGGCCTATTTTTCATCCCTCAGATAGTTGCCAAGGATTACTTTCAATCCATAGGCTCATGAGAATTAACGCGATTGAGGCTTAACTGTGGACGCCCGTTTAGAACGCTCCAGGGAATTGAAGCAAGCATTGTGGGACTTTGTGCTCGACGCTGAAGGTGAAACAGCGACAGCGCTAGAGGCCTATAGCGCTGACCAAATGGCGAAGTGGTCTAAGACCCAGCTGCAGGGCATTAGCCGGAACGACTTGGTCATTGATATGTTTTCGACCGAAGGGCAGGTCGGCGATCAAACTCCCCTCAATCTATTTATTCAAAGCTACCCAGATCTTTCAGAAGCCGATAAAGCTCTAGTAGAGAGCTGGCAGCGCAGTTTCAATGGGTTATTTACTGTTCTCAGCGTAGATTCTGAGGAATTTGAGTTGATGAACTGGCTGACGGAGAAGCAATACCGAGTGAGACCAAACGGACTGCAGGCCCCAGAAAAGCTAGTACGGCTCAAGCCGGGAGAGATTGTTCAAACCCGAATCTCGCCTTTAGATGAGTCATCTTGGATTTTTTCTGGGCCGATTCAGCTGTTGGGCAAGCTGGGCAAGCCGAAGCTGGCGGTAGCCATTGGTACTTTCAAAGACCAGTTCAATCAGCACCTCTATGGCGATGCCCCCGACCTGATGGAAGAGGCTTGGCTATCTGTAGAGCGTTACCACCAGGAATTTATTGATTTCTTTGAGGGGGATGAAATTACCCTGTCGGGCTATGAGCTAGACAAGAAGCTGGCCGAGTTTCAAGAAATAGCAACCCAGCGCCGGTTGGAGGCAGCAGGCGTCGATAGCAATAAAACCCTCAGTGAGATGGCGGCAGAGGCAGGCGTCTCTGAGGCAGAAATTGCCGAATCGGCGGCAGAACTAGGAGCTGATGAAGCCGTCACCAAGCAGCTGCTAGATGGCCAAAAGACGCTGAAAATGGTGATGCCTAAAACAGCTCTGCCCGATCCGTTACGTAGGGCAGAACAGGTGACAGTGCTGGTGCATCCCCGCTGGGGCCAATCCTTCTTGACCGACTATGGCCGGTTAACTCAGCTATTGTCGGAGGGCAGCGAGGAGGCTGCAGAAACGCTGGACAAGCTGCTGCTGAAGTACCTGAAGGAGGGCGCTATTAACGCCTATGTTTGGTATCGCTTAGCTCATGAGTTTCCAGGCCCGCTGGAGCCGGCACTGCAGAGAGCCCTCGCCCGTCCTACGTTTAACCTAAAGGCCGATCTCGACGACCTGCTAAGAACCTTTGAGAAGCCGCTCAAGCCAGGCTTGCCCGAAATTGCCAGCGTGCCCCTACACCTGCACAACCTGTTTCAGGAAGCGCTGGTCGAAGTGGGCGAAAGCAAGGGCAAAAGCAAAGCCAAAAGCAAGAGCAAAAGAGTTGGTTTTGGCTAGGGCTAGCTGCGGTCAGAAAGCTGGAGACTTGAAAAGCTTAAGACAACGTCAACTGGCTGAGTCTCCGGTTAGCTTACACCCCTTGAACAGGCATTAAAGTAGGCTAGCTTATAGCTTGCTTCTGTTAGGAGTACAAAGTGAAACCCAACACCGAAACCAAAGAGGGTTGTTGGGTTTTGCCAAGGCTCGACTCAGTCCACAAGTTTTAGTGTATTGCCCAAAAATGCTTTGGCGGTTCCTCAAAGCCCCCATCCAGACAAAGGCGACTTTGGATTGGGCTTAGTTATTTCCATCACGACATCTAGCGGGGCCTGGGTGAGAAAAGCTTCTATCAAATCCCCTATGCGCGTGACCTCAACTCCAACAGCTCGGTTTTGTAGCTCTACCAGCTTTTCGAAAGTGGCCACTGTATAGTCAGCGTTCTGAAATAGCGCATTGGCTTCCTTCAGTAGCTCCATGAGAACTATCCCTTGAGCAGACTGCTGTCATCTTCATTTATTTTGCTCTATATGTAAAGTTTCACGGTGATGAGTGTACTCGCTACCAATGGAGGTGTTTTTTGAAGGAAGTGCGATCGCACTTCCTTCAAAAAACACTCCCAACGACATCCCCAGCGGCAGAACGTGCCCCTTCGGTAATTTTTCTGCGAGAATAGGAAGCTGGCCAACCCAACCCCTCTAGCTCACACCCAACCCACGTCTAGCGCTATCATCATGCCGGAATCGTCTGCCCTCTCAGCCCCCCAAAGCGCTATCCCCAATGAGTTCCAGTGGATTTACCGGGGCATCACCGAGGTCTTTCCCGACCAGCCTGATGCTGATGATCCGCAGCAAAACCTGGTGCGACGGCTGCAGCGCGCCGATCGGCCCCTGCGGGTAAAGCTGGGCATCGACCCAACCGGGGCCGAGATTCACCTAGGCCACAGCATTCCGGTGCGTAAGCTGCGGGCGTTTCAAGATGCAGGGCATACCGCTGTGCTGATTATTGGCGACTTTACTGCCCGCATTGGCGATCCTACCGGCAAGTCTGAGGTGCGCCGCCAGCTGACAGAGGCCGACGTTAAGGCCAATGCTCAAACCTACCTGGAGCAGGTGCGGCCCATCCTCGATTTCGATACGCCCGGACGGCTAGAAATTCGCTACAACTCTGAATGGCTCTTGGGCCTGGACTTGGGCAAAATTCTGGAGCTGCTCTCTAGCATGACCGTCGGCCAAATGCTGGCTAAAGAGGGCTTTTCTGAGCGCTACGAGAAAGGTAACCCAGTCTTTCTGCACGAATTTCTCTACCCGCTGATGCAGGGCTACGACTCAGTTGCGGTGGAGTCTGATATTGAGCTGGGCGGCACCGACCAGAAGTTTAATATCGCCGTAGGCCGCGATTTGCAGCGCCAATTTGGCATGGAGCCGCAGTTTGGTATGCTGCTGCCGCTGCTGCTAGGCACTGACGGCGTGCAGAAAATGTCTAAGTCGTTGGGTAACTACGTCGGCCTACTGGAAGATCCGCTCTCGATGTACTCCAAGCTAGAGAAAACCCCTGATAGCCTAATTCACAATTACTTTGAGCTGCTGACCAAGCTGCCGCTCGACTCGCTGCCGGAGGCCCCACGCGATCGTCAAAAGCTGCTGGCTCTAGAGGTGACCCGTCAGTTTCATGGAGAAGCGGCAGCTCAGCAGGCCCAACAGGCCGCGCTCAGTCTAGTGCAGGGGACAGGCGATCCGGCAGAGGGAGTGCCTGAATTTTCGCTCTCAAGCATTGAGTTTCCGGCCAAGCTGTTTTACATTTTGGGGGCTAGCAATCTCTGTGCTAGCGGCAGCGAAGCCCGTCGTCAGATTCAGGGGGGGGCGGTCAAGCTGGATGGAGAAAAGGTCACTAGCGTAGATCAGACCTTTGAAACTCCAGATGAGCTAACTAGCAAAGTGCTTCAGGTGGGCAAGAAGAAATTCGCCCGGTTGGTGCCTTAAACGCACCCTCAATCGGCCAGCCCTCTGACCTGCTGCAGGCTCACCTCAATCAAGCTGGGGCCTAAGCCAGGGTGGGGAATGTTGTCAACCATGAGAAAGGTAGCGAGGAGAGCTAGGATAAGCCGTTCAGCCTTGATTTGGTTTAGGGCAAAGGGAGTCATAATCCACATCCTCTAGGGTTGAAGGAGACCGTTTGGGCTGTCTCCTGGTGACTTCTCAACCATAAAGGGGGAAACCAAGATATTCAGGGGGGTAAGGGGCCAATCTTTTGACTGGAACCCTCCTGTCTGCTTGCAGTTTTCTGCTAAGCCGCTATTTCCACAATGCCCATCATGCCCTGGTCTTCATGGTCTAGCACATGGCAGTGGAACACGGTCTTACCCGCAAAATCGCGAAACGGCACCCGAATTTGCACCACTTCGTAGGCCCGCACATTAACCACGTCTCTCCAAGCCCGGTAAGGCTCTGGCTTGCGATCGCGACTAATCACCTGGAAGCTGTTGGTGTGCAGATGAAAGGGATGATCTAGCCCAGCCTTGTTGATAATCCACCAGTCTTCTACGCTGCCCAGTTTGGCCTGTGCGTCTACTCGGCTGTGGTCAAACGCCTGACCGTTGATCAAAAAGGGCTGCCCTGTCTGGGCATCGATGCCGTGATCTAGGACAAACTCGCGTGAGATCTCTGGCTCTGGCAAAGACTCCACTAGAATTAGGGCCTTCGGTAAAGGGACGGCCGCAGCTCCGGCCTGGTAAGTCAGACGGGCTACTTGAATCGGCTCGGCCTGAGCGGACGAGTGAGCCATCCTGCCACTGCCCATCATGCCGTGGCCCATCCTCCCACTCATCATGTCCATCGTGCCCCGGTCATAAGGCAGGTTCACAATTTCGTAAGTGCCGGGCTCTCGAGTGCCGGGAACCAGTAACTCTGCCCGTTCGCCAGGGGCCAGCACCACCTCATCGGTTTCCACGGGTTCGCCCAATGCACCCCCATCTGTCGCGATCAGGTGCCAGGGATGTTTTTTTAGCTGCAGCCGGTAAACACGAGAGGGTGAAGCATTGAGCAATCGCAGCCGCAGCAGCCCAGACTGAGGCAGTGGCAGCGTGGGCGGGGCCTGTCCATTGATGCTGATATGATTGCCTTCCCGACCCCACATACGGAACATCGGCATAGGCTCTTGGAGCTGACCGCGCCAGTTTAGATCAAAGTCTTGTAGCACCAAAAAGGCTTCTTGAGCCGCCTGAATCTCAGGAATCTCGTCTAAATCTCCTCGCACGACCAGCAGCCCCGCCAAGCCGCCTGCTACCTGAGATGCAACATTGCCGTGGTGGTGCGGGTGGTACCAGAAGGTTCCGGCCCGGTGATCGGCGGGAATGGTAAAGCGGTAGAGTGCGGTTTCGCCGGGGGCAACCATTCTCAGGGGGTTGTCAGCCTCACCTGTGGGCGGCAGATGCAGACCGTGAAAGTGCAGGTTGCTGGGGGTATCTAGCTGGTTGGTAAAGCGAATTTCAACCGTATCGCCGGGTCTAACCTCCAGTTGAGGGCCGGGTACCTGCTGGTTGTAGGCTAGGAGATGCGATCGCATCCCAACCAAATTCACAGCAGTCGGGCTGGCCGCAAGATCAATAGAGAGCTGCCCTGACTGGCTTTTCAGCAGGCGGTTAGGCCGCTGCGAAGGGATTGAACATTGCGACAGCAGCATCGCTCCGGTTACGGCCGTTGAGAGAGTTAAAAAGCGGCGTCTGTCCATACTGTCCCTTTGGCCCTTCTCCTCCAGCATAGACACTGAGCAGGCATCTCAAAGAGAGAATGCCCTGCTCTTATCGCCCTCATTTCTTCCAATTCCTCTAAGGGGGGTTAAATCGTTATAGACACTTGCTAAATCGTCACAAGGCAATCTTTCAGTGCAGCAGCCCAAAATTTAGTTTGGGAGGGCGAACCCTATAATCCTCTGCTATGCGATCTCTGCTTTTTCGCAATCTGGGGTTGACCCTACCAACAGCCCTAGCGTTTACTGTATTGGGCTATCTCTTCAGCCTGCCGATGGGCTTCTTGTTTGATAGTTACGCCGCTTGGTGGCAGGTTCCAGGCAGTTTTCGCCCTTCTATTGAAACTCAAAGACTCGATCAGTTGAATCAGTTTCGCGCCCGAGTGACTTTAGCTGGGACTGCCACAGGGATTGCGATCGCACAGTCTACTTTTATTGTTCATGCCCTCAAGCCCTCGTCCGATGAAGACTCCAATTAGCTTCACCCTATAAGCTACCGTATAGTCAGCCGCCTAACTTAAAGAGTAAGCCTGTGGCCACCTTGCGTCCTTTTGTCGATCGCGTCGTTGACCGTCTTGCCCTCCAAAACCTGGCCCAGCAGTATGCAGAGCTAGATATCCCTTCAGTTGAAGCCTGCCTAGCCTTCTTGCGCACCACCGCCGATGTGCAAACCGCCCTAGAAACCCATTTTGCTCGCTACGGCCTATCAATGGGCAAATTTACCCTGCTAATGCAGCTATCTCAAGCTCCTGAGCAGGGGTTCACGCCTTCCGAATGTGCTGAGCGGTCAGGCGTTACCCGCGCCACCATCACAGGATTGCTAGATGGGCTAGAGCGTGATGGGTTGGTAGAGCGACGACCTTGCCTTAGCGATCGCAGAATGCTGAGCGTCCATCTCACTGAAAAAGGGCAAGACCTGCTGGCCCGGATGCTGCCCGATCACTTCTGCCGCACTACGGGGCTGATGGGAGAGCTGACGGACAGTGAGAAGACAACGCTGATTGAGCTTTTGCAGAAGCTGCAGGCGGGGACGAGGGCGATGTTTGAGGGATGAGGGGTGAAGGGTGAAGGGTGAAGGGTAAGGGGGGGATGAGCGTTTGAGAGATTTTGGCTTTTTGTTCTAGGCTCGCCATGAGGACAGAGTAGCTCTTAAAGCCTGGAGGGAGTCTCTGTGATAAATTAATTAGGAAGCTAATGATTAGCTAGCTAATTAACTTTTGATTCTTGGCAACTACAGAGATGCTTGAGGAGCGTGCTTATGAAAAAGTTAAGTGTCAGGCCTAAGAACTGGCTGTTGTCGGTTCATGTGATTTCGGCTGGGCTATGGTTGGGAACGGTTTTTTCGCTGGTTGCGATCGCAATCGTTAAGCGAAACACAGCCAATGGCGACGAGATCTACGCCATCAACTCAGTTCTAAAGTTTATGGATGACTGGGTTGTGATTCCGACGGCTGTGCTGTCGCTGGTCACAGGTGGGTTGCTTTCCTGGCTAACAATTTGGGGCTTTACCAAGCACTACTGGGTGATTGTGAAATGGGTGGCAACCGTTACTCTGATCGTCACAGGCACAAGCTGGCTAGGGCCTTGGCTTAACGCGATGGCGTCCATCTCCGAAGCTGAGCGGCTGCAGGCGCTGCAAAATCCTCTGTATGTGTTTGATCAGCGAGGTGTCATGCTCGGAGGAGCGATTCAGGTAGCATGTCTGCTGGCTGTTGTAGCCATTTCGGTACTCAAGCCATGGGGTAGACGAATAGCCAAATCGTCCCCAAAGCTAGAAGCTAGCGGGGCCTCTACAATAGGGTCAGAAGGGCCGCAGTAGCTCTTGCCCTTGTTTAGCTGCCTGACTATGGTTGCCGTTGACTCTAATCTGCTTCGCATCGGTGAACTCAGCCATCAGAGCCAGGTTCTGATTAAAACTATTCGCTACTACGAAGAACTGGGCCTACTGCAGGCCACAGGTCGAACCTCCGGCGGGTTTCGGCTGTTTAAGCCCAATGCGCTAACCCGCCTAGCCTTCATAAAGCGTGCCCAAGGGTTAGGTCTGAGCCTGCAGGAGATTCACCACATTCTCGACGTGCATGATCAGGGGCAGCGGCCCTGCCACGAGGTCAAGCAGACCTTGCAGGAAAAGGTGCAGCAGATTGAAGATCGCATGGCTCAGCTTTCCCTGCTGCGGCAAGAACTACTGGCCTTAATCGATGGGGCAGAAGGACTAGTCCAAGCGGACGCATCCATCTGCCCCATTATTGAGAATACTGGCTAACCAGTAAATCAAACGTTAAACCGCAGTTTTAGTTCTAGACTGTGGTTTCTTCGTTGCTTAGCTGCCGCTCCAGGGTTGCGATGGTAGCGTTTACCCCGGCTAAACGAGTCTCTAGATCATCGCGCACCCATTTCATAAAGCGCAACTTGCGTTCCTGGTAGGAGCGCTGATTCATCGGTTCAGTTCCCCAACAGGGCATGCCAAAAAATGGAAACATGCTATTTTCCCCTTAAACAAAAGGCCAAATAAAAACCCTGTTTCAATCCTGACAAACCCAGTCAAGAAATAGGGATAGATACGAGTGGTAATTCCCGTATGGCAGAGGTCTTGCAGCAAAAGTTAGTAGCGATCGCGGCTGCTTACGGCAGTTCGGTCACGATAATCCATCCTTTGATTTCTCTGAGGCTTTGAAAAGCCGAAGTAGGCAGCGACCAGGGCTGTTAGGGCGTGAAGCCAAACATCGTGGCCAAAAATAGGAATTAGGCCAAAGGTTGTGTTGAGCCCAGGAATGAGTCCCATAATAGCCAAGACCCCATAGAAAATCGCTAGACCCTTAGCAAACGCTCGGGCCGCCCCATAGCCTCGGTAAGAAGTAAGTCCCCAAACACCTACTGCCAAGTGCACAAGGTTGTGCAGTAGGTTGATCGGAAAAATTCCTAGCAGGTAGCCATACCCAGTGTCTACTGCCAAATCTGGCCCTGTCCCGGGGGGAGCGACCATGCCTGGAACAAATCCCATAAGGCCGACCAGAATGTACAAAACTCCAGCAATTAAAGCGAAGTAACGAGCGCCCATAGCCATTCTCCTTAGTTAATCAATCTCGACGGTTGCTATCAAGTTAAAGCTCTAAATTCTTGACTGAAGGGCAATCGCCACTTCAAACTACTGTCATGCTTTGACTCTTAACGGGTTTAAGCCTCTCCTTAAAGAGAAGCTCTTCTCAGCAGAAGGGCTAGCTTTCATTAAAAGAATTGAGGTCAAACTGCCTCGGGATTCAAATCAATCATTCGCCCCGTGGTGTAGGTGCCAATCGGACTCCAGAGAAGGTAGGGCAGCAACAGCAGCGCTGCCAGGTTAGAGCTGGGCCACACTAAAAATGTCAGGACGACTCCCAAAACAAAGCCTGCCCCGCCTAGAGCAGTGCCAACAGCGAGGCTGCGAGTGCGTAACGTGGCCGGAATGTAAGATACAGTCAGCACTTCTACCAACAGATATAGGGCCATTAAGAGCCAAGTTTGGAGACTGCCAGGGTCTTGCTGCCAAGCCACAACTGCTGATGCCGCTCCGCAGATAAAAATGACGGTCCAAATGAAGGGAATGGCCGGTTCGAAAAAGAGCCAGTTGGGGCGATCGAGTCGGGCAGCCCAAAAGATATCACGAGGCCGAAACAGGAACGTTCCCAACGCCACGACAGAGGTTACTCCGCCAATTACCATCCAAGGTTGAATCATTGTTTCCTCTCTAGCGCACTCCTGTGATAACAAACTGGGGGTTTGTGCTTCCTCTGTCATAGGGGCAAAGCATTAAATTTCGATACCGATACAAACGACTGTTGCCCAAGCTGAGCTTGAGCAACAGTTCCAGCGGCTTTGCCACTGGGTTTAGCGAGGCAGAGCCCCGTAGGGGGTATTCCCAGGCAGAGCCTGGGAACGAGAAGTAGAGGGGGTTATAGGACTGTCATGACTTTGAGCAGTTCAGTTGACAGGTCGGAGTTAGTCGCGTTTTTCTTCTGGAAGAGAACTCCGGCTAGGAAGTAAATATTCTCAGAGAAGAAGGCTTTGCGCTTGCGCTGCAGCTCAGAAATAGTGTTTTTCACTTTGGGCTCACAGCTGTAGTAGCCAAACTTTAAGGGCGACACCATAAAGTCAACTACCTGATAACCAAACTTGAGCGCATGATCGACCGTATCAATCGGGTTAGAGTAGGCCGAAATCATCAGCATCACGTTTTCACAGCCTTTAGTTAACAGCTGCTTGGTGATAGTTGCACCATCGTCGCCACCGTGGAGCGACGGCATGTATAGCTCATTGTCAGGAGCGGGCAGGTAGGGCGGATTAGCAATTAGGTATTGAGCTTCTGAGGGAGAGTTAGTGAAGAAACACCTGTTATGAACCCAATACTGCTCGTCTAACCGATACTGCTGAATTCTGGAAAGGGCCAGCTTACAGGCAGCTGCGTTGAGCTCATAGCCCTGGATTAGGCCCTTGAAGCTGCTTTTGAGGAGAGCGCTGATAACTGGGCTACCGTCTCCGGCCCCAAACTCTACAACCGACTCACCGGAGGCACACTGAGGCAGCACCATTTTTTCCAAGCACTGAGCGTAGAACTGGGATTCCTCAGGGCAAAAGAAAACTGTATTCGGCGAAGGTACCTCAATCGTGTCGGTTGAGGCCAACATCACTTCTTTCATAGTAGGAATTAGATTTAGAGGTTAGAAACTTGGCTGTGACTGCACTCGAGGCAGGGGAGATTGGGCCTGCTTGATGCGCTGGATGATGGCATCGCCCGCCCGATCACCGATGTACTTCTCCTGGGCATAGCCCAGCACGATCTCCCAAGCATTTTCGGGATAGTGGTCGGCTAATGGCAGGGCAACATCTCGCAGCATCCACTGGCCATGCCGCTCGTCTTCTCGAATGTGCAGTTCCCAGTAGCCTGAGGCATCGTTGCTGAGTCCCAGCCGCTGGGCTGCAATGAGATAGTCGGTATAGATGGAGGGGCCTGCAATCTCAAAGTAGGTCAGGCCGCCGTTGTAGCGCAGGAAGTGGCGCTTACATTCAGTTAGCAAGAAGTTGTGGTTAATGCTAGCCAGCAGCTGCCAGGGAGCTAATTCAAAGTAGCCCTCAGGCTGGGTATTGAGGTCTAGTTCTGCCATCATTTTGGCAAAAAAGGTAGAGTGCTTGCGCGATAGGCGGCCATTGCCATATTCCTCTAGCAGCACCCGGATGAGCGTAGCCTGCACTTCATTGCTGGCCCCACCTAAAATGCGCGACATACGGCTAGCTTCTACCAGGCCATCGAGGGATGCGATCGCAAGTAGCCGCCGATACCCCTCCAAGTCCATCTCTTCCCGCAAGAAGCGCTTGTTCTCCGAGACGGGCGGATCTAGATCGGCGTCGCCCCATTCGGT